>DXHX01000167.1 GCA_019113205.1 Candidatus Pseudogracilibacillus intestinigallinarum | reverse complement strand
GTGTTTGTTGCATCCGAATTTTGTATATTGCATCTGTTTTCACGTTCATTGCATCCGAATTTCGTTTATTGCATCTGTTTTTGCGTTTGTTGCATCCGAATTTCGTTTATTGCATCTGTTATCGCGTTCATTGCATCCGAATTTCGTTTATTGCATCTGTTTTCGCGTTCATTGCATCCAAATTCCGTTTATCGCATCTGTTTAGTGTGTTGTCACATCCACCCATCCTTAAGTCAATAAAAAAGCAAATTATTTCAAATGAATTTATTTTTCCGTATAATGCTATCATGTGTACAATAAATTTTTTCATAAAAATGTGCATACATATACTATAATTAAAAATTTAAAAGGAGGAATGAAATGGCTTCGGAACATATATTTCAATTAATTGCGATTGTCCTTTATATGATTGCGATGTTAGTAATAGGTTGGTATGCATTCAGAAGAACGAGTAATTTAACGGATTATATGCTAGGTGGTAGATCACTCGGTCCAGCAGTAACGGCTTTAAGTGCTGGGGCAGCAGATATGTCTGGTTGGTTACTAATGGGGCTTCCAGGTGCTATTTATGCCACTGGTTTAGTGGAAGCGTGGCTTGCGATTGGACTCACAATCGGTGCATATTTAAACTGGATTTTCGTTGCGCCGAGATTAAGAATGTATACACAAGTGTCAAATAACTCCATTACAATCCCTAGTTATTTAGAAAATAGGTTAAAAGATTCAACGCGTATTCTTCGTGTTGCTTCAGGAATTATCATCTTAATATTCTTCACATTTTACGTATCTTCAGGAATGGTTGCAGGGGGCGTCTTTTTTGAAAGTTCATTTGGATTATCCTACCATACAGGATTGATTATCGTCTCCATTGTTGTAGTTTCCTATACGTTATTTGGAGGGTTTTTAGCAGTAAGTTATACGGACTTCGTGCAAGGGTTAATTATGTTTTTAGCGTTGATCCTCGTGCCGGTATTTGGGATTTTCCTTACGGGAGGATTTACGGAAACGGTTCAATCTATTGAGGCGGTTGATCCGAATCGATTAAGTTTATGGAAAGGTGCTACAATATTAGGGGTTATTTCATCATTAGCTTGGGGGCTCGGTTATTTTGGGCAACCACATATTATTGTGCGCTTTATGGCGATAAAAACGGTAAAAGAAACGAAAGAAGCGCGTCGAATTGGTATTGGTTGGATGGCGCTTAGTTTAATCGGTGCCATGTGTACAGCTTTAATAGGGATTGCATATTTCCAGCAAAATCCTCAATTAAAGCTGACAGATCCTGAAGCAATTTTTATTGAATTGGGGCAAATTATTTTCCATCCGTTTATCGCAGGTATTATGTTGGCGGCAATTTTAGCAGCAGTAATGAGTACGATTTCCTCGCAATTAATTGTGACTTCATCAGCACTTATTGAGGACTTATATAAAGCGATTATTAAAAGTGATGCCAAAGATAAAACATATGTACTCCTTGGGCGTATCTCCGTCCTATTTGTATCTCTCATTGCATTAGGTTTTGCTTGGGGGAAAACAGATACGATTTTAAAGCTCGTCTCCTTCGCATGGGCGGGATTTGGAGCCTCATTTGGACCAATCATTTTGCTTACACTTTATTGGAGGAAAATTACGAACATCGGTGCACTTAGTGGGATGATTGTTGGTGCGATTACAGTATTAATTTGGGGCATGACTCCAGTACTTACAGATACATTGTATGAAATTGTACCAGGATTTTTATTAAATTTATTCATAACAATCATCGTTAGTAAAGCGACATATAAAGAAAACACTACGATCGAAGCTGAATTTGATGAAACGATTACATTGCTAAAAAAAGAACGTTCATAAAAGAGAAAGTCCATTCGATTTTTTGTAAAGAGATCGAATGGCTTTTTTTCGTGGAAAATACGTCAAAAACAGTGCGAATAGTTGCGAAAACAGTTGTGTTTCTGCTATTATCAAGAGTGTTGTACTCTTTATTTTATAAATGAAAACGAAGCCGAATATGGAGCAAAATCGTGACACATATAAAGAGTTTATATATTTGGAGGTGAACCAAAATGGCAAATATTACAAAAGAAGATATTTTAAGAACTGCTGACTTAGTACGTTTAGAATTAACGGATGAAGAAGCGGCAATGTACAGTGAACAAATTACAGAAATTATTACCTTTACGGAAAAAATTAATGAAATAAATACAGACGGTGTAAAACCGACGACAAACGGAAATGCGACGACGAATGTTCTACGTAAAGACGAACCAGTCGTATGGGAAAATCGAGAAAAAGCATTGGAAAATGCACCAGAATTGGAAGAACGTCAAATCAAAGTTCCATCAATCATGGACTAAAGGAGGGCAAAACGTGAGTTTACATAATTATACGATTAAGCAAGTAGAACAAATGTTACAAAACGAGGAAATTAGTGCAACAGAGTTAGCGCAACTTTCTCTTGATCAAATTAAAGCTGTAGACGGTGATGTACAAGCATTTTTACAAGTATCAGAAGAAATAGCTTTAGAAAAAGCGGCAAAGATCGATGAAACGAAAGCTTATGATAAAAAATTAAGTGCAATTCCAGCAGGGATTAAAGATAATATTGCAATGAATGGTTTAAACTTAACATGTGCAAGTAAAATGCTAGAAAACTTTGATCCATTATATGATGCAACAGTCATACAAAAATTGTCTACAGAAGATGCATTATTTATGGGGAAATTAAACATGGACGAATTTGCGATGGGTTCATCCACAGAGTCATCTGCATTTAAGAAAACTCGTAATCCATGGAATTTAAATCATGTACCAGGTGGTTCAAGTGGTGGTTCGGCAGCAGCAGTTGCAGCGGGAGAAGTCATGTTTTCTTTAGGAACTGACACTGGTGGATCAATCCGTCAACCGGCGGCATTTTGTGGTATCGTTGGTATGAAGCCTACATACGGATTAGTATCTCGCTTTGGAGCAGTTGCAATGGCACCATCATTAGATCAAATTGGTCCAATGACACGTACAGTTGAAGATAACGCACGAGTATTAGAAGTAATTGCCGGTCATGATAAAAATGATATGACAAGCAGTAAAGAACAAGTTCCAGCATATGCTGAAAATTTAACAAGTGAATTAAAAGGTTTAAAAATTGCAGTACCGAAGCAATTTTTAGGTGAAGGTGTATCAGAAGAAGTAAAAGAATCTGTTGAAAATGCATTAAAAATGTATGAACTATTAGGTGCAACAGTAGAAGAAGTAAACTTACCACATTTAGCGTATGCGGATGCAGTTTACTACATTATTGCAAATGCAGAGGTATCTTCAAGTTTAGCGCGCTTTGACGGTGTTCGTTTTGGTCATCGTTCAGAGAAAGCGACAGATATGATCGATATGTTTAAGAAATCACGTACAGAAGGTTTCGGGGAAGAGGCGAAACGTCGAATCTTAACAGGTTCAACTATATTAAGTGGTCGGGATAACTTTAACGAAGCATACTTCCGTAAAGCACAAAAAGTACGTACGTTAATTGCAAACGACTTTAAAGCGGCTTTTGAACATTATGATGTTATTGTCGGCCCAACGGCTCCGACAGCTGCATTTGAGTTTGACTCAGTTGTAAAGGATCCATTAACAATGTATATGAGTGATATGTTAACAGTACCTGTAAACTTAGCTGGATTACCAGCAATTTCTGTTCCAAGTGGTTACACGGAAGAAGGTTTACCTTTAGGATTACAAATTATCGGAAAGCATTTTGATGAACAAACGATTTATCGTGTTGCATATGCATATGAACAGGCGACAAATCATCATAAAAAGCGTCCAAGCTTAGGGGGTGCGGAGGCATGAAATTCGAAACAGTAGTTGGATTAGAAGTACACGTAGAATTAAAAACAAACACAAAAATTTTCTCCTCAAGCCCGAACGCATTTGGAGAAGCACCAAACACAAATATTAACCCGAAGGACTTAGGGTATCCTGGGACATTGCCAGTTTTAAACGAAGAAGCTGTTAACTTCGGAATGAAAGCTTCGATGGCATTAAATTGTGATATCGCATCGGAAACAGTATTTGACCGTAAACACTATTTCTATCCAGATAACCCGGCAGCATACCAAATCTCACAAGACGCTCAACCAATTGGGGAAAATGGTTGGATTGAGATTGAAGTGAATGGGGAAAAGAAAAAAATCGGTATCGAACGTATTCATTTAGAAGAAGATGCTGGTAAATTAACACACGGACTAGATGGTTCTTTAGTCGATTACAACCGCCAAGGAACACCATTAATTGAAATTGTATCAGAACCAGATATCCGTTCACCTGAAGAAGCATATGCTTATTTAGAAAAATTAAAATCGATTATTCAATATACAGGAGTATCGGATGTACGGATGGAAGAAGGTTCATTACGTTGTGATGCGAACATTTCATTACGACCAGTTGGACAAAAAGAATTTGGTACAAAAACAGAGTTAAAGAACTTAAACTCATTCGCATTCGTTCGTGCTGGATTAGAATATGAAGAAAAACGTCAAGCAAAAGTTTTATCAGAAGGTGGCGTCATTCAACAAGAAACACGTCGTTACGATGAAAAAACGAAAAAGACGATTTTAATGCGTGTAAAAGATAGTGCTGATGACTATCGTTTCCTACCAGATCCTGACATTGTCCCACTATTTATTAGTGATGAATGGAAGGAAGAGATTCGTAAACAAATTCCTGAACTACCAGACGCTCGTAAAAAACGCTATGTAGAGGAGTTAGGTTTACCAGCATATGATGCCGGCGTATTAACGGCAACGATTCAAATGGCTGATTTCTTTGAGAAAACAGTTGAATTAGGTGCAGATGCAAAACAAGCTTCTAACTGGATGATGGGGGATCTTTCCGCTTATATGAATAAGCATTTAAAAGAATTACAAGATCTTGCTATTACACCAGAAGGATTGGCTAAAATGATTCAATTAATTAAAGATGGAACTATTTCATCAAAAATTGGAAAGGACATTTTCCTAGAATTAATTGAAAATGGTGGAGATCCTGAAGTGATCGTAAAAGAAAAAGGGTTAGCACAAATTTCTGATGAGGGTCAACTTCGTGACATTATTTTAGAAGTATTAGCGAATAATGAACAATCGGTTGCTGACTATAAAGACGGTAAAGGAAAAGCGCTTGGATTCTTGGTCGGTCAAACGATGAAAGCAACAAAAGGACAAGCAAACCCACCATTAGTTAACAAAATTTTAAAAGAAGAATTAGATAAACAGTAATTACATTACTATCGATATTTAGGAAAACACGGACATTATGTTACGAAGTTGTTGTGAAACGTCATCGTCGAATCTTGTTCGTGTTTCCTTTTTATTGTTTTGCTCTAATTTGAGGAGGTCATCAAATGAAACGGGCACGTATTATATACAACCCTAGTGCAGGACGTGAAGTATTTAAAAAAGAATTGCCAGCAGTGTTAGAGCGTTTTGAAAAAGCAGGTTATGAAACATCTGCACACGCAACAACAGGTGAAGGAGACGCAACAGAAGCAGCGAAAATTGCTGTAGAGAGAAAATATGACATGATCGTCGTTGCTGGCGGAGATGGAACAATTAATGAAGTTGTTCATGGAATTGCGGAGCAAGATTATCGTCCAAAATTAGGTATTATTCCAGCGGGGACGACGAATGATTTTGCTAGAGCATTAATGATTCCGCGTGAAATACATAAAGCAGTTGATATTATTTTAGAAGAACATATTCAAGCACTCGATATTGGAAAAGTGAATGAGCATTATTTTATTAATATTGCTGGTGGTGGTGATTTAACGGAATTAACATATGATGTACCGATTAAATTAAAAGCTGCTATCGGTCAACTAGCTTACTATGTAAAAGGAATTGAAATGTTGCCATCTTTACGTCCAGCTTCTGTAAAAATTGAGTATGATGATAAAGTGTTCGAAGGCGATATTATGCTATTTCTCGTTGCAAACACAAACTCTGTTGGCGGTTTTGAAAAACTCGCCCCTGATGCATTAATTGATGACGGCTATTTTGATTTACTTATTTTAAAGAAAACGAACTTAGCAGAATTCCTTCGAGTTGCAACGACTGGATTAAGAGGGAATCATATCGATGATGATTTAGTCATTTACACACAAGCGAAAAAGATTAAAGTGACACCAAAAAAACGAATGCAATTAAATTTAGATGGGGAATATGGTGGATTATTGCCCGGGGAATTTACAAATTTAATGCAACATATTGAATTTTTTGTTAGCCGAGAGTTTAAACAGAAAGAAAATGAAATAAGAGCAAAACTAGAAAAGCGAAACGAGTAATGTTTCGCTTTTTTCTATGGTAAGATAGTACATAGCAATAGGTGCTCCAATAAAAAGTGCAAGAAAAAACAAACGTTAAAAAGGTGAAGCTATGATTGTAAAAACGAAAGAAATTTGTGAGAAAAAAACTAATTTGACGGCATCTGATATAGAGGAAATACTGAAAATTGCAGCTACAATGGATAAATTTGCAGAGTTATCCCAATCGTATATGTTCATCGATTGTTTAAGCAAAAATCACGAACATGCAATTGTAGTAGCAGAAGCATATCCACAAGATGATATCCCATTATATACTAAATCTGTTCTAGGTAAAGATGTATTTGAGATTTTCGAACCTGGTGTTTTTTATAGTTTTAGAAAAGGGGAGAAATCAATTATAAAAAATGCCATTAATCAAGAAGGTAGAAATGTGCATCAAACAGTAATTCCGATAAAGAACAAAGAAAATAAAATAATTGCTGTATTAATTGAGGAAAAAGAAGTAGAGTTTACAAAGAACATTCACTTAGAGGAAAGTAATTTATCTATTCCAACACAAGTGCTTGATATCATTTTATCGTATGACAACTCTTCTATTCCAATTGTTTCTGATTTATTAATGGAGATGTTTATATTAACGAATCATGAACATGCGTTAATTTATGCGAATCCTGTTGGAGTAAAATTTTTAGTTGAAATGAGTGGGACGAATAAAATTTATCAAGAAAATATTACGGAATTATTACCCTTTCTAAAGGAAATTTATGACGAAAATGATGAAGACGTCTATGTATTTGAACGAACGATAGAAAGGAAAAGTCTCGTAATTAAAAAAATAAAATTAAAACATACGAAAAATAACATGAATACATTATTAATTATTCAAGATTTAACAGAATTAAAGATGAAAGAAAAAGAATTATCGATGAAGTCAATTATGATAGAAGAAATTCATCATCGTGTAAAAAATAATTTACAAACGATTGCAAGTTTGCTAAGATTACAAATGCACCAAAGCAATTTACATGATAATCAAGAACATTTTGAAGTAGCATTGAATCGAATATTTAGTATTTCCGCAGTGTATGAATTAATTTTGTCTAATGATGATTCAAGTTCTGAATTAGTAAATATTGTTGAATTAACTCGAAAAGTATGTTCTAAGTTAGTAATCAATTCTGTTTATAAAAATATCGACTTGATTATTCAAACAAATGACCATATAATATTTACTAGTCAAAAGAAAGCGGTTTCAATTTCACTTATTATAAATGAATTAGTACAAAATATTTTAAAACATGCTTTTCAACCAGAGGAAGAAGGAGATATTCGCATTGAATTTCATGTGAATGAAGATGTAATTGAAATTCATGTCATCGATAATGGTATCGGCATGAAAGATGTACAACCTTCTCTCGGATTGAATATTGTTCGTAATTTGGTAGAGAGCGACTTAGAGGGTGAATTTGCTTTTCTATCCACAGCTTTGGGTACACATGCACTTATTTCGTTTAAGAAAAGCCCGGAGGTGAGAGTTAGTGGGGAAGAAGATATTATTAGTGGAAGATGAATCTATTATAAGAATGGATTTGAAGGTGATATTGGAAACAGAAGGTTATGAAGTAATTGAAGAAGCGAACAATGGAGAAAAAGCTGTTGAACTTGCATTGACCTTGAAACCAGATATTATACTGATGGATATAAAAATGCCTAAAATAGATGGATTGAAAGCTAGCAGAATTATTGGGAAACAATTAGATGTTCCGATCGTTATTATTACTGCATATAGCCAAAAAGAATTTATAGAAAAAGCACAACAAGATAATATTGTTGGGTATATCGTGAAACCAATATCAAAAGAAAATCTTATCCCAGCAATTGAAATCGCCTTACATCAAGCTGAAAAGAAAAAGGCGTTACAAGATGATATTATCCTTGCAAAGGAAGAAGTAAAACATCGAAAACTTATTGAAAAAGCAAAAGGGATTGTAATGGATCGGAAGCAATATTCTGAGCAAGAAGCTTTTACGTTTATGCGCGAAAATAGTATGAAACATAGAATGTCCATGTATGAATTATCGGAAAAAATTATAAAGCAAAATGAAAAAACAAAAAATTAACTTGATTATTTTTTTGAATAGCCATATAATACTATTTATAAATGAGAAAGCGATTTCAATCGAATCGTGCGAAACGTTGTGTCACTAAACGTTTCTCGTATTCGTAAGAGTGTACAAGTGAATAGAACAAAGCAAAGACGCTTAAAAAAGTATTTTTTTAAGCGTCTTTTTTTATTGTTTATTTTTAGGGAGGTGTATATGCCAAACATAGTATTGAAAGCGATTTATATTTTGAAGGGAGGAAATTAATATGCGAAATATATTGATAGCGTACGATGGATCCGAAACGAGTAAGGCAGCTATAGACGAAGTAGAAACATTATTTAGTCACAATGGCAATACGAAAATTTGTGTCATCTCTATATCTAATATTTCTAATCCACATACGAATGCAATGATGCAAAGGAAAATCATGGATGAAGATGTGAAAAAAATTCAAAAAGAACATGATGAAAAAGCAAAAAAGGAACATGTGGAAAAAATTAAGCTTCAGTTAGACGAAATTAAAAATCGACTAGAAAATAACGGAACAACGGTAGATACAAATGTTCTGATGATGGAAGGTAACAACAATCCAGGTGAAAAAATATGTAAATATGCGACATCGTATAACTATGATTTGATTGTTGTTGGCAGTCGGGGATTAGGAAACATTAAGAAAGTAATCCTCGGTAGTGTTAGTAATTATGTTGTTAATAACAGTGATAAACCTGTATTAGTCATTAAATAAACAATTTTAAATAGGGGGATTTTACATACCCTTACAAAGAAAACGTGTAAAGGAGTGTAACATTTTGGGTATAATTGCAGATATTATTGTATATATTATGATGGCTTGTGCTCTTTCTGGAGCTATTGCTTCAATCATTAATAGTGAATCAGAATTGGGAAAACAATTTGAGGAAGGGATAAATGTTATTGCGCCGATCTTTGCTAACTCGGCTGGTATTATGGCGTCCATCCCATTTATTTCTACATTTATTGAAAAAATATTAGGGCCATTTTTCCGTTCTATCGGTGCAGACATGGCAACATCTGCAACGACAATTTTAGCAACAGATATGGGTGGATATCAGTTAGCAGATGTATTGAAAGATTCTTATGAAGGTTGGATTATGGCGATGATTGTCGGTTTTATGGCAGGGGCTACGATAGTATTTTCCATTCCTTTAGGTTTACCGATATTAGATAAACGTGACCATAAGTATATGGCTTTAGGGATTATGTCCGGTTTATTAACGATTCCAATAGGGGCGTTTATTGCCTCGGCAATTATTGCTTTTACAAAAATGGATATTCGTACTGCAATAAGTACGACTGCGGAAGCGGATCATACATTTAATTTATCTTACATGCAAATATTTATAAATTTATTGCCATTATTAATTTTTGTCGTTATTTTAGCAGCATTACTACGCTTCCTGCCAAACGTGATGATTAAGGCGTTTTTAATTTTTGGGAAAGTATTAAGTGCAGCGATTCGATTAGTGCTCGTATTTTCCATCATTGAAATTTTTACGGGAATTTTTTCAAACACAATTGGTTGGTGGGGATTCGATCCAATCATGGCAGATAGTGAAGACCAATTTAGAGCATTAGAAAATGCGGGGAATATTGGTATTATGTTAGCGGGAGCATTCCCAATGGTTTATTTAATTAGAAAGTATTTTTCAACTCATTTAAACAAAGTGGGACAAAAATTAGGATTAACTCCAACGGGTAGTGTAGGAATGGTCGCAACAACAGCAAATATACTTGCGATGTTTGCCATTGTAAAAGATATGCCACCTAAAGATAAAGTACTTAATATTTCATTTGGTGTTACATGTGCGTTCTTATTAGGGGACCATTTATCTTATACAGCTAATTTCCAACCAGACCTCATACCAGCAGTTCTCATAGGAAAGATTTCGGCAGGACTTCTAGGAATTGCATTTGCTTATTGGTTAGCGGTCCCGAAAGCATTAGAACTGGAGCAGCTCGATCGGGAAGCTGGAATCATCGGTCCTGATGAATATAGGACAAAGGAAAAATAATATTTTATACAGGTAATTGTGTGAATAAGGGTAGAAGGGAGGAGGCGAGAACATGAAAAATAAAATATTCGGGAAAATAATGGTCGCATCCATTATTCTTGCATGTGTACTTCAATTCCTTCAGGATCTATTTATAGGAGATTCGGTTGTTTTAAGTAGTACAAAGATGTTTCTTCTATTACTTTCTCTTATATCTGCTTTAATTGTCGTTTCAATTTTCTCATGGAAGCCAAGCAATCATAAAGTAGATTGAAGCAGTCGTTGACATAGAGATAGGAGGAAATAAAAGTGTTTGACCATGAAAAAGAAGAAAAGAAAAGATTTATACAAGAATTTGTTCCGGGAAAACAATTAACCTTAAGCCATCTTATTGCGAATCCAAATGAAGAATTATTTCAAATGCTCGGTATAGAAAAAGCTGGAGCATTAGGAATAATGACATGTACACCAAGTGAAACAGTAATTATAGCTGGGGATATTGCAACGAAATCTGCCAATGTTCAGTTAGGATTTTTAGATAGATTCACAGGTAGTTTAGTAGTTGTAGGAGATGTTTCAGAGGTAGAAATGGCGTTAATCGAAATAAATAGATTTTTAATGGAAAACTTAGGATATACGCCATCAAAAATTACAAAATCATAGGATGAGACAGATGAACAATAAGGCAATGATAATAGGAGCCATTGATGCTGGGAAAACGACGTTAATTAACGAGTTAGTTGGCAATGATGCAAAAGCAGCAAAAACGCAAACATTGCAATACCATCAATGGATTGTAGATACTCCTGGGGAATATACAGAAAATCCGTTATTTTATAAAAATATAATGGCAACATCATTTCAAATGACACACGTTATATATGTACAAGATGCTACGACCATTAAAAATATTTTTCCACCAGGATTTGCAAGTGGTATTCCGAAATTATCGATTGGGGTTGTAACGAAGGCAGATGCAGAAGATGCTAATATTGAACGATCGATTGAACAGTTGAAAAAGGTGATGATACGTGGTCCCATTGTTGTAACGAGTGCGGTTCATAAAAGAGGCATCGATTATATTAAACCTTTAGTAAATTGTCGAACATACGAAGAAATGAAACAATTTGTGGAACAGACAGATGATGCATATTTAATTTACTTAGATAAGTAAGCCTTTACACAAAAAATGAAATTTGATATACTTTATACAGAAAAGTAAATTAACGTAGGCAAAGAAGCCATTAGGACTCTTATGAAAAAGGAGTCTTAATGGCTTCTTTTCTTTTTTGGGGTGAGGTGAGTAATTAAAATTGTCTAAAAAAGGTGAAACAATTATTAGTGCTGGCATAGATGTTGGTACGAGTACAACAAAATTAATTATAAGTCGCTTATCACTATTAAACGTAGCAGGTATATCACATGTACCACGAATTGAAATTGTTGATAAAGAAGTATTATATAAAAGTCCAGTATATCGCACACCATTATTAGATGACATCACAATAGATACAAAAAAAGTGGAAGAAATAATTAAACACGAGTATGAGATGGCAAAAATATTACCAAATATGATTGAAACTGGCGCTGTTATTATAACAGGAGAAGCCGCTACCAAAAATAATGCGAGTGAAATGGTGCATCATTTATCTAAGGAAGCAGGAGAATTTTTAGTTGCTACTGCTGGCCCGGATTTAGAAGGTATTATTGCAGCAAAAGGATCTGGTGTATTCCAACAATCAAAAGGTAATAAACAAGTGCGAGCCAATGTTGATATTGGAGGAGGTACTGCCAATATAGCGGTTTATCAACAAGAAACATTAGTAGGTACTTGTACATTACATGTTGGAGGAAGATTAATTGAATTCTCCGGAAATAAAATAATTTCGATTTCGCCACCAATTCAACGTTTATTACAGCAGAGGAATATCCTACTACAGGTCGGTGATTCTCGTGACAAACGAGAAGTGGATGAAGTAATTAATATATTGGTCGACACATTATATCGTATGTTAAAAAATGAACTAACAGATAGTGACAAACCTTTATTATTAGGTGAACGCCCAAATTGGGATATGCCGATAGATGTAGTTACATTTTCTGGTGGGGTTTCAGAGTGTATGTACCATTTAGAAACTGTAAAAAGTAATGCACAATACAATGATATAGGACTAATGTTAGCAGAAAAAATGCAACGTAGTACCATTTTTGAAGACTTTATTGTTGAACCACCACTGGAAACAGTTCGGGCAACCGTTTTAGGAGCAGGAATGCAAACGACTGAAATAAGTGGTGCGACGATTCAAATTGATTCATCAAAATTGCCATTGAAAAATGTACCGATTATAAATCATGATTTTCAACAACAAATGGAAAAAGGACTACAGTTATTACCGAAAACATTTGAACAAGCAAAAAGAATTTTTGACACGGTTCAAACAGAAAGCAATTTTGCATTATCTTTAACGAATATTCCTTATGTAAAATTTCGAGAAATACAACTATTAGCTGAATTAATAAAAAAACTGATGGATGAACGAAATCATCCTACATTGCCAATTATATTAGTTGTAGAGTCAGATATTGCAAAAGTATTAGGGCAATCATTAATTGCGATGGATGTTCAACAACCTGTTATATGTATTGATCAAATTCATGTTGAAACAGGTGATTATATCGACATTGGGAAAGCATTAAAATCAGATGTCGTCCCGGTCGTTGTAAAAACATTAACATTCCATTCGTCCAATCAATAATGAAAGGAGGATACTAGATGAAATTACAAATAAATCTTGGCGGGGAACATTACACATTTAAAAATTTAAAAGAATTATTAGCAAAAGCGAATGAAGAAAAATCAGGTGATCGCTTAGCTAAAATCGCAGCTGAAACCGTACAAGAAAGAGTAGCTGCAAAATATCTAGTAGCAGATTTATTATTACATGAAATAAGAAATGAACCATTAATAGATCCAGAAGATGATGAAGTATCTCGAATTATTGAGAATGATATTAATGAAAAAATCTATGGCGAAATTAAAAATTGGTCTGTTTCAGAGTTGAGAGAATATATTTTACGCAATGATGTAGGAAATAGGGAGTTAATGCGTATAAGTCGCGGGCTAACTTCTGAAATGATCGCAGCAGTAACGAAATTAATGTCCAATTTAGACTTAGTTCATGCTGCAAACAAAATAGAGGTTATTACAACATCTAACATATCGATTGGCCATAAAGGAACACTTAACTCACGGTTACAACCGAACCACCCAACAGATAATATCGATGGTATTATTACTTCGTTAAAAGAAGGATTATCTTACGGGATTGGAGATGCTGTTTTAGGTATTAACCCGGTAGATGATTCGGTTGAAAGTGTGAAACGAGTTTTCCATGCGACAAAGGATTTCATGGAAAAATGGGAAATACCAGGACAAAACAGCGTTTTAGCACATGTTACGACACAAATGAAAGCGATTGAACAAGGAGCACCAGCAGATATGATATTCCAAAGTATTGCTGGAACAGAAAAGGCGAATAGATCATTCGGAATTTCGGCTGAGCTAATCGGAGAAGCAAATCAATTAGCGAAAGAACAAGGTACAGGAACAGGACCAAACATGATGTATTTTGAAACAGGTCAAGGATCTGAATTATCTGCTGAAGCCCATTTTGATATTGATCAAGTAACATTAGAATCGAGAAATTACGGATTTGCTAGACATTATAACCCTTTTATCGTTAACACTGTCGTCGGTTTTATCGGCCCTGAATATTTATATGATAGCAAACAAGTAATTCGTGCAGGATTAGAAGATCACTTTATGGGGAAAATGCACGGACTTCCAATGGGAGTAGATATTTGTTATACCAACCATATAAAAGCAGATCAAAATGATAATGAAAACCTTGGAGTACTACTAACAGCAGCAGGTGTTAACTTCATTATCGCTGCACCAATGGGTGATGACGTTATGTTGAATTATCAATCTATGAGTTATCATGACGTAGCAACTTTATTAAAAACATTCCAAAAAAGTCCTGCACCAGAATATTTAGCATGGCTTGAAAAAATGGGAATTTATGAAAACGGTCAATTAAGTGATCGTGCTGGAGATTTAACTATTTTTGATTAAATAGGGGGTGAAATTTTTGCAACCAGATAAAGTGCAAGAAATTGTCAAACTTGTCATGGAGGAGATAGGTAAACATTCGAATGAACATGACCAACAGGACAAACAAGTAGATCAATGTAAACTTCAACCTAAACATGAACAACGTGAATCATTATCGAATGATGCACCAGTGATAAGTTTATACGGTGGAACTGATAAGCAACAAATTGATAGTGAAATTAATCCTAATAACTACAGTACGATCATTCCATTATATAAAAATAAAAAAGAAGATGTAAAAGAAAATCGAGTAATTGAGGATGAAAAATATTTTTTTAATCATAGCGGGGAAAGTTTATTGGAAGATCGATTAATCGATGTACCTAGTGAGTATATTCAATATACCCCTGCACGAGTTGCAGTTGGTAGAGCAGGATCACGTCCGAAAACATCGACATTATTAAGATTTCGATTTGACCATGCTGCAGCAGTAGATGCGGTATATGGCGAAGTAGATCAAGAGATTTTAGACCGCTTGGATTTGTTTACGGTATATACAAAGGTAGAAGAAAAAGAAGTATATATACGAAGACCTGATTTAGGAAGAAGACTGTCGGAAGAATCAAAACAATTAATTCGTGAAAAATGTATGCATAGCCCGACAGTGCAAATTATTACCTCGAATGGTTTAAGCGCAAGTGCCATAAATGAAAATTTAGAAGATGTGTACTTATCTTTACAACAATCGTTAAAAAACTTGAATATTCAAGTTGGTACATCCTTTTATGCACATGAAGGAAGAGTAGGTTTAATGGATGATGTAGGTGAAGTATTACAGCCGGAAGTTGTGATTAATTTAATTGGAGAAAGACCTGGATTAGTATCGGCAGAATCGATGAGTGCCTATATTTGCTATAAACCACACCATGGCACAATTGAATCGGACCGAATGGTGATTTCGAATATTCATAAAGGTGGAATCCCACCAATTGAAGCTGGTGCTTACCTTGGCACAGTGGTAGAAAGAATTTTAAAACATAAAGCAAGTGGTGTGAACTTGATCCAAAAAGAAGGGTAGTGGATATGTTGTTTGATGAAAAAGTATATGCAAATATTTGTTCGATGCAACTTATTCCAAATGTAAGTAAATCATTAAAAGAAAAATTACAATTAAAAGATAACCAACTGAGTGTAGGGATAGTTACATTAACATTGGATGATGTTGGTTATGTCGCTCTAGACGAGGCAACAAAAGCATCTGATGTATCCGTAGTTTATGCAAATAGCTTTTATGGAGGTTCAGATTATGCCTCCGGTCCATTATCTGGAGAGTTTATCGGGATTATTGCTGGTGACTCACCGGAAGAAGTGAAAAGCGGATTAGATTCTATCAGACAGAATGTAGAGTCAACATTATATTTTGAAGCAATTCAAGGAAATTCAGCACATGTAATGTTTGCAAAAACAATCTCTAGTTGTGGCGCATATTTAGCAGAAGAAAATGGCGTACAAGTAGGGCAGGCATTAGCATATGTCATTGCTCCACCTGTAGAAGCGATGGTAGCTGTAGATGAAGCATTAAAAGCGGCAGATGTTGAAATATGTCAGCTATTTACACCGCCGACAGAAACAAACTTTGCTGGAGCAATATTGAAAGGAAGTCAATCTTCATGTGAAGCGGCTGTTCAAGCATTCCGACAGAAGGTATGTCAGGTCGCTACAAACCCATTAGCGTATTAAGAAAGGAGTGTATATATGTCACAAGCAACCATTTACGATAAAGATTTATTAGCTTTACAAGAAATGAGAACTGCAGTACAAAAAGCAAAAGAAGCACAAGCGATTTATCAAACATTTACTCAAGAACAAGTAGATGCAATTGTCAAACATGTCGCAGAAAAGGCATATGAGGCGTCTGAAACATTAGCTGAATTAGCAGTAAAAGAAACGAAAATGGGAGTCGTAGAGCATAAAAAAATTAAAAATGAAGTTGGCTCCAGAGATGTATATGAAAGTATTAAAGATTTAAAAACGGCCGGTATTGTTCGAGAAGATAGAACAAATAAAGTTTTAGAAATTGCCGATCCATTTGGAGTCGTTCTTGCGATTATTCCGACGACAAATCCAACGTCAACTGCATTTTTTAAAACATTAATCGCTTTAAAGACGAGAAATGCTATCGTCGTAAGCCCGCATCCCTATGCAGTGAAGTGTACAAAGGCTGCATTAGATGTTTGTAGAGAAGCGGCAGAAGAGGCAGGAGCTCCTGAAGGTTTAATGCATATTTTAACTTATTCTTCGATGGAAGCGACGTCGCAAGCGATGAAACATCCAGATATAGATTTAATTTTAGCCACTGGTGGTGGCGCGCTTGTGAAAGCGGCATATAGTTCAGGTAAACCAGCATATGGGGTTGGACCAGGAAATGTTCCAGTATACGTAGAAAAAAGTGCAAAATTGGATGTAGCAAGTAAACAAATTATTGATAGTAAATCATTTGATAATGGAACCATATGTGCAACAGAGCAAGCAATTGTTGTAGATGAGGCAATTAAGGAAGCCTTTATCAAAAAAATAGAGCAACAAGGGGCATACATTTTATCGCCAGCGGAAAAGGAGAAGATGGAAAAATTAATTTCTCCCCAACCAGGTCGAGTGAATCCAGCAATTGTAGGTAAAAGTGCAAAGTACATTGCTAAACAAGCTGGAATCCAAGTGCCGGACAATACTCGGGTAATTATTGGATTAGAAACGAAAGTTGGGAAAGATATTCCATTTTCATTAGAAAAGTTATCTCCTGTATTTGCTCTTTATATTGCTAAAAATGTCGAGGAAGCAAAAAATATTTGTATGGATTTATTAGATTTAGGAGGCCGGGGACATTCATTATCCCTTCATACAGAGGATGATCATATTGCCCGAACATTTGCGATTGATATGCCAGTATCTAGAATGCTAGTAAATACGATGAGCTCTATCGGTGCTGTAGGTGGTACAACAGGATTAAAACCGTCGATGACATTAGGCTGTGGTTCCTTCGGAGGGAATATTACATCAGATAATATTTCGGCTGAACATTTAATTAATATAAAACGAATGGCTTATGGAACAAAAACAGTGGAATTACCAAAAGAAACAACGACGAATGAAGATCTTTTTGACGAAGATGAAATTAAAGCAACATTAAATGCACATATTTCCAATCAATTGGATCAAGCTTTAATTGAAAATATTGTAGAAAAAGTAATTAAAAAATTATCATAAAAACAATTAGGAGGAATTTATTATGAATAACGCAGGTACAGCTTTAGGAATGGTAGAAACAAAAGGATTAGTTGGATCAATCGAGGCAGCAGATGCAATGGTGAAAGCAGCTTCAGTAAATTTAGTTGGAAAAGTACATGTTGGTGGCGGAATTGTTACTGTATTAGTTAGAGGCGATGTAGGTGCAGTGAAGGCTGCAACGGATGCAGGTTCTGCAGCAGCAGAGCGTGTTGGAGAATTATTATCTGTACATGTAATCCCTAGACCACATAACGAATTAGAAAACATTTTACCGACAACAGAAAAATAAGAAAAAGGATGTATGTAGATGAATGAAAAAACGATTGAGCAAATAGTACAACAAGTAGTTGCCAAATTAAACAATAATTCATCTGAATTAACACCTGAAGGGCCAATTCCTATTGGAGTCTCAGCTCGTCATATTCATCTTCAGAAAGAACATGTAGACATCCTGTTTGGTAAGGGATATGAACTAACTAAGAAACAAAATTTATCACAACCTGGTCAATTTGCAGCGAACGAAACATTAATGATTGCTGGACCTAAAGGAAGCATCAATCGAGTGCGAATTTTAGGTCCTGTTCGACCAGCATCACAAGTTGAAGTTAGTTTAACAGACGCATTTGCACTTGGTGTCAAACCACCATTAAGAGAATCAGGTGACATAAAAGGGTCAAGTCAGATTACATTAATAGGTCCAAAAGGGACGGTCCATTTACAAGAAGGTTTAATCATTGCACAGGCTCATATTCATATGAATCCAGAAGAAGCAAAAACACTTCAAGTAAGTGATGGGATGTATGTCAGTGTGTCTGTACAAACGGAACGTCCTATGACATTTCCTCAAGTGAAAATAAGAGTGTCTGATCGATATAAACTTGAGATGCATATTGATACAGATGAAGCAAATGCAGCATTTATTTCAACAGGAACTACTGGTAAAATTGTTCATTCTGAAGAACCGTTAAGACAAGTTTTCGTAAATGAAACAAAAGTTGAGGAAAAGAAGGAAGAAGTAGATAGTCGTTCTGTTATGTATTATGAAAAAAAATTATTATCGAAAGAAGCTCTAGAGAAAATCGATGCACAAACAATTCATGTCAATAAGCAAACAATAATCACCGCACTTGCTTACGATTATGCTCGAGAAAACGATAAAAAAATAAAAATGGTGTGAGAAAGCAGTGATGAAAGATGCAATTAGGACAAGTGATTGGGAATGTATGGGCAACTAGAAAAGAAGAAGGGTTGGAAGGTTTAAAGCTATTAATTGTTCAACCGCTTAATGCACATAATGAGCCAATTCGTAATCATATGGTTGCAGCAGATCGAATTGGTGCAGGGATAGGAGACAAAGTGCTTGTGACTAGTGGTGGTTCTTCTCGATATATATTAAAAGAGCGTACGATTCCAATTGATGCTGTCGTTGTAGGTATTGTTGATTCGACAGAGATAGAAAGAGGTGGAACATTTGAATAAGGCAATAGGTATGATTGAAACGAAAGGATTAATTTATTCATATGAAGCAGCTGATGCAATGATTAAAGCATCGAATGTGACATTAGTTAGCCAAAACTTAGTAGATGCAGGCATTGTTACGATTACTGTTGAAGGTGATGTTGGTGCCGTCCAAGCTGCTGTCGATGCTGGAAAAGAAAGAGTATTAAGTATGAATGGTCATTTACTTAGTGCCCATGTCATTCCACGTGCAGATGAAGCGGTATATCAAATGGTGAAACCTGCTGAAAAAGCAAAGAAACAACCAAAACAAAAGGCAAAACCAACAGAAAAGAAAAATACAAGTGAAAAAAAATAGGACAAAAGGAGTGAGGCCCCATTGTCTTTTAGAAGAAATAAAATAGCAGTAATTGGTGCTGGATTTACTGGTGCAACGACAGCTTTAATGCTAGCACAAAAGGAACTTGGTGATGTCGTTTTATTAGATTTACCAGATGTGGAAGATCCGACGAAAGGTAAAGCATTAGATATGTTAGAGGCTTCACCAATTCAACGATTTAATTCCAAAATTACTGGTACATCCTCATATGCGGATATTGCAGATGCAAATATGGTAATTATTACAGCAGGTATCCCGAGAAAGCCAGGTATGAGTAGAGATGATTTAGTAAATACGAATACAGGTGTAATGAAATCCGTTGCAGAACAAGTAAAACAATATGCGCCTAATAGCATTATTTTAGTATTAAGTAATCCTGTCGATGCGATGACTTATGTATGTCAAAAGGTAACAGGATTTCCAAAACATCGTGTTATCGGTCAATCAGGTGTGTTAGACACAGCGAGATTTAACACATTTGTAGCGGAGGAACTGAATATTTCTATTGAAGACATTTCTGGTTTTGTCCTCGGTGGACATGGAGATGAAATGGTTCCCCTTATTCGGTATTCTTATGCTGGTGGTATACCTTTAGAGTTATTAATTCCTAAGGAACGTTTAGACGCTATTATTGAAAGAACTCGAAAAGGTGGGGGAGAAATCGTAGCATTATTAGGAAATGGTAGTGCCTACTATGCTCCAGCTGCAGCAATTGTAGAAATGGCAGAAGCGATAATTCTAGATAAAAAGAAAATCTTACCTTCTATTACACTATTAAATGGGGAATATGGCTATCAAGATTTATTTTTAGGTGTTCCAACTATTTTAGGTGGTAATGGAGTGGAAAGTATTATTGAATTGCCTTTAACAGATGTGGAAAAAGACGGATTATCTATTTCAGCAAATGCTGTGAAATCAGTCATTGAAATATGTGATAAAGCATTATAAGGAAAAATCATTGCAATATTTCCTAAATTTTACTACAATGATTCGTAATGATATTCGGACGAATAATAGGTACCAATAATGGTTTAATAGGGAATTCGTTTAACGAAACTGTCCCCGCAACTGTAAGCATGGATAATCAATATAGATATACCACTGTTGAAACGGGAAGGTAATATTGATTAAGTGAAATGCGAAGTCAGGAGACCTGCCTTTATTCGTGGAAGCGATACTTTCTTCGGGGGTTGAGAGGTAGAAGCGAAATGAAATTATACAATATGTATAGTTGTTTTTTTGCTTCTCTTTAATCGAGGAAACAGTTAACATCCCCCAAAAAAGGTTGTTAACTGTTTTTATTTGTAAAGAGGAGGTACATCAAATGGGTAGTAACGGAGTAAAACAAATGAATGAATCACCAATACTTTTATACGAATCGAATAATAGGAATGAGTTTTTATATTTTGATATTCATGATAAAAATTTGTTACAGGCCTTAGCAACAGAACGATTGGACCGTTTATATATCGGAATCAACGAACAGTTTCTTAAGGCTGTAAATGATTGTAATGAATGGAGTTTATATCAAATAACTTATGCCATCCGTAATTGTTTTTCCATTCAGAAACATACAAATGACCCTTCAGAAACATTGTCAGCCGTTGGTCTTCTAAAAAGAATTGTATCTTATAAAACTCGCAAAAATATTAAATTTATTTATAAACAACATCCGCAAATTGAGCAACAAGGGATGAAAACTTTTAAAAATTTAAATAGTTCCAATATAACGATTAACCTAGCAACAGTTACGGAACAAAGCCTTAAAATATTTCCTGATTTATTAAAACAGGCTTTTCATCAAGCGGTGTGGAATGACGAGACGATGGATCATATTGTTGTGAAATTAATAAGTGTACCATTAATTGAACGAAAATTAGTCATTCGATGTATGATTGATACATTAAAAGAAATTGAGGAAACAATGCTACACAATCGAGAAATGACGATTTTAATACGGAAAAAAATTACGAATTCCATGTATACCATATGTGATATTCGTGACTATGCACCAGCTAAACAATTATTAGAATATGATCATCGATCTGTCATGGAACATATGTTGGAAGCATCAGAAGATCGATCACTATTACTATCCATCTAAATAGTATAAAAATAGGAATATACCTCTAGGGATACGCTTTTTAAAAGCTAACTCTAGAGGTCTTTTGTATGTTAAAATAAATCATAGATAATAAATAAAGGAAGATAATATAATGGCAAAGACAAATGCTCCAGTTAAAAAGAACGAACATTATACGGTTACGTTTACCGATTTAACACATGAAGGAAATGGTGTCGCAAAAATAGGCGGGTATCCTATTTTTGTACCTGAGGCACTTCCAGACGAAACCGCAGAAATTCGTATCGTGAAAGCAAACAAAAAATTTGGTTTTGGAAAATTAATCGAACTAAAAAAACAAAGTGAAGGAAGAACAACTCCACCGTGTCCGGTGTTTTATAAATGTGGCGGATGTCAATTGCAACATATGTCTTATGAGATGCAATTAGATATGAAACGTAGCCAAGTTACCAATGTGATGCACAAAGTTGCTCATTTACCAGATGTACCAGTCCACCCTGTATTAGGAATGGAGGACCCTTGGCATTACCGCAATAAAATACAATTGCCTGTTGGAGAAAAAGATGGAGAAATCATTTTAGGATTTTATCAACAACGCAGCCACCGCATTATTGATGATATGGAAACATGTTTAATACAAAATAAAACAGGGGATAAGCTCGTTCAAGGTTTACGCAAACTTTTAAATGAACTAGGAATGGAAGCATATGATGAAAAATCACATCGTGGAGTGTTACGACATGTCGTTTTACGAACGGCTTATGAAACGAATGATACGATGCTCATTTTTGTGACAAAAACAGCAAAACTTCCAAACAAAGATGCACTTATTGCACGTATTACAGCACAATATCCAGAAGTGAAATCTATCGTCCATAATGTAAATCCAGATAAAACGAATGTCATTTTAGGGAAGAAAACAACAACGATTTATGGGGAAGATCATATTATTGACTCTATCGGTGATATAAAATTTAAGATTTCTCCTAAGTCCTTTTTTCAAGTGAATCCAACGCAAACGAAAGTGCTGTACGAAAAAGCGCTTGAATATGCAGATATTAATGAGCATGATGTAGTTATTGATGCATATTGTGGTATTGGGTCTATTTCATTATTTTTAGCGCAAAAAGCGAAAAAAGTGTATGGAGTAGAAATTGTTCCTGATGCAATTCGTGATGCGAAAGAAAATGCTGCATTAAATGGTTTAACGAATACGGAATTCGTCGTTGGAGAAGCAGAAACGGTGATGCCAGAGTGGAAAAAAGCTGGAATTGAACCAGATGTCATCGTCGTTGATCCACCCCGTAAAGGGTGTGATGAAACATTTTTACAAACGATGTTAGAGATGGATCCGAAACGAATTGTATATGTATCATGTAACCCATCAACATTAGCACGGGATTTACGTATATTGGAAGATGGCGGTTACCGTACACAAGAAGTGCAACCAGTAGAAATGTTTGCTCATACAAATCATGTGGAATCTGTGGCGTGGTTAGCGAAAGAAAATGGATTCATTTAAAAAGATCAATCATGAACATATTTTTTACAACAAAAACTGTCTAGTGATGAATAGTTATGCTGAAATTTTTACGAAGAGCTGCCCCTACGCTTGTAAAAGCTTTGGGTGGTCTTTTTTGTGTGTCACTTTTTTTATGAGATATTGGAAAGGTATGTTCACAATTGCATCAACTATGAAGTGCGAAATAACATCGTATTTTCGACATATGGTAGAATTTACGTGATATGATAGAGGTGGAAGAAGGTGTCAAATGAAAAAGCAAAAAACAAAAGTAACATGTATCGGTCTTGATGAAAACGGAAAAGGAATTGTAAACATCAAAGGTAAGGAGTACTTTGTTTCCAATTTACTCCCGAATGAAACAGCAATTGTTGAAATGAAAAGAACAAAATATAGAACATTTATTGATGTGGTAAAAATAGAAAAAGCTTCAAAAGATAGAGTACAAGCCCCGTGTATTCATTACGGATATTGTGGTGGTTGTCAACTTCAACATATGTCCCAACAGGCTCAAGACAATTTTAAACAGAAAATAGTAGTAAATCTCTTAAAATCATTTGGAAAAGTACAGCGTATTATTACGATGGAAGAACCATATCATTATCGAAATAAAGTGCAAACTACTTTTTCATTTGGAAGAAAGAAACAGATTATATCAGGTGTGTATCAAAAAAATAGTCACCGAGTAATAGATATGGAAAAATGTTTGATCCACGATCGAAAAGCAGATGAAATCATTCAAACGATTAAAGGCTTTATGAAATCGTTCAAATTGCTACCGTTTGATGAAGATACAGGAAGAGGATTTTTGAGGCATGTATTGATTAAAAGAGGTTTTGCCACGAATCAAGTAATGGTCGTTCTCGTTACATCATCCAAAATGTTTCCGGGGAAAAATAATTTTATAAAAGCACTGGTAAAAGCGCATCCAGAAATAACTACGATCGTTATGAATATAAACAATCGTAAAACATCCGTTGTACTTGGAAGAGAGGAAATTACTTTATATGGAAAAGGGTATATTGAAGATGTTTTATGCGGCAAAAAATTTCAAATCTCAGCAAAATCATTTTATCAAATAAATCCCGTGCAAACGGAAATTTTATATAACAAAGCAATTGAAATGGCGCGGTTAAAAGGAAACGAAACCGTAATGGATGCATACTGCGGTATTGGAACCATTTCTTTAATTGTGAGTGAAAAGGTGAAAAAAGTAATCGGGGTGGAGTTGAATAAAGACGCTGTACGTGATGCGATTAGAAACGCAAAGAATAATCAAATAAAAAATACACGTTTTTACGAAGCAGATGCTAGTGACTTTATGGTGAAACTTGCTCATGAAAAGAAGAAAATAGATGTCGTCATGATGGACCCACCAAGAGCAGGTAGTGATCAGAAATTTTTATCTTCTCTTATAAAACTATCACCGCAAAAAGTAGTATATGTTTCGTGTAACCCAGTTACAATGAAAAGGGATTTACATTATTTAACGAAAAACGGCTATAAAGTGGAGGAAATTCAACCGGTAGATATGTTTCCACAAACTTCGCATGTGGAGTGTGTAGCGTTATTGACGAGGGAATAAATATTGATACAACAAATAAAGAAAGAACATCTATTTTGTCAACTCGGCGAAATGGGAGTTTCTTCGTTTTGGGGAACAAATCAAGAATGCCTGAAAAAACATTAGTCGACTAGACAGAAGTAATAATCAAGGAGCGAGTGGATAAATCAGATAATAGAGTTAAAATAATCAATTAATATGCTTGAATACGGTATAATAAAGACACTATGTTAACTTGGTTATATATTGAAAATGATTGTATATATTAAAAAATAAGAGGAGGGTATAGAAGTGGCTCTGCACAATAAGCTTGGTATTAAGCATTCAGTAGAACTAGCACGTGTCGAGGAAAGAATTAGTAAGAAAAAGGCAATTAAAATGTATGAAACAATTTTTTTTGATACATTAGAGGCCGGGACTCTTAAAGCACTGTCACAGATTCATCAGTATTTGTTCGAGGATATTTATGAATTTGCTGGAAAAGTACGTGATGTAAATATTGCTAAAGGCAATTTCCGTTTTGCTCCCGTGATTTATCTAAAAGACGCCCTCCAAAGGATTGAAAAAATGCCACAATCAACTTTCGATGAAATCATTGAAAAATATGTTGAGATGAATATTGCTCACCCTTTTAGGGAAGGTAATGGAAGAAGTATGAGACTTTGGCTGGACCATTTATTAAAAAATGAAATAGAACAAGTTATTGATTGGAGTAAGATTTCCAAAGAAGATTATCTGTTAGCCATGGAAAGAAGCCCTATAAAAGATGTTGAAATAAAGATTCTTTTAAAGAATGCCTTGACTGATAAAATTAATGACCGAGAAGTTTATATGAAAGGTATCGATGCAAGTTACCATTATGAGGGGTATAACCTTTATGAGACTGAGCATTTACAAGATGAGTCTTAAAGGTTCAAACTAAAATTTATCCAGATTAATGTGAATGAATTATACGGTATTAGAACGGAAACAAATATATTAGATAGTCCAGCTATAATTAAAGAATGGGGTCTACCTGAAAATATCATTCTTATCTCAGGAGACGGCCATACATGGATTGCATTGGACTACAGGGAGTATTCGAAAAATCCGCCTGTTATTTTAATTGATGAAGATGTTGCAGGTATACAAACACTAGCAGCAAATTTTGAAGACTTTATTAATGGACTGACGTTAGATGAACCAATGGATTGGGCCGATTATATCCTATATGAAGTAAGTTTACCAGACGAAACAACTAAGTTAGCTATTGCAGCAGAAGTACGAAATGGTCGAACGAATGAAGAGATACGCAAGGAAATTGAAAAGGTTATTGCCACTGGGAAGACTAAAGAAATGGAAGCCTGTTTTTCACAGTTAATCCAGCTCTATGATGGTGAACTAGAATTGTATATGATGGAGCGGATTTTTGATCACCCTCATAATAGTATCAGAGAAATAGTGGCAGAACATTTAGCAGCATGTGCAATAAGAGGAGAGGCTGAATTTTCATCAGAAAAGATGGAAGAGTTATTGGTGATGATGGAGAGCAAGGAAGAGGATGAACATATACGATATTTAATAGGCTTAGGTTTGGAGAAAATAAGAAAAGGTGAATGATGGTGAGCATGACAAGTTATATCGGATTGAATGTAGAATTGCCAGTAAGAGAATACGAGGAAGAATCAAGAGAGAAAACATTGTATATTGGACAAAGCTTTTCGGATCAAGGATCGCTAGAAGAAATCCAAGAAACAAAGTTTCCGGAAAAATATGTTTATGAAGTGACATTTGATTGGTGGGGGCTAGAGCTCTCGCAATATCAAGATGAGGAAATGTATGAAGAAAATAAGCAGGCACTTCATTTACTTTGTGATCAAATGGATGCTTATTTACGTCCAGGCGAATATTTTTATTTATATACTTGTTGGATTGGGGATGAATCCAATCTAATCGAGGGAGAGATAAGCTTACCATTGAAAGATTGGTATAGGGAAGGAATGGAGTTAAGGGAACAAACCTTGATCCGTTTTGTTAAAAATGAGTCGTAAATATACTTTGAGTGGATAAATTGATTAGATATGTGATTGACCTGTTCCCACGAACGAATCATTAAGTCGACATGTCCCCGCATACGAGCCTTTCACTAAAATCGCAAATACATCCATTTTATCCATTCGTCCTATGTGGAGTGTGCAGCATTGATGTCTAGGGATTAATTTATCCTATAAAAAAATAACAAAGGTATCTATTCGATTGAATTTTGAATAGATACCTTTTTTGAAAAAGATAGATCAGTTATAATACCGCTTTCCAATTACATTTAGCATATAATATTCGAATAATGGTTACACGTTTGAGCGATTAAGACACGATATAAAAAAATAAGATAATGATCAACTGTTGTTTTTTGAATTCCTTGATTAGCCAAAATTATATCGTTTACTAAAGGAAAACGTTTTGGTAATGTTTTTAGGTGATGGAAATTATTGGATACTTGGTTTAGAAAGGACTGAGTAGCTGATGGGGTTTGTTGCTTTTTTGAAACATAGTCAATAATGGATTGTACATCGTGTTCGGCATGTTCTGTTATGACAACTTGAAAGACAGTCATTCAAGATTATCCTTTTCCAATTTAGAAATTACTTCGTAAATGGTTTACCGTTATCATTTTCCGCAGACTTTAATCCAGCTTCAAACAAACTGTATTATTCAAATTTTTCTGTGAGCTTTTCGTATGTGGCAATACTCATTACTGCTAAATCCACTTTTCCATTCTTTGTAATGTACATAGGTTTTCCGCTCTCATGACAAAACTGTGATAATTCAATTCGTAAAGATTTCACAGAATGCTTTTTTATTAATTTCCTTCTGCAGTATATAAATTTACGTTCATTATTCCCATGCTAGATTCGGTTGGAACAACTGAAAGCATATAACACCAACTACAATGACGAATAAGTAGACTTTTTAGGGGAAATAAAGATATATAAATCCTTATTTTACAAAGAGCATACGATAAAATACTAACGTCTTTTTAACGAAAATACTCCTAACCGATATTTAAATCAAAGACTATTCATCCATTTTAGTTATAATTTTTTTCAATGTCGTATTTATATTAATAAGCGCAATAAGGATAAAGCCAAGCATGATAAATGTTACAATTTCTCCAGTAAAGAAAGCAAGGATACCTAACATTAAAGCATATAATGAATATAGTAAGTAGTTCATCTGTATTCTCCTTCTACGAAAAAGTCTATTTAAAATTATTTGTATTATTGCTTAGTTTATCATATGGATATTATTACAAGAAGATATATAAAATTTACAAGTGTAGTTGATAAAAATTTCAGATCATAATTTTACAAATTTCTATAATTTGGAACAAAAAATCCTACCAAGAATAAAAGTAGAAACTCATTTGTAAAGTGCGTAGCCAACATATTGATTTTTGTATCTTTTGCATGTAAAATGGAGATAGATAATAAAAGAGAAGTGCGTCAACACTTCTCTTTTGCAGCCACAGCCGTACAGGTAGTGGTTGTCACAAAAGTTTATTTTTGAGAACCACCCTTACGCTTGCGACGGCTTCGGGTGGTTTTCTCGTTTTTAAAAAGAATTTTGTGAAATACATACGCACTAATTGCACGAATGATTACTTTTAAAATATCTTTTAAGAAATCGAGTAGCATTTCCATGGCTATCACCTCCCTTATCCTGTGAGAGAAAGGGACATTGTGACAACCAAGCACCCATATAACTTAGACTGCATGTTTATAATATCATATAAATTATGTCAAAACAAGAACGTATGTTCGTATGTTGTTTTGTGATGGATGACTTATCTTGAAAAATAGAAATATTTATCCTTGCACTTGTGCTACTTATCTAACAATAGTGCAGAGCATATTTTTTT
>DXHX01000016.1 GCA_019113205.1 Candidatus Pseudogracilibacillus intestinigallinarum | reverse complement strand
CAAATACAGACAATGCTAAAATTTCTGCCACGTCCATTGTACTAATATCTTGGTCGACATCTTTCGCTTTCGTTCCATCACTTAACATCGTTAAGCAGAATGGACATGCACTAGATATGATCGATGGCTCTACTTCTAATGCTTGTTCAGTACGAGCAACGTTCACACGGTTCCCTGTCGTCTCTTCTGTCCACATGAGACCTCCACCTGCTCCACAACACATTCCATTTTCACGTGTCCGAACCATTTCGACTAATTCTAGCCCTGGGATGGACGTTAAAATTTCACGTGGTGGATCATATACGCCATTGTATCGACCTAAGTAACAAGAATCATGATATGTTAAGCGTTGTTCAATACGGCCTTTCGGTTGTAATTTTCCTTCCCTTACTAAATCAAATAATAGTTGAGTATGGTGATATACTTCTGCTTCAAATCCTAAGTCAGGGTATTCATTTTTGAAAATATTGTACGCGTGAGGGTCAATCGTCACAATTTTCGTTACACCATTTTTCGTAAACTCTTTAATATTCTTCTCAGCAATTTCTTGGAATAAAAATTCGTTTCCAATTCGTCTCGCCGTATCTCCTGAATTCGCCTCTTTATTTCCTAAAATAGCAAAGCTTATTCCTGCTTCATTCATTAATTTAGCAAAATCAAGTGCGATTTTTTGGCTTCGGCTATCATATGCTCCCATCGAGCTAACCCAGAATAAATATTCAAATTCTTTGTCTTCCTTTTTCAACTCTTTAATCGTTGGAATCGATACATCTTCATCCAATTCACGCCATTTAATACGGTCTTTCTTCGATAATCCCCAAGGGTTTCCTTGGCGTTCAATATTCATAACGGCACGTTGTGCTTCAGGGTCAATTTTTCCTTCTGTCATCACTAAGTAACGACGCATATCCATAATCGTTCCAACATGTTCGTTCATAACAGGACAAGCATCTTCACAATTTCGGCATGTCGTACATGCGAAAATCTCTTCTTCTGTAATAACGTCCCCAATCATGCTAACAGCACTCATTTCCTCAATGGCTGCATCTCGTTCCATTCTTGCAAATTTGTTCGGACCTTGATCGCCAAATGCAAATGAAGGTACCCAAGGAGACTTCCCTGTTACGGCCGCCCCTTTATCATTTAAATGGTCTCGTAATTTAATCATTATATCCATTGGGGACAGCATTTTTCCTGTCGTTGCTGCTGGACATACACTTGTACAACGTCCACACTCTACACAAGAATAAAAGTCTAACATTTGATATTGTTCAAAATCTTCTACTTTTCCTACTCCAAATGAAAACTCTTCTTCATCTGTTTCTTCATCAAAATCAAATGAAATAGTATTTAACTTTCCAGGCACACGCTTGCTTAAGAAAACGTTTATTGGTGCGGCAATTAAGTGTGCGTGTTTTGATTGTGGAATATATACTAAAAACGCTAAAATCGTGACAGTATGAATCCACCAAGCAATAAAGAATAATACCATTGCTGCATTCGGTGTTAAGAAGCCAAATACAAACGCGATTGCACTCGCAACTGGTTCAGCCCATGTCGCTGACTGTCCTTCCCAAATCTGTAGCATTCCGTTTCCGAATAATACTGAAATCATTAACGTTCCGATAAAAATTAAGACAAGTCCTGCATACCAACCTCTTTTTAAACGGACAAGTTTTTCAATATAACGGCGATAAAATGCCCATACAACTGCAAATAAGATAGCTAATGTTACGAACTCTTGGAAAAACGTAAACGCTGGATATAATGGTCCAAAAGGTAAATGTTTTCCTGGTGCGAGTCCTTTAATAAACATATCAATTGCACCGAATTGGACGAGAATAAATCCGTAAAACATTAAAACGTGAATCGTTCCGGATTTCTTATCCTTTAATAATTTCGACTGTCCAAATACTATCGTCCATACATCTTGAAGTCGTTCTTTTACTTTTCCATCAAATTCCGACTTCTTTCCAAGTTTCATATAAGCTAATCGCGTTGACACGGCTTTTAAAAATAAAAATAGCCCATATAAAACGACTACGATAAACGCGATTAAATTAATCGTTAAAAATGTACTCATCGCTCTCCTCCTACCTTCCATATAATGACAACGTTTTCAATATTATTCGAAAAAATTACGTACTGTCTAAAATACAGTAGCCTTGTTTATGTATACTATCATAAAACATGAATGACTATTCAGTCAATGATTTTCTATGTTTTTTGTAAAAAAGTAGCCGTATCCCAAGTTTTATGTTGAAATACGGCGAATTTTGCTTACATCTTTTCTGGTGCGTGAATACCTAAAATAGTTAATGCATTTACTAATACGATACGAACAGCTTGCATTAATGCAATTCTTGCGTTCGTTAGTGCTTTGTCCTCTTCGTTAATAACCTTTTCCGCATTGTAGAAACTGTGTAAATAAGCAGCTAAGTCGTACACATATTGTGTTACACGATATGGAGCTTCACGCAACGCTGCATCTGCAACCGCTTGTGGAAATGCTGCTAAATGTTTCAATAAATCTGTTTCTTTCACAGAAGTTAGTAAAGACATATTTGCATTCAAAGCATCCATATCAAAACCTTTTTCTTCCGCTGTTTTTAACATGGTACAAATTCTTGCATGTGCATATTGTACGTAAAAGACTGGGTTTTCATTTGACTGTGATTTCGCTAAATCAATATCAAAATCTAATTGCGAATCATTTGAACGCATCGTAAAGAAATAGCGAACCGCATCTACACCGACATCTTCCATTAATTCGCGTAATGCAACAGCTTTCCCTGTACGCTTACTCATCCGAACAATTTCTCCGGCTTCTAGTACGTTCACCATTTGGATAATACTTACACTCAATTTTTCCTTTTCATATCCTAATGCTTGAATTGCCGCACTCATTCTAGGTACATATCCGTGGTGGTCTGCCCCCCACACATTAATAATTTTATCGTATCCACGTTCTAACTTATCTTTATGATATGCAATATCTGGTGTTAAGTACGTATAAGATCCATCTTGCTTAATAAGAACACGGTCTTTGTCATCGCCAAATACTGTAGATTTAAACCATGTCGCTCCATTCTCTTCATAAACATACCCATTATCAGTTAATGTTTGTAATGCTTGCTGGATTTTCCCTTCTTCATATAAAGACATTTCCGAAAACCAGCGATCGAAATGAACGCCAAATTCATCTAAATCCGCCTTAATTTTATTTAATTCATAAGTAAGTCCATAATCACGGAAAAACTTCATTCTTTCCTCTTCCGCCGTCTCTTTCCACTTCGTTCCATCTTCTTTAGCAAGTTTCTCTGCTATTTCGATAATATCTTGCCCATGATAGCCATCTTTTGGCATCGGTTTTTCTTCCCCTAAAGCTTGGAAATAACGTGCTTCAATCGAACTTGCTAACATATCGATTTGGTTTCCTGCATCATTAATATAATATTCACGATCCACATCAAAACCTGCAGCAGCAAATACATTACATAATACATCGCCAAAAGCCGCTCCACGAGCATGACCTAAATGTAAGTCACCTGTCGGATTTACAGAAACGAATTCAACTTGCACGCGTTTATTCTCCCCGACATTTGAACGACCATATGCATCTTTTTGTTCCAAAATTGTCGGAACAATGTCACCTAAGAAATCTTCTGCCATGAAAAAGTTAATGAATCCCGGTCCTGCAATCTCCATATTTCGAACATTTGCTTTTTCTTTGTCGAATTTCGCTAAGATGTCTTCTGCAATTTGACGTGGCGCTTTTCTAGCTACACGTGCTAATTGCATCGCAATATTCGTCGCAAAATCTCCATGTGCTTCCTCTTTCGGTTTTTCCAATACGATAGCCGGGATTTCCTCTTCTTGTGCTAATCCCGCTTCTAAAACGGCTTGCTTAATGGTTGCTTTTAACGTCGCCTCTATTTCTGATAAAACAGTCATTCTTTTTCTCCTCCATATATAAGCGTTAAATGGTGTCGTCTTTTTTGATCACCATTAATAATCATGTCATACTGTATGATTACTTTCCCTTTACGTCCTTGTTCCATTCGATCGTATTGCATTTTTTTCGTATGTATTTCTAAATGCAATGTGCCATATGGATGACGATAAATGCTTTCTGTCCGTTCCCCGAGTATAAACTTCTGGTTCATCGTTAATTGCCCAGAACGTTTCAATGTCACCTTTCCATCTTGCAGCGTTATAAAATTACGAACTTCTCCAAGCTCCGTATCCTCAGAAAATGTGATTACCTCACGATTCTTTGCACCGACATATTGACCAACTTGCTTGATGATGTTCATTTCTTTATCGCCGTTTTCTTCGATGACAGTACGTAATTGTATAGGTATCTCTAATTTATTTAGCTCCATAATAACTCCTTACATCTTGATGACGTTTATCTATACTTTTTAATTGCTTATATGCGTCCCAAATAAGTTTCGTCTCTATTATGCAAATTCAAATTACAGAACATCATCAAAAATATGCTACATCTATTATAACGATTATTATTTTGATTTACCATTCGAACACAATGAATTTATTCTATCATAAAAAAATTGTTTAAATCATGAACATCCAACCAATAATAATGATATTACATCTAATGATTATGAGGGTTGCAACATGAGTTGGGTTAAAAAATTATGCCTCGGAATGGCGATTATATTCTTCTTTTTTTGTCTTGCGTTCGGCAGTATCTTATTTTTCGCCTATAAACAAGGGCCACCACCAATAATGGCAGAGACTGAAACAATTTTATATGATCGTTATGACCAATCAATTTTTCAAAACAAAACAGAAACAACTCCATTAAAACTGGAAGATATTTCATCCGATTTCACAGATGCCCTTCTTGTAACAGAGGACAAAGACTTTTATAAGCATGTTGGCTTCGATTTTAAACGTATGCTAAAAGCCGTCATGAACAATATTCAAGCGGGGGCCTTAAAAGAAGGAGCGAGCACGATTACACAACAACTCGCTAAAAACTTATATTTATCAAACGAAAAAACGTTTGAACGTAAATTGAAAGAAGCCTTTTACACGATTCGTCTTGAAATGTTCTACGATAAAGAAACGATTTTAGCAACCTATATGCAATCAATTTATTTTGGACATGGTATTTACGGAATTGAAGATGCAAGCCATTACTTTTTTGAAAAGGAATCGAAAGACTTAACATTAGCAGAAAGTGCCATGCTTGCCGGTATTCCAAAAGGGCCGACATATTATTCCCCACTAAATGACGAAACACGTGCTACAGAAAGACAGCATTTTATTTTAAATAAATTACGGGAGGAAAAGGTCATCCAAGAAGCCGACTATGTGAAGGCGAAACAAGCGACACTTACTTTTGAACGAGCAGAAAACGACGTCTCTTCTGCTCGTACGTATTTTACAGATTATACCTTAAAAGAAGCGGCCGAAATTTTACATATGTCAGAACAGCAACTTTTACAACAAGGGCTGCATATTTATACGACATTTGACCCCGCCATTCAGAACGATGCTGAACAAGCTGTACATACATATATGACCGATAGTGAGCTGCAAATTGGAACGATTACAATGGACGTACAAACCGGAGCAATTCGCAGTATGATTGGTGGGAAGGATTATGCTGAAAGTTCTTTCAATCGCGCCATCCATGCGAATCGAATGGTCGGATCGACATTTAAACCGTTTCTATATTATGCAGCATTGGAACATCATTTTACACCATCTTCCATATTAGTTAGTAAACCGACAGCTTTTACTACTTCCGAAGATACATTATATGAGCCTGGTAATTTCAATGACTATTATGCAAATGGACCAATTACTTTAATGACGGCGCTAGCGTTGTCAGATAATATTTATGCGGTAAAAACGAATGTACTATTGTCAGCAAATACGGTAATTGAAACAACTAAAAAATTTGGAATTACTGCACCATTACCAAATGTTCCTTCATTAGCACTTGGAACCGCTTCTATTTCCTTGCTCGAGATGACAAATGGATATCGTACGATTGCTAATAGCGGAAAGTTTGCTCAAAGTTATACGATCGAAAAAATTACTCGACCAGATGGAAAAGTATTATATGAACATGCTAGTGAAGAAGAACAAGTGTTAGATGAAAGAAAAAATTATATTTTAATCGATTTAATGAAAGGCATGTTTGATGAGCGGTTAAATGATTATATGACCGTCACCGGTGCTTCTATTTCACCAATGTTAACGAGGGAATATGCAGGAAAATCAGGTACAACGGATGCCGATAGTTGGATGATTGGCTTTTCACCTACACTCGTTACCGGCGTTTGGACGGGATACGATCAAAATACAACGATACAAGTAAACGAGGAAAAATTAATCGCCAAAAAAGTATGGGCAGAAACGATGGAACGAGCCCATGAAACAGTAGAAGAAGTATCCTTCCAAAAGCCTGATGGACTCGTTGAAAAAGTAATCGACCCAAAAACAGGTCTACTCGCAACAGATCAATGTGAAATGAGACGAACAGCATACTTTGAAAAAGGAACTGAACCGACCACTTATTGTTCGAATGAACAAACGAATGTAAATATCCCGTTCTGGCAACTCTTTTTGCGTTTTTCGTCATAATTAAAGAAACCGACCCTGGATGGAGGTCGGTTTCTTTATTGTCCTAGCAATACATGAGTAGCCCATGTACATTCTATATTACAAACTATATACGTAAAGTACAAGAGTTAACTATTAAGTTAAACTTTTGTCACAAACTGTTCAAGATTCGAGTGCTGCTTTTAATTCGGCTGATGAAATTTCCCACATATTTTCATCAAATTTTTTTAAGAAATCACATAATAAATTACGAGATTTCTCATCCATATGATCGACAATCACTTTATGTTTTAATGACTTCTCCATATGAATCACATGTTCAGGTAATGATTTATAAGCACGTTTATTCGGCTTATCTACTCGTATCTCACTTGCCGCCACACCTGCATAATATGGTCCGTTTTCTCCACGTTCTACTGTCACCCAAACAATCCAATATAATAATCCATCAGGTACTTCCGAACGGTCATTAAAATATTTTACGCGACGTTCTATTTCACTTCGAGCATGCATCGCATCCATATCCACATATGCTTTATCTTCATTCGGGTCCACAATAATGGAGGACATATTTTCTAATGAAATAGAGCCTATACCATATCCACCATGACCATCTGTAGAGTCATCTTTTATAATTGTAAATTGTTGTGTCGTTTTTTTCTTTTTATCCATTAAAGACAAGCTCCCCTTTCCATATCACCATTTATCGTCATTGTAACATATTATGTGAAGAACGAACGTGTAATAGCTTTAAAATCTCTTCTCGTAACGATGTATCTTCTATCGCAGCAATTTTTTCACTTGGATAATATAATTTATGGTCTTCCCTCGTTTTCCCTGTAATTGCTTCTACAATAACAGAGTGAGTCGATAATTCTTTCTCTTCTCCAGACGATGTTTGTAAATAAATCGGTACACGGTCTTTTCCTTTGCGATATACATCATAAGGTAAATCTTTAGAAGAATCGATCGTTAAGTAGTAGGTCGAATCAATATTTGCACGTTCAAAAAGTTCCTCTAATTTGTCTAATTTACTTTTTTCTCTCTCTGGGTCATATTCAATATATTTAAATAAACGACGGTTCATGAAACGATCACATAAATCAGATAGAATCGGGTCTGTTTCATATTGCCAACGTTGGAAATAATAGTTCACGACAGATTCGTCTAACTGTAAATAACTATCGATATCAACATTTCCTTTAAATAGCGGCAATAATAATGTCGGCTCAATTTGAAATGCATAACCATCTTTATATAAATATTTTACTCGTTTAAAAATTTTCGTTAAAATTACTTCCGCACTTCTCGTTACAGGATGAAAATATACTTGCCAATACATTTGGTAGCGTGACATTATATAGTCTTCTACCGCATGCATTCCCGTTACTTTCACGACGACTTGATCCTCTGTCGGACGCATGACTCGCAAAATTCTTTCCATATCGAAATGACCATAACTCACACCAGTATAATAGGCATCTCTTAATAAATAATCCATCCGGTCTGCATCAATCTGACTCGAGATCATACTAACGACTAGTTTATCATCATACGTTTTTTGAATGACACTTGCTACTTTTTCGGGAAATGTTTTATCTACTCTTTTTAGCACTTCATTCACTTCCGTATCTCCTAAAATTATATTTCGTGTAAATTTTTCATGGTCTAAGCCAAATACTTTTTCAAAAGAGTGAGAAAACGGACCATGTCCCAAATCATGTAATAATGCCGCACAAAGTGCCGTTAACCTTTCTTCTGGATGCCAACCTTCATCTTGTTGAAAATTTTTAATCATTCGACGGACAATTTCATACACGCCGAGCGAATGGTTAAAACGACTATGCTCCGCACCATGGAACGTAACATATGTCGTTCCTAACTGCTTAATTCTACGTAATCGTTGAAACTCTTTTGTCGCGATTAAATCCCATATAACTAGATCACGTACATGAACATATCGATGTACAGGGTCTTTAAATACTTTTACTTCGTCTAATTGTTTATCTTTGTATTCCATGTTTATCACCCGTTTCTTTCCATCCCATTTCATTCTATTATATAATACTTTTAGGTTCGTTAAAACTTAGTTTGAAAGAAGGATCATTTTTATGAATAAATTAGCTTTATTATTAAGCCATGAAACAGTGAGACTGATCGACCACTCCAAAGAAACGACTATTTTTAATAGAGATAATACACCACTTTCAGATTTTGCAGTGGATGATGCGATTGCAACGGCGGTCGGACAACATACTGTACATCCAACTGTCCGATTTTGGGTCCACTCAAACGTTGTCGTCCTCGGCATTATCGATGGGAAATTACCACATTTAGAAGATGGATTACAATATTTAAGAGAAAATCATTTTCATGCTGTTATTCGAAATTCTGGTGGGCTTGCAGTATTATTAAATCGCGGTGTACTAAATATGTCGATCATTATACCAGGCAATCAAGAAGTATCGATTAATGATGGATATGAGATGATGCTTGAACTCGTGCAACTCCTTTTTTCTTCATATACGGATGAGATTGAAGCTTACGAGATTGTCGGATCTTATTGCCCGGGTGATTATGACTTAAGTATCCGTGGTAAAAAGTTCGCTGGCATTTCACAAAGACGAGTACGAAATGGGATAGCCGTCCAAATATATATTGATATTGAGGGCTCTAGTTATGAACGTGCATCGATTGTAAGGGATTTTTATCGATGTAGTAAAAAAGATACAGAAACGAAAATGGATTACCCAGAAGTGAACCCTCATGTTATGAGTTCCATCAATGAACTGCTCGACCAACAGTTTACAGTGCAAGAAGTAATAGATGATATTCGCTCTATTTTAGAGGAAAAAGGCGTTCAAGTGGAAGAGGGTAAATTAATCGAAGAGGAAGAAACGATTTTCCAAAAACGATACGAACAAATGTTAAAACGGAATGAAACCATTCGTTCGTACAATCCATAGTAATTGTTGTGTAACATAAAAATGAGTAAACTAGGCTCTTTGTCAAATAGCGTTGGTAACCCTCTTAAAGTCATGTAATATTTAATTGTGTTGAGCCAATAAATAGCCATCAAGAATAGCATGAATATGTCACTTCGGAAATGTACTCCGCTTTCCGCCTGCGGCTGCTAAGCCAAGCTCAGGCTTTGCCTTCCCTTGTCTTATCTAGGCCTTTTTTCACGCAGGAGTCTACGTACATTTCCTACGTTTCATATGGATGTTTACATGCTGGTTTCCTCCTTTGTTGCTTAAGCTCTAAGGGCGGAGGATTTTCTACTTTGTATGATTGATTTCCATTTAAAGTGTAAAATAGTTCTACTTTTATGCATAAAAAAAGGTGCCAGTGCATTTTTCGACCAACACCATACATATATTGTAGAGCTAGTATAAAGAAGTAGAGTGACATATATTCGTCTCTCCACTTCTTTTCTATCATTATTCAGCTTGTGCTGCTGTTATTAATGCTAGTTTATATACGTCTTCCTCACTACATCCTCTTGATAAATCATTTACTGGTTTATTTAACCCTTGTAAAATAGGTCCTACCGCTTCAAAACCACCTAAACGCTCAGTTAATTTATATCCAATATTTCCGGCTTCTAAGCTCGGAAATACAAATACCGTTGCATCTCCTTGGATGTCGGAGTCTGGAGCTTTCTTCTGTGCTACTGTTGGGACGAATGCTGCATCAAATTGGAATTCTCCATCGACAACGAGGTTGGCATCTTTTTCTTTTGCGATACTTACCGCTTCAATAACACGATCTGTCTCTTCAGATTTTGCGGACCCTTTAGTAGAGAAACTTAACATCGCTACCTTTGGTTCAATATCAAACAATTTTGCCGTACGTGCACTTTCTACAGCAATTTCTGCTAAATCAGCGCTATTCGGGGCAATATTGATTGCACAGTCAGCAAATACATATTTTTCAGTTTCTCGTACCATGATGAATACACCGGATGTTTTACTAATACCTTCTTTTGTTTTAATGATTTGTAATGCTGGACGTACCGTATCACCTGTTGAATGAGCAGCTCCACTTACTAGCCCGTCCGCTTTATTCATATACACAAGCATCGTACCAAAGTAGTTGGCATCTTTCAAAATTTCCTTCGCGTCTTCTTGCGTCGCTTTTCCACTTCTTCTCTCTACAAATGCTTCCACCATCTCATCGAATGCGTCATAATTGTCTGGGTCTAAAATAGTCGTGCCTGCTACATCTGCTTTTAACTTTTCTGCAGTCGCTTTAATCTCTGTTTCGTTTCCGATCAGAATAGGCTGAACTAGTCCATCTTGTGCTAATCTTGATGCCGCAACTAATATTCTTTCATCAGTCGCTTCTGGAAATACTACCTTTTTTTGTTCACCATGACGTAAATTCCCTTTTAACACTTCAAACAAATCACTCATTGCATGCATTCTCCTCTTCTTTCATTTTCGATAGTCCGATAACTTTATTATATACAATTTACAAAATTTGTGAAGTTATTTTTATACCTTTTGCAAGATTTCATCACATGTTTTTCTTTTATACGCATATAATGACATAAAAAGAGAGGGGGACAGAAGTTGTATCATCCACTAATTAAAATGGACATCTTCCAATCACTCTCTCTTTGTTGTGCAATCATATTTATTTTGATTAGCTTTTTTAAAACAATGTTGTTAACGACCATACTTGCTGCTTTTTTTATTATTTGCAACCTCGTTCTGGATGCATTTTTATTATATAAAACGTCTCGGTCTTATGAAAGTGTCCTACAATTATGCAGAACCGTAACAATTTTATGCATTTTTATTCTATTGTTTCTACATTAAAATAATTTCGAAACAGCTAGTCCGAAACAGATCCAGCCGATTAAAAATACAACTCCACCGATTGGTGTAATCATCGCTAAAGATTTAATGCCTGTCGGTGCATATACATATAAACTTCCTGAGAACAATAGTGTACCAATAACAAATAACCATCCTGCCGCTACTAGTGAACCGGTCTGTTCTTTTAACAATAATATACTAACGACTAATAATGCTCCCGTATGGAACATTTGGTACTTTACTGCTTTCTCCCAAGCATCTAACGCTTTTTCAGAAATTTTCCCTTCTAATCCATGTGCGCCAAACGCCCCTAATGCAACTGCTAAAAACCCATAAATCGCACTAATGATAAAAAATACTTTCATTCTCTCATCCTACCCTTTCATTTTTATTTATTTGCATATTAAAAGTCAAAAATCGATGTACCATCATCCTCTTGATGATTTGTTGTTTCATGCTCTACCGTTGATGGTTGTACTTGTGCTGGTGTAACGGTTGTTTTCGTTTCTATCTGATTTGGAACACTCATCGATTGTGTAGACATTTTTGTCATAGATGTTTCTTCAATCATTAATTCTGCTAATACATGTACTTTTTGTATTTGCTGCATCATTACGTCTTCATTCGACGTTTGTTTTGCCAATTGTATTGCTTGGTCCATCTTATGAAGCAATGTCTTTTTTGAAATCATTTATTCCCCTCCACTTCTTAGTATATCATGGACATTTATCCCTGTTGCATAAAAAAATGAACAACTTAGTAACAGTATACACTTTACTAAATTGTTCATCGAATGATTACTTTATAAATAATTTTCTGTCTACGTTTGCTAATACTTCCACCCCTGTTTCGGTTACACGAAATGTTTCGCTTATTTCCATGCCGATATGATCGAGCCATAACCCTGGAATCATATGAAATACCATATTTGGTTGTAACACTGTTTTATCTCCCGGTCGTAAACTAGCAGTATGCTCGCCCCAATCTGGCGGGTAGTTTAAACCTGTCGCATATCCAATCCGAGATTCTTTCTCATAACCACGTTTTTGAATGGATGTTCGCCACGCAAATTCTACTTCTTCACATGTTACACCTGGCTTAATCATAGATAAAGCCGCCTCAATTCCTTCTACCGCTACGTCTGCCAACTCTTTTAATTGATCTGTCGGCTCACCAATGACCATCGTTCTTGCAAGTGGAGAATGGTACCGTTGATGACAACCGGCTAGTTCTAAAATGACCGGATCCCCTTCTTTGTACACTTCATCCGTCCAAGTTAAATGGCAGGCAGATGTTTTTTCACCTGTCGGTAACAATGGAACAATCGCGGTATAATCTCCCCCATATGCTTTTGTTCCAGTAATTTGTTTATGATAAATTTCTGCTACGACATCACATTGTCTAACACCAGCATTTATTTGTTCTATTGCATGTTCCATCGTTATCGTTACGATGTTTGCAGCTCGCTTTATTAATTGAATCTCTTCATCCGATTTTACAATGCGAATCCAGTTCACTAAACTCGTCCCATCGACAAAACGAGCATTGGGCAAATTTTTCGTTAATTGAATATAGTTTTTCGCCGTAAAATAATATGCATCAAATTCAGCAGCAATCGTCTTTGTATCCTGATTCATCTTTTCTAACAAATTAGCAACAAAGTCCATCGGATGGCGTTTCGTTGATTGCACATAATGATCAGGATATGAAAGGATGTTTTCATCTTTTAACCATGTCGTAAATTGTGCAGCGGTTGCATCAATGCCGCGACCAACCCATATTGGTTCGTCATGATCCATTGTAACGATAATTAATTGATGCACATAAAACGACCATGCATCAAATCCCGTTAAATAATTCATGTTTGCTGGGTCTGTCAACAACAATACATCAATCCCACGAGACTGCATACTTTCCTTCGTTTTTTGTACTCTTTTTTTATACTCAGCCTTTGAAAACAACATATTATTTCACCCTCATTCAGTCATATTTTGCGTAAAGAAAACCGAACAATACGATAATTGTATTTCTTCATTACCATCATTGTTCGGTATCTTTATTTACTTTATTTTATTTGTGTTTCATAACATGAATAGAAAGTAAACTTGAAAAATTAATCGCCTAATTCAGCTTCTGCCTCTTCAATTTCCTTTTCTAATGTTTCAATAATCTCCTTCGCTGCATCACTTTCTTTTTTGTATAGTTCACGAGCTTCTAAAGATAACTCTTTAAACACTTCGCGCTCTTCTGCAGTCAGTTCCACAATTTCTACATCTTCTTCTTTTGCTTTCTCCATAGCTTTTTTCTGCTCTTCATCTTGCATCTCGAACGACCACTCATTTACTTCATCTACGACTTCACGAATTAATTCTTGATGTTCTTCTGATAATCCTTCGAAGAAATCTTGGTTTGCCGCTGTTACTGTCGTATAAATATGGTGTTTAGAGTCCATTAAATAATCTTGTACTTCTAGGAAGTTACTATTCACGATATAAAATAATGGATTTTCTTGTGCATCGATCCCTTTCGTTTGTAGCATCGTATAAATTTCACCTGAGTCTGTCGGTGTCGGATTTGCACCCATTAATTCATACGACTTAATAATTAAGCTCGTCGGCATCGTTCTAATTTTTAAACCTTTCATATCGTCTTCTGTCGTTACTTCTTTGTTTGCTGTCCAATACATAAATCCTTCTAACCAGAATTTAAAAGGCGTTAAACCTTTTTCCTCGTATTTATCAGCAAGTGGGCCATATAATGCTTCACTTTCGTTTAAAACCTTTTTATTTACTTCTAAATTATCTGAGAATAAAAACGGAATTGCCATAATTTGTGATTCAGTAATAACGTCTCCAGAGAATCCCGGTGATGTAATTGCAATTTCAATTGCTCCTGTTTGTAATGACTGCAATACGTCCATGTTCGACCCTAATTGACCTGCAGTATATACATCTACCGTTATGTCTCCACCAGATTTTTCTTCAATAATCTCTTTAAATTTATTCGCATATAAATCTTGTACGTCTCCTTGACCTTCTTCATGTGCGAAACGCAAGTTGATTGTATCACCATCACCGCCACCAGCGTTTCCACCATCATTATTGCCACCTGTATTATTATTACCTCCACCACAAGCTACTAAAAACATCGTCAACATTAACATCCCTACAAATACCATTAGACTTTTTTTGTTTAACAAAGCATTGCCTCCTTTAATTTTTCTATATATTTTAATTAAAAATTGCTAGCTAAAATGGAACGATGACACCCCCTCACATATAATTCCATTTTAACCACCTTTCGAACTACCGAAAATCGTTTCATAAACCATAATAATATCTGGAAATAAAATGAGTAAAAAGTTAATCGCAACAAATATGATAATATATGGCGCAATTCCCCGAACTATTTCTAAATAAGGCCGTTTAAAAATGGCACTCGCTGTAAAAATATTTACACCAAATGGTGGTGTAACTGTCCCTAATGTTGCTTGCATCGTAATTAAAATACCGATTGCAACTGGATGTATATCTGCTGCCACCGCAATCGGGAAAAAAATCGGCGTTAAAATCGCAATGGCAACGAGCGAGTCAACAAACATACATGAAACTAAGAAAAACAACGACATAATAAGTAAAATTTGAAACTGTGATGGATCTGCTCCTAACACTGCTTCTGTTAATTGTTGTGGAATTCTTAAATAAGAAATAATCCATGAGAATGCCCCACCTGCTGCAAGTAAAATAAATACGATACTCGTTACAGCTCCAGTGGAAATAGCAATACGATATATATCAGCAATATTAATGGATCTAAAAATAACGAGCTCTAGTAATAACGCATATAATACCGAGAATGCCGCAGCTTCTGTCGGACTAAACATTCCAGAGTAAATCCCACCAAGAATAAGTACTGGGAATCCTAATGTTAAAAACGACTTTCTGAAAGAACGCCAACGTTGGCCCCATGTCGCTTTCGGTTCTACAGGAATATCCTTCTTAATTGCGATGAAAAACTCCCAAATCGCAAATCCTAAAAAAACCATTAGTCCGGGAATAATTCCTGCCACAAACAAATCACCAACCGATGTTCCTGTTAACATACCATAGTAAATCATAACGATACTAGGTGGAATTAAGATCGCAATCCCTGCTGAGTTAATAATTAACCCCATAATATGCGAATCCTTATATCCATACTGTAGTGCACGATCACGCATCGGTCGACCGATTGCTGCAATCGTTGCTTGTGATGAACCAGAAACAGAACCAAAAAATGTACTCGTCGCCGCAGCAACAATACCTGTTCCACCACGAATATGACCGATTAAGTCATTAATAAAATCTAATAATCTCGTTGCAGTTCTACCTTCAACAATAATATCCGCTGCAAAAATAAACATCGGAATCGCTAACAATACATAAGACTCTACGTTACTCGTCATCTGCTGAACGAACATTACTAAGTTTAAGTCCCCAGCCATGAAAAACATCATGAGTAAAGCAGATACAATTAAAACTACCATAATGGGAAAGTTTAAAAATAACATGACGAACAATAATGCTATAATTCCCCACAACATACAATCACCTCTCTTCTGTTATTTCAAGTTCGTGCATGAAATTACTATCCTTTTGTTTTATACCGATAAATAAGTCAACACAATAGCGTAGCCCGGATAAAAAGAATCCTAATGGAACGACAAACATTGTGACAGATAACGGCACTCGAAGAATAGTAGAAACTTGGCCTAACTTTTGTAAGTGTTGTACGTATTCTAACCCTAAATATGCACAATATAGTAAAACGATTGCTGAAATAAAATGAACACCCATTCCTACAATCCTTTGCATTTTAAATGGCATTAAATCAAAAAATCCGGACATTTCAATATGCATTTTTTTCCTTGCTGCATATCCGAGTCCCATAAACGTTAAGACGATAACCCCCATTTTTCCAACCTCTTCTGTAAAAGCCCAACTTTTATTTAAAAAATATCGGCTTAACGCGTTCCCAACTAACATTAAACTCATCGCAATGGTCGTTAAACTCAAAATTGCCTTCTCAATTTCTTCCCAAACTTTATCTATCGTCGCGATTATTTTCATCGTTCTAACACCCCCTAAATAATAAAACGCTTTCATTTTTCTTCATTAAAAATCGAATATTTTTCCATATTGATTCATGTTTTCGTGAACACCACTCAAACGTAATAAATGCCAAAAAGTCGCTTGATTTGATGTTAATACTGGTTTTTGTAAATCCCTTTCTAATAACGGAATCACTTGTAGCGCTTGTATTCCGGTACACGATATAAAAACTGCTTCTGCATCGGGATGATCAGCTTGCACTGCCATATCATAAATTGTCTTCAGATCTAAGGCCGAAATGTCGTAGTCATTCATCATACCGAGTCCAATTAAATTCGCTACATCAAATCCTGCCTCTTTGAAATATTGAATTGCCTGATCTGTCACCTCTTTTGTATATGGTGCAGCAATGGCAATTGTCTGGACATCTAACTGGTGTAATGCTTCGACTACAGCATTAGATGTTGTCGTACATTTCACTTGTGCAATAGCTTCCATTTTTTGAATGAGGGCTTTATCATATTGCACACCGTTAACGAAACTTCCACTCGTACAACCAAATCCAATCGCTTTTAATGGTGCTTGCGATAGAATAGATGTCGCCTCTAATGCTTTTCCTTCTAACTCAACTAAGTCATCGATTGTAAAACGAGTCGGATCTTCTGACAATTTAATTCTCGTTACATGGCTCGTTACACCACGAGGTGCCATTTCCTGGAATTCAACATCCATCGCATATGCAGATGCTATGTATATTAATCCAATGCGCGCTCTAAAACCATATGGGTTTTTCTGCATGTTATCCCTCCCTTTTCTTTTGTTTACTTGACATAAGGTCGGGAACGGTAAAACGGGATAGTTGGTATACATTATAAAAACATTCCCTATTTGAAACAATATGAAACATGTATGAAGAAAATACTTTTCTTTTCATACAACTTGTATGAAAGCATTTATTATTACATGGTGTAAATGGTGTGAAAAAAGGTGGAACATTTTTGTAGATTCATTTCATGTTCCACCTAACTCTATTATCCTACCGTTTGAATGGACTCATTCACAATGTGAATAATTTGATCCATCTCATCTTTTGTAATCGTAAATGGTGGTGCAAACGCTAACGTATCTTGCCCATCATAAACGACTGCCCGACAAATCAATCCACGCTTTAATGCCTCTTGAACAATTTTTGGTGTTTTCGCCTCTGCACCTTCAGCTCGATGTAAACTAATAGCACCAAGTAAACCAATTCCGCGAACATCTACAACATGATCATGCTGTTCCTTGATCCACTCAAATCCTTCTAACATATATTTACCCATTTCGTTGACATTATCGATTAAGTTTTCTTCTTTTATAATTTCTAAGTTTTTCAATGCGACTGCTGCCGCTGTCGGATGGCCACTATATGTGTACCCGTGCCAAAAGTTTCCTTCTGTCTTCTCATATAATTCTTTGTGCATTTTTTCAGAGATGACCATTCCACCTAATGGTGCATATCCACTCGTGACACCTTTTGCCATCGTAATAATATCTGGTGTGATACCGAAGTTTTCCATTCCAAAGTTGGTACCAGTACGACCAAATCCACAAATCACTTCATCCGATATGAACAAAATATCATTCGCTTCACAAATCGCCTTTATTTCTTTAAAGTAATTAGCTTCAGGAATGTTTACCCCACCTGAACCTTGTACTGGTTCCGAAATAAATGCCGCAATAGTATGGGCGCCTTCCTTTTCAATCATTTCATTAAAAGATTCTACTGTCGAATCAACATAATGAAAGTCTGGCGCAATAGATTGAGTAAATGTATGAAACTCTGGAATACCTGTTGCACTTGTCGATCCCATTGCAACCCCATGGTACGATTTTTTACGTGAAATAATCTTTTTCTTCTCCGGTTTTCCGTTCACATTCCAATAGTGACGAACCGTTTTAAATGCCGTATCATTCGCTTCAGATCCACCAGACGTAAAAAACGTCACATTTAAATCTCCTGGAGTCCATTTAGCTACTTCTTCTGCAAGGCGAATAATTGGTTCATGTGACCAATTACTAAACGCAGAGGTGAAAGCTAACTTCGTCATTTGTTCTTTCGCAACTTCTCCTAATTCCTCTCGACCGTGGCCAATATTTACATTCCATAAAGATGATAAACTATCAATTAATTTCCTTCCTTCTATATCTTTTAAATAAATTCCATCACCTTCTGTAAAAATAAATGTCGGGCCTTCCTCTTGTAATTGTTTCATATTTGATGTCGGATGGATAAAATGCTTTTTATCCAGTTCTGTTAATGCTTGTTTTAACTGTTCATTGTTTAGTACTTGTGTCATGATGATCATCCTTTTCTTTTATAATTTAAATTGCACAACTTTCTTTTCTGTCATATCTTCCATCGCAAACTTAACACCTTCTCGACCAATACCAGATCCTTTTACTCCACCGAATGGCATTGCGTCTACACGATAATCACTACTATCGTTTACGATCACACCACCGACTTCTAAATCGTGAATCGCCTTAAATGCAATGTCAATATTTTTCGTAAAAATACCTGCTTGTAACCCGTAATTCACATCATTTGCTAACTCTATCGCTTCTTCCACACTATCAATCTTAAAAATTGATACGACTGGCCCGAACACTTCTTCTTCAATAATTTGTGCACCTCTTGGAACATTTTCCAACACTGTCGGCATATAAAATGCTCCATCACGTTCCCCGCCAGTTAAAATAGTGGCACCTAATGCAACTGCTTCATCGACTAATTTTTCGATACGAATCGCTTCTTTTTCATGAATAAGTGGCCCCATCATCGTCTCATCTGAACGTTTATCACCGACGATATATTTTTTCGCCTCTGCCACGAACTGTTCCACAAATGCATGATAGACCGCTTCTTTGACATAAATACGTTGCACTCCAAGGCAATTTTGTCCGACTGCACCAAATGCACCAGCAACACAACTTTGGACGGCATCCATCACATCGGCATCCTCTAACACAATGGCTGGTGAGTTTGAACCTAATTCCATACTAATTTTCTTTAAGCCTGCTTTTTTCGCAATCGCTTCACCTGTTTCGAATCCTCCAGTAAAAGATACGAGACGAACAGCCGGATGTGTCACAAGTACATCGCCGATTTCCCCGCCATTACCTGTAATGACTTGTAAAACTTTTCGCGGTAGTCCAGCATAATCTAATGCTTCTGCAAGTAAAATAGCACTAACCGGTGTTAATGATGCGGGTTTTACGATAATTGCATTTCCAGATGCGATAGCCGGACCAACTTTATGGGCAACTAAATTTAATGGATCATTAAATGGTGTAATTGCTGCAACAATTCCTACTGGGAAATGGTAGTAGTATCCAATTCGATTGTCGCCACCTTCTCGTTGACCAAACGGAATGGTTTCTCCATGCATTCTACGTGCCTCTTCTGCCGATAATCGCATCGTATCCATGCACCGCTTCACTTCTGCTCGAGCTTCCGTAATCGTTTTACTTCCTTCTGTCGCAATTGTTTGAGCATAACGTTCCTTATTGTCTTCGATATATTGAACCGCTTTATGGATAATATTCATTCGTTCAAAAACGGATAATTTTGCTGAAATTTTTGCCCCTTCTTTTGCTGTTTCAATCGCGTATAATGCATCTTTTACAGATGCTTTTGGTACCGTGGTAAAAATCGTATTGTCTTGAGGGTCACGAACCGTAATGGTTTCCTTTCGGTTCACCCACTCCCCACCTAGTAGCATCCTCGTTTCCTTTACAGCTGTCATCATGTCAAGCCCCCCTTTGGATATTATTTCGTTTTAATGGGTGATGAACTTCCTCTTCTTGCAAAAATAAATTTACTGCTTTTACAAATATTGCTGCGCCAATTGGCATACACGTCTCGTCAATATTAAAAATAGGCGTATGCAAATCACGGTCTTCTCCATCTTCTAACGAGCAACCTAAGAAGAACATTGCTCCCGGTATTTGTTCCGTCATATAACCAAAATCTTCTCCACCCATTCCAAATGGCTCCCAATCGATCACCATATCTGGGTATAACTCATAAATTGCTTGTTCAATGACACGATTCACTTCCATATCATTGTTCAATGCTGGTTCTCCCTTTTCTAACTCGAACTCGTATTCTCCACTAAAAGCTTCTACGATTTTAAAAACATTTTCGACTTCTTCTGCAAGCTTTTCCCGTGCTTCTGGTGTATACGAGCGTAATGTTCCTTCTATATAAACTTCAGATGGAATTACATTGCTTACTGCCCCAGCTTCGATCTTCCCAATACTCGCTGCGACAACGTCCAACGGTGATACACGCCTACTAACCGTTCCGTAAAATGTCTGCAATACTGCACCGAGCATCCATAATGGATCTGTCGATAAATGTGGATACCCACCATGTCCGCCAGTTCCTCGAATCGTTGCATGAAATACATCGACATTTGCCATACTAAAACCTTGATTCATTTGCACGACACCGACTGGATGCCACGGACATACATGTAAAGCAATCACAGAAGATACATCGTCTAACACACCATCTTGAATCATATAAGGTGCGCCAGATAAGCCATTTTCATCTGTCGCTTCTTCTGCTGGTTGAAAAATAAACTTTACCGTGCCAGTTAATTCTCCACGTTCAAACTGTCCGCCAAGTAATTTTGCTGCACCGAGTAACATCGTCGTATGTGCATCATGTCCACATGCATGCATGATACCTGCCTTTGTCGATTTATATGTGAGATCATTTTCTTCCTCAATCGGCAATGCATCCATATCAGCCCTTAACGCTATTGTTGGGCCAACTCCAGATGTTAGTGTTGCAACTACACCATAACCACCAACATTTTCTTCAATTTTTATATTCGGAATTGTCGACAATTGTTGCACGACAAATTTCGCTGTTTCCTTTTCATGAAAACTTAATTCTGGATGAGCGTGCAAATGACGTCTCCATTCCATTAATTGTTCAAATAAATTTTCAGCCCCTTCTGCAATATGCATATGGAATCCCTCACTTTTCTTCCGTTAATTTTTTATATGCATACAGTGCGATCCTCGTATCTTGTGCACCCGTACCTGTGAGATCCACAATCGTTATATCATCTTTTGAGGTGCGTATTTTTTCTGCACGTGAGGTAATGTCGCCTAACTCCATTACTGGATGATCTTTCGTTACAACTCCCTTTTCTAATGCCGAACGTAATTCTCCTAGTATTTCGCATTGAGACATAACATCTGCCACATAATAATTTGCCCGCTTTAATATATTTGGATCAATTTCATTTTTATGTTGGGCATCTGCTCCCATAGCCGTAATATGCAAACCATTTTTCACCCAACTATTTTGTAAAATGGGTTCGGAAGATGGTGTTGCTGTAATAACTAAGTCGCTTTGTTCTGCCACTTCTTGTGGTGTTTCTAAAATAGTTACAGAGACTTTTAATGTTGACTCCATTTCTTCTTTAAATTCTTGTAATCTACGTTTGGATTTCCCCGCTACGAGTACATGTTTGTATTCACGTACTTCTTTCAAAGCTATCAATTGATAGCGTGCTTGTGCTCCTGCACCGATAACACCTACTGTTTCTATCTGTTCATTTGCCATATATTTTGCAGCTACAGCACCTGCTGCAGCAGTACGAACATCCGTTAAATAGCCATTGTCATAAAGTAATGCTTCAGGTTGACCATTTAAAGCATTTATTAAAAACATCAATCCACCTGTACTCGGTAAACCTAGTTGATAATTGTTAAAAAATCCAGATGATACTTTCAAGGCGAACATTTCGTATCCAGGAATAAATGCTGATTTAATGTCCACTTCTCCGTTATATTCTGGAATGTCCACCCGCATAATTGGTGGCATTTGGACATCCTTTGTTTTTAGGTCGGTAAATGCAGCCTCTATTTCATCTATTGATTCCTTATTTATTTTCACATATTCTCTTATCTCTTCTTCTGTGAAAATTAACACGAACATTCCTCCTTTTCAGCCTTTCCAATAAAATGTACATTTTTCTATCTTACATATATTATAAAATCAAGAGCACTTTTGAAACAATTGCAAGAATGTATGAACTTTTTATGACAGTTTATATACAATTTGTATGATAAACTTTATTTTGTTCATTTTTGCTTTAAAATCAACAAAATCAAAACTCTAGCTTATGGGGCATTACCGGACTGGTGGGTTGCTCTACGGCCGAGTGCTTTTGTGACCAACCTCAGCCTAAAAGGTTCACTGAACGCTCCCCCTTATGCACCACATCCACGCACAGATTCTTTAGGAATTTCTTATTGCTTTCTTTTTTATTTCGTTCTCCCATAAATGGATCGTACTCTTCGAATGACGTTAATTAATCGCTATCTTTTAGTTGATTTCTTATATATTTCTGGATTTGATTTTTGTTCCTTCCTACTGTATCCACAAAATATCCTCTACACCAAAACTCCTATTTCCATTTTGTGGTGAGGTGATTAGCTATATGGTTGCGTTCTTGCAGGTTTGGGGTTGGGTTCTTGCAACTTCAACCTACATTCTTGCAACTTCGACCCGTATTCTTGCAACTTCGACTCGTATTCTTGCAACTTTGACCCGTATTCTTGCAACTTTGACCCGTATTCTTGCAACTTCGACTCGTATTCTTGCAACTTCGACTCGTATTCTTGCAACTTCGACACGCTT
>DXHX01000166.1 GCA_019113205.1 Candidatus Pseudogracilibacillus intestinigallinarum | reverse complement strand
CACGCATGAAAGGTGCAATTGGAAAAGGAAAAGGTATTGCAACCGTAGATGGCGAAGTAGCTTGTGAAGCGGAAATTATGTTTGCGATTCAATAACAAGAGAAGGTATCCACTTTGGATATCTTCTTTTTTATGCCCTAAAATGATTTGAATAGAAGGGAATAGACAAAAATTTCTATAATTATAGCTTAAATTACCTAAAATCTATAGCGCTTTCACTAGTTAAATAGTATTATAAATGTATACCTCTAATTGTAAATGTTTCCTACACTATGATACGAAGGGAAGGAGTACATAAATTGTTTTCTATTAGTAACAAAACGAAAGTAATAGAGCGAATTAAAGAAGGACAGTTTCGTTCAAAGATTATTGATAGTGATCAAGTTTATTATTCCATACATAGTCTTGAGGCGTTGTTGAACAATGCTTGTTTAAAACAAGGAACCTCTCTCGAAGGACGAAGCGATTTTACGAAAGAAATACTAAAATCGAACAATAAAATACCAATTCCAATTGACCCTGATCATTGTGTTTTTATGTTTCCGACTAGATCGGTGAAAAGTCCACAACTATCATATGTTTCGTATTATCATGTAGCTGATTTTGAACCGTATGATAAAAACGTGAAAGTTATATTTAAAGATGATACAACTTATATCGCACCAATGACGATGAAGCAATTCGATTTACAATTAAAGCGTACGAGTCAATTGATTGCGTATTTTTATTACAAAGTAATTATTTGATGCACATCTTTACGCATGTTAGTTAATATTAAATAAGAAGTTTGAACATTACATTTAATTACTTTTCTAACATAATATTAAAGTGTATGATAAACAAAGAAGCGATATTAATTGGAGGTTGCTACATGCGTAAAGTTTTATTATGGATGACTTTATTAATATTATTGATGATTATAGCTGCCTGTGGACAAAATAATGATGCAGACGAAGAAGAGACTACTGTCACGTCTGTTGAAGTGGAACAAATAAAAAAAGACAACTTACAAGTGACGAAAACAATTTACGGTATGATAATGCCGCAAAGTCAAATGCCTGTTACGATCGAACAACCTGGAGAGGTGTCTGAACTTCACGTACAAAACGGTGAACATGTCTCAAAAGACGATACGATTGCAAAAGTGAAGACACCAATGGGAGAGATGTCAGTAACGGCCCCTCGTGCAGGGAAAATAGCTAAATTAAGTGCACAAGAAGGCGATTTTCAGACGAATGAAGAACCATTAATGGTTGTAGCGGATGTAGATAAAGTAAAAATGAATGTTGCAGTATCCGAATCAGACCGTTCTTTATTTAAAGATGATAAAGAAGTTACGATTCATATAGATGAAGATACGTATAAAGGAAAAGTTTTGCCAGTGGACCCATTACCAAATGAAGGTGGACAATTTACAATTGAAATCGAGATTGACAATAAAGATGAAAAAATTTCACCAGGTACTACCGGAAAAATTGCAATGAAAGAAACTAAAGTGAAAAAAGGACTGCTCGTACCGACAGAGGCAGTTTTACAAGAAGCAGATGAAAACTTCGTTTATATCGTTCAAGACGGCAAAGCGAAAAAGATAATGGTCGAAGTCATAGAAACACAGACAGAATATACTGCGATTAAAGGTGATGTAAACACAAAAGATGAAGTGATTGTGAATGGGCATTTTACCTTAACAGATGGCAGTGAGGTTGAAGTAATAAAGGACGGGAATGACAAATGAAACTAGTTTCTTTATCTGTTAAAAGACCTGTCGGTGTTATAATGATTGTCCTTGCGATTATTGCATTAGGATTTGTATCTGTTAAAAATTTAGCGGTGGATTTATTTCCAAAAATTGATTTACCAATTGCAGTTATTGCCACTACTTATGACGATGCCGCGCCAGAAGAAGTAGAAAATTTAATCTCTAAACCAATTGAAGAGTCGATTAGTTCGTTAGAAGGGATTGAAGAAATTCAGTCTCAATCACAATCAGACGCATCCGTCATCGTAATGATGTTTAAAAATGGAACGGATTTGGACCAAGCATTATTAGATGTGCGCGAACGAGTGGATCGTGTGAAAAGCATGTTACCAGATCGAGCTGGTGATCCGAATATTATGCGGTTTAACCCAGATCAATTACCTGTTATTTGGGTAAGTATTACCGGAAAAGATGCAGAAGTATTAACTGAACTTGCAGAAAATGAAGTATCCCCATTTTTTGAAAGACAAGAGGGAGTAGCATCTGTATCGGTAGAAGGAGCCAAAACCCGGGAAATCCAAGTCATTTTAAACGAAGCAAAAATGACTCAATATCAAGTAAGTCCACAAGAAGTGATGCAAGCTTTAAGTGAGACGAATCAATCTTCCTCGGTTGGAACGATTGAAAAAGGGGATCAAGATTTAAAAGTAAGAATTACAGGTGAATTTACTTCCATTGAAGATATAGAACAAACGATCATTCAAACGCAAGCAGATACATCTGTAAAAGTATCTGAAGTTGCTACGATAAAAGATACATTTGAAAAAGAAGATAGTGTCACCATGATAAATGGAGAACCGTCTGTCGTTTTATCGATTTTAAAAAAGACGGATGCAAATACAGTGGAAGTTGCACAAAATATAAAAAATGGCTTAGATGAAATCGAAGCAGAACTTCCGGAAGGTGCCAATTTAAATGTTGTAATTGACACATCTGATTTCATTGAGGAAGCGGTCAGTTCTGTTATCCAAAACATTTTAATTGGTGGAGCAATTTCGATTTTTATTTTATTACTCTTTTTAAAAAGTATTCGCGCGACGATTGTGATCGGCTTATCTATCCCAATTGCGATTATATCCACATTCGCTTTAATGTATTTCACAGGGGAAACGTTGAACATTCTTACACTTGGAGGACTTGCGCTCGGAATTGGAATGATGGTCGATAGTTCTATCGTTATATTAGAAAATATATACACGTACCGTCAACGTGGCGAAAATTTAATAGATGCAGCTATTAAAGGGGCGGCTGAACTAACACCAGCAGTTATAGCTTCGACAACGACGACATTAGTTGTTTTCTTGCCGATTGTCTATGTAGAAGGAATTGCATCCGATATTTTCACACCGCTCGCCTTAACCGTATCATTTTCATTATTAGCATCGTTAATCGTTGCTATTACACTTGTACCAATGCTTTCTTCCAAGTTACTGTCCAAAGCGATGGAAGACGGAAGACGTTATTGGTTTGATAACTTGTTAGAAAAAGTGAACAACGGTTATACACGTGCATTAAAAAAGGTATTGAAATTTAGAAAGTCATCAATCATCGTGACAATTGTTCTTATTGTTGCGAGTATTGGGCTCATCCCATTTATCGGTGCAGAATTTATACCTGCGGGTGACCAAGGGCAATTAGATATAACTGTTGAGACAAGACCTGGAAGTAGTTTAGAAGCGACAGAAAAAGTAATCGATCATGTTAATGAAAAGTTAAGCGAATATGAAGACATTATTGATGTTAGTTATGTGACGGCTGGTGGTGGAGATTTTGCTTCTAGTTCATCAAGTGAGAATGAAGCAAGCTTTACGATGCAACTCGTACCACCGAAAGAACGCGACATAACGACCGAAAAATTCGTACAACAATTAGAGAAAGACTTACAAGATATTCCTGGTGCTGAAATTACAGTAAGTGAGATGGGTGCCGGAATTGGAATGGGTGCACCTATTGAAATTCAATTAAATGGACCAGAACATGAAGTATTACGTGAATTAGCAGATGATGTCGTAGAAGGGATTCAATCGATTGAAGGCGTGCATAATCCAGAATCAGAAGCGAATTTAGGGGTCCCACAACTACAATTAGAAGTAGATGATGATAAAGCAGCATTATACGGATTATCTGTAGAAGATATTCAATCGCAAATCGAAATGCGTTTTATCGGGCAAGTAGTAACAGTATACCGGGATGATGGTCGTGAAATAAATGTTTCTTTAACTTATCCCGAAGATTCTCGACAAACAATCAATGATTTAGAAGATATGAAAGTGATCGGGAATGAAGGAGCGCAAATACCGTTAACATCATTAGCTAACTTTGAAGAAACCCAAGGTCCTGTAACATTAATAAGACAAAATCAAGAAGCGCAAATGAATGTTACAACAGAAATTATGGATCGTGATTTAAGCAGTGTAGTGAAAGATATTGAAACTTATTTAGATGGGTTATCTCTACCAGAAGGATATAGCTATTCGATTGGTGGAGAAGCGGAAGATATGGCAGATTCTTTTGCCGATTTAACTTTAGCATTAATTTTCTCTATCTTTTTAGTGTATGCAGTGATGGCAGTTCAGTTTGAAAATTTCTTATTCCCGTTTATTATTATGTTTTCGATGCCTGCAACCGTCATTGGTGTCGTAGGAGGATTGCTCATAAGTGGATTGTCATTTAGTATACCGGCATTTATCGGGTTAATTATGCTTGCCGGAATCGTCGTGAACAACTCCATCGTCCTTGTAGATTATATTAATATTTTACGAAGACGCGGTATGGATCGATATGAAGCTATTATAGAAGCGGGTAGAAGTAGATTGCGGCCTATTCTAATGACGACTTTAACAACTGTATTAGCAATGATACCGTTAGGGCTCGCATTAGGAGAAGGGGCAGAAATGCAACAACCATTAGCTATTACTATTATATTTGGATTATCGATTTCAAGTATTTTTACATTATTGCTCATTCCAGTCGTATATACGTATTTTGATGATTTAACGAAAAAAATTATGCGACGTGATAGCAATATAAAATGATTATTAGAGAAGGTTTGGACGATAAGTAAGTTTAGCTGAGCAAGAAAGAAGTCCAAACCTTCTTTTTATGTGTGCAACTTTTATAAATCAAGTGTACGTATATAGCTAAACCATTTTTGTACAATTTCTTCTTTAAAAATTGCATCTTCATCAAACATTATTTCGAGTGTTTTGCCGTCTATGGAATAAGCTAGAATATGAGGGTCATGATCGATAAGTTGTTGAATAACAGGAAGTTTTTGTTCTAATAAATGCCATTGATGAATTTGGATGATTAAATGTCCAGGGGTATACTGAAGGACTTGAACACGATATTTAGCGGCAAGTGCAAGCAATGTTAATTTCATTGTCGAAAAAATAGTAGGCCACCTCCTATGGAAGTTATCTACATATACATATGATGATTATCTCAGTTATGTTACAAATAAGAGAAGATGCAACTTATATTTGCAACTAGTGTAAGAAATTAGCTATAATTTAACCTAGACGTAAAATTAAAAGCATATATTAGAGGGATTACCGATGATTAATTTTGTTGATTTAGCGATAGCTTCATTTATCGCACTTATATCTACATTTTTTTTAACTTTTGCTGTAAAAAAGTTAGCATTTAAATTTAATATAGTTGATTTTCCAAACCGGAGGAAAATCCATGTTCATCCGACTCCACGTATTGGAGGTTTAGCAATTTTTCTCGGTGCCGCCCTCGGTTTATTATATTTACAACCTGAACATATTCATTTACAAGCCATCTTTATGGGGGCAATTGTTATTGTTGTTACAGGAATTATTGATGATAAATATAGTGTCCGTCCAATCATTAAATTAACAGGTCAATTAACTGCAACGACTTTTCTCCTGTCATCTGGTTTAGTTATTGAAAAAATCACCTTACCATTTATTGGGATGATTGAATTAGGGCCATTTAGTGTGTTGATTACTATATTATGGGTTGTAGGGATAACTAATGCGATTAACCTAATTGACGGCCTTGACGGGCTTGCAACTGGTGTTTCCACGATAGGACTTGTAAGTATTTTAATCATGGCAATCGTTGATTTACAAATTTTTGCTGTATATCTTTGTGTTGTTTTAATTGGAGCAAATCTTGGTTTTTTATATCACAATTTTTACCCGGCAAAAATTTATATGGGAGACACTGGATCGAACTTTCTTGGCTATATGATAGCAGTTATTTCTATGTTAGGTTTATTTAAAAATGTTGCCTTATTTAGTTTTATCATTCCAATTATTGTAATTGCAGTGCCGATTTTGGATACAGCATTTTCTATCATTCGTCGTGCATTAAATAAACAACATATTATGCAAGCAGATAATAAACATATTCATTATCAGTTACTTCGTGCTGGATTTTCCCACCGACAAGCGGTACTTATTATGTATGGGTTCAGTTTAGTTTTCGGAGTGTTAGCAATCGTATTCCAACAAGCACCACTTCAAATTTCTTTAATTGTTGCCATCATCGTCTTTATTCTCGTTCATTTATTAGCAGAAATTGCTGGAATAGTGATGGGTGGTAAAAGACCTGTCGTGGACAAGTTATTGAAAATGGCAGGGAAGGACGGAGAAAAAAGTAAATTGAAGCAAGATAATAAAGAAAAATAATTTACCGAATTGAATGGGATAAGCCTGTTCGATTCGGTTTTTTAATATGAAAATATTATTAATGTTAAATTTATATTAATTATTAAATATGTACTAGTTTTGAATTAAATATTCCAGTATACTTATCGATTATATGTAAAAAATAAATATGTTTATTTCTGGAGGCGTTTATGGAAAAGAGAACAACATTAAATAAGTCATTAAAAGCACACTGGGTATGGGCAATAGCCCTTGGATCTGCTATTGGTTGGGGAGCGTTTGTTCAACCAATTAATTGGATGGAAACTGCTGGTCCATTAGGTGTGATTATTGGTTTTTCCATCGGTGCATTATTGATGATGCTCATAGCAGTCAGTTATGGATTTCTAATTCGTAGTTTCCCTGTTTCAGGTGGGGAATTTGCCTATGCTTATATTAGTGCTGGACGAACTCAAGCATTTATAAGTGGTTGGTTTTTGACGTTAGGATATTTATGTATTGTTGCATTAAACGCTTCTGCATTTTCATTAATGATTAAATATGTATTTCCAGCAATCATTGAAAATGTATTTTTATATACTGTAGCTGGTTGGGAAGTTTATTTGATGGAAATAATTATTGCAACAGGTGCGTTAATTATTTTCGGCTATTTAAATATACGAGGTACAGGCTTAACCGGACAAGTACAATTTGTATTTGCGATGGTAATGGTAGCAGCAGTAGTTATGTTAACATTATTTGTTGGAATAAAATCACCTA
>DXHX01000165.1 GCA_019113205.1 Candidatus Pseudogracilibacillus intestinigallinarum | reverse complement strand
CCCGTTACAAATGCTTTTTCAATCGATAAGGAACCATGTACATCAAAAGTGAAATTTTTAAGCAATTGAATCATGTGAAGCAATGTATCTTTTTGGATATTCCCACATTTTGTCGTTTCCTCGACTTCTACTCGTTCCAATAAGAAACTCACCATTCGTTCTGGTAACTCGGTTACTTCTCGAAGAATATTTTTAAATGATTTTTTCGCATTTATTTGTACGGCTGATGTGAACGTTTCTGTTAATACATGTTCATAAATATGTGGGAGTAAATCGATTTGTAATGTAACTTTTTTTGCGCCTTTTATCAATTCTTTTACGACGAATTGAGAGCAACGTAAAATAGCGGGCCCAGATACACCGAAATGCGTAAACACCATATCCATTTCATGTGTGACAATCACTTTTCCTTTTTTATTTAAAACGGAAACAGCTACATCACGAAGTGACAACCCTTGTAATGTGCGGTCACGAATAAATTTTTCCTTTGAAGTTAAAGCGACTTCAGTCGGGTATAGTTCTGTAATCGTATGGCCAGCTTTTTTTGCCCAAGCATAACCATCCCCAGTTGATCCTGTATGTGGGACAGATTTTCCACCAACCGCTATGACGATCGCTTTTGTCGTTATTTTTTTCTCGTTTTGCAAAATAACAGTATGGGCCTCCTCATCATAATGGATTGCCTCGACAGGATGGTTTAATTTTACAGTCACACCTAATGTATGAAGGCGATCAATTAACGTTTGGACGACAGATTGAGCGGAATTGGATATTGGGAACATACGCCCATGATCCTCTTCCTTTAAACCGACACCTAAATTTTCAAAGAAATCGATAATATCATAATTGTTAAAAATAGAAAAAGCACTGTAAAGGAATTTTCCGTTCCCTGGAATGTGTCGAATGACCTCATCTTCTGGGAGGCGATTTGTGACATTACAACGTCCTCCACCTGAGATTGCCAGTTTTGTTCCGAGTTTTTGTCCTTTTTCAATTAATAATGTTTTTGCACCAGTTTCTGCAGCAGAAATGGCTGCCATTAAACCAGATGGACCGCCACCAATTACTGTGACATCATATTGCACTATGTCCAAATCCTTTCCTACATAAATTTTAAAAATTGCATTTGTTTATTAAAAAGTGTTGGATACACTAAAAATCCTAATATAACGCTGGTCATTGCGGCTGTCGTTAATAATAAAAACAAGATAAGCAATTGGAATTGCACCGCTTGTAATGGATCGGCACCGGCGATAATTTGACCACTCATCATACCCGGTAATTGTACGAGTCCCATCGTTTTTTGGCTTTCAATTGTCGGGATCATACTTGCTTTAATGGCATCGATAAGTTGGCGATGGATTGCTTGTTTTGGCGTCGCACCAAGGGATAAAAATAATTGCACTTGATCTTGTGAATTGTCTAATTCTGCTTTGAAGCGGTTTAGAAATAAAATAGATAAAACCATCGAATTTCCAATAATCATCCCACTAATAGAAATAATGTATTGGGCAGTAGGTGGGACAATGCCAAAGCCGAGTAAAATACTTTGTGTAACTATTTCTACACTGATTAATGTTAATGCGACCTTCCAAATAATTCCTTTAATGTTATTTCCTTTTTTTCGAGCATTATTTGTGGCAGCTACAACCATCAATAATACCATTAATCCTATGTAAAGAAAACTTTCTGAATCAAAAACGAATTTTAATATGTACCCAACTGCCAAAAGTTGAATAATCGAGCGAATGGTAGCAATCGTTACATCTTTTTCCAATTCTAATTTTAATGTTTTGGATAAAAGAAGTGGAATAAGGACGAAGATAAGTGTTATAGCTAATGTTGTATACGTCATTTTACCCCTCCATGCAAAAATTGTTCGACACGTTCATTCGCTGAATGAGATAAAATAGCGCTCGACCCAATTTCTTCTAATTTACCATCCATGAGTACCCATATATTGTCTGCACAGCGTTTCGCTTGTTCCATTTGATGGGTAATCCATATAATAGTTAAGTTTTTTTCATTTTTTAAGTGTATGATTAATTGCTCAATGTCAAGCATCGATTGTTCATCTAATGCAGATGTAATTTCATCGAGCAGTAAAATGTCACTTTGTGGAACGAGCGTACGTGCAAGAGATACACGTTGGCGTTCTCCACCAGATAAGTCATCAATAGATGTATGTAAAAAGGATTCGTGTAGTCCAACGAGTTCTAAAAAATCTATCGCTTCCTGTTCACTTATTGTTTTATCGTTTAAAGCATACGGTAAGTTGATGTTATCGTATACAGTTTCCCGAATCATCGGTGCATTTTGGAGGGCGAATCCTACTTTTCTTCGTAATAATGTCGGTTCATAGGACGTAATGGGGTCTCCATCGATAAAAATATGTCCAGAAGTAGGGGAAAGTAGCCCATTACACATTTTTAATAATGTAGATTTTCCAGCACCAGATGGGCCGACAAGGGCAGTAATTTTTCCTTTTTCAATATTGCCAGTAATATTGTTTAAAATATGGCGGTCTTTGACAGTGAAATAAATATTTTCAAATGAAATGGCATATGTCATATTGTGTGCCTCCTTGCTATGCTTAATCTTGGTATGTGTGCAAACAGTGTCAAAAATTCAGTTCATTATTATTGCATGCCGAAAAAGTAATCTGAAATATTTACGATTTTAAGCTAAAAATCGTACGTCATGTAAAAAGTCGTCCACAAAACTACCATTGTGGACGACCTATTCATTATGGTGCAAAACTCTTTTCGAGTTCATCAATCAATTTACCAACATAGGCGACTGCTTCTTTAATTGGCACCGTCGTTGTCATATCGATTTCTAACATATTAATTAAATCAACCGGTTTTTTCGTACCACCTGCACGTAATACTTCTAACCAACGATGGATTGCATCATCTTCATTACGTTTCATTTTTTGTAATTGAGCGGTTGCTACAGTTAATCCCGCAGAATAGGTGTATGGATATAAGCCCATATAATAGTGCGGTTGCCTCATCCAAGTTAGGCCAACCCCTTTATCTAGTTCTACAGTATCACCCCAGAAATTGCGGATTACAGCCTCTTTTTCTTCGCATAATACATCTGCTGTTAAAGGGACACCCTCTTCAGCTAAAGTATACACTCTTTGTTGGAAAGCACCTTCTAATAAATGAGTGACGAAATTATGGTAATACGTATCAAGTAAAGCACTAATAATCCAACGTTTCATACGCGGGTCATCTGTTTGTTTCATTAGATGTTCCGCTAATAACAGTTCATTCATCGTGGATGGTGCTTCAACGAAATAGGTGGACGGTTCTGTATTGAACAATGTTTGATGTTCATTCGCTAAATAAAAATGTCCGGCATGTCCAAGTTCATGTGCTAACGTAAACATACCACGTGCATTTCCTGTCCATGTTAATAAAATGTATGGATGTGCTCCATATGGACTTGCACAAAATGCACCAGATTGTTTCCCGACATTTGATGCATAATCAATCCAACGGTCAGAGAAAGCTTTTTTCATTATTGCACTGTATTCTATACCTAAAGGTTCTAAAGCAGCAACAATATTTTTTTCGGCTTCTTCAAATGAAATCGTCGGTTCGAAATCAGGATCAATGGGAGCTTTTAAATCACAAAAGCGAATTTTATCTAATTGATAAATTTTTTCTTTTAGTTTTGCTAAACGACGCATATGTGGTGCAAGCTCTTCTTGAATAATATTTAATTGATTTTCATACATTGTTTTCGTTACTTGTTGCCCGTGTAAAAGCATATCAATGACAGAGTCATATCCCCGTACCTTTGCTAATGTTACTTGTTTTTGTACTTCTGTTGCATATGTTGCTGCATATGTATTTTTATAACGATCAAATGTTTCAACGAAGCGATCGTAAGCTAGTTTTCGAACATTAGAGCGTGTTGCCATTTCATATTCGTCTTCATACAGAGCTTCTGACATTGGACGTGTATTTCCTAAAACGTCTACAAAAGATTTAAATGTCATATCAGATGATTTACTTCGCTCATAAATCATATATGGTGCATCAAGCACATCGCTTAATGAAGCAAGTACTTCCTCCACCTCTGGTAAAAGTGTGTACGGTTTTTTTGCTAAAATGTCTTCTAACATTTTTTTATATGGTTGTAATTGTTGTTCTTCTTCCAAATATTGATGAATAGTTGTTTCATCGATTGCTAAAATTTCTGGTTCGAAAAATGCTAGTTTTCCCGCGATATCAGCAAAGCTAGCAGATACTTTTGCTGCATTTGCTTGGTGTATCGGATTCGTTCCATCAGCACTTATTTGTAGCATTGCATATGTAGAAAGCCGGACAAGTCGTTCTTGCAATGTTTCTAATGTTTTAATCGCACCGAATAAATGCTCCGCATCCTCATGTAATTTCCCTTTATATTGAAGTACAGTTTCGACATCGTCTACGACAGAAACAAGTTCTGCTTCAAATAATGTTTCATCTTTAAATAAGGATGTAACATCCCATGTTGTCACTTCGTCTACTTCGTGTCGTTTTAATATTTTTGACATTTCCTTCATCCCTTCTAAAAACAACGCTCTTACTAATAGTGTAAACGAAAACGAGAAAAAATTATACGAATATACTGAAATTAAGCTGAATTATTGATCGAAATTTTATTTAGAAGGCAAGGAATTCATCCATCCTTATAAAAATAATGCAAACGAACTGATCCGATAAATCGTGCTATAATATAACATAATGATAGCTATGTAGAGGGGGATTCCGTGACGATTTTACAGACGATTAAAGAGAGAAGATCTATTCATTCATTTAAAAAAGAAAATGTTCCGCCTCATATACTGAAAGAAATTTTCACATATGGAACTTGGGCACCGACCCATTATATGAAAGAACCATGGAATGTAATTGTATATGAAAATGAAGGAAAACAACGAATCATTCAGGCGACGATTGATAGTTATGTTCGTTTAGGCGTGTTAAAAAAAGATGGGACAGAAAAGGCACGAAAAACAATCCATTCCATTCGTCAGTTTTTATTCGATATTCCACATCATGTACTTATTTATTTTCCGATTGAAGAAGATCCCGTTCGATATGAAGAAGAATATGCAGCTGTTTGCGCATTTATACAAAATGTACAGCTTGCAGCGTGGGAGTATGGTGTTGGTGTGTTATGGACGATTACTCCGTCGATGCATGAGGAAGGTTTTGCAAAAGATTTAGGGTTGTCTCCGCAAGAAGTGAAAATTGCGGCCGTTTTACAAATGGGATACCCAGAAAAAGTGCCAGTGTCCAAAGGGAGAACGAATATTGAACAGAAATTACAATTTTGTCGTACGAGGGAATAATGTATCTATTTCATGGATCAGCTAAAACAATCGGTATAATTTTACTATAATATTGGAATTAATGTCACTTTTACGATAATTATAGTACACTATATTATAAAATGACATACATAGAGGGGGTGCATCATTGGGAGAGATTGTAAAGCCTGAATTACTTCATTTGCAAGTATATCAGATTTTAAAAAAATCAATTATGGATGGTGAACGTAAACCGTCTGAACGAATTGTTGAGTCACAAATTGCAAAACAGCTTGGAATTAGTCGTGCACCAGTGAGGGAAGCAATCCGTTTATTAGTCCATGATGGCCTGCTCGAACATAAAGGGAATTTTATTGTCGTTTATGAACCGTCTGTACAAGATATTATTGAAATTTTTCAATGTCGACAAAGTTTAGAAGCTTTAGCCGTTCAACTTGCGATAGAACATGGTACAGAAGAAACCTTCATAAAGTTAAAAAATAATATGGAAGAGACAGAACGCTATTTAAATAATGGGATGCAATTGAAACAACTAGACCAACAGTTTCATACAATTATTACAAATGCATCTGGAAATAGTCATTTAATCCAATTATTAGAAACGATTAAAACAAAAATTCATTATATGCGTAATTCCATGGTAAAAACGACGTTTTATCCGACTTTGATTGATGAGCATGAAAAAATATTATTATATATGGAACAAAAAGATGTTGTACGAGCAACTGAAACGATGAAGCAACATGTACAAAGAGGGTTGGACGGTATTTTACAACAGTTAAAAAATTAATATGGTGCCTTTGCGAGATACAAATCATCGCGAAGGCATTTTTCATGCTGATGAAAGAGTTTCCTTTACTACTTATATATAAATTGCATCATTTACCGAATATTATATATGAAATACATATATAATAATATATGATTTATCGTTGACGGTCGACGGTCAACGGTATATACTTTTGGTAGAAGTTGAAAGCGTATACATGAATTTAATGGAGGGAGAAGCGTGAAAGATAGTTTACAGGAAGGCATTCAAGAACAGATGAGCTTTACCGTAACGGAAGAAATGTTTGCAAAATTTGGGGAAAAGCTCATCCATCCGACATATTCAACCGTTTCAATGGTCTACCATATGGAGTGGGTTGCATATAAACTACTATTGCCTCACTTAGAAGAAGATGAGGTAGGTATGGGAGCGGAAGTGGTTGTGAAACATTTAGCACCATCATTAGAAGGTTCGAAAGTAACTTTGACTGCGACTGTTACAAATATTAAACCGAATAGGTTAACGACAGATATTACGATTCATAATGACGAAGGTTTAATTGGGGAAGGAAAAGTAGTGCAAGCAATCGTAGCAAAAGAAAAAGCGAAAGAACTGTTTTATGAAAAGACAAATAAATAAAAAGGGGAATGGATGATGCAACAATTAGAAAAACAAAAACTGACTCCGTCTATTTTTGAAAAAATGTCCGAACATGAACAAGTAGTGTTCTGTAATGATCCGGTGACGGGTTTACAAGCAATTATCGCGATTCACGATACAACGCTCGGACCAGCATTGGGTGGTACGCGTATGTACCCGTATGAAACGGTGGACGATGCATTAGAAGATGTGTTGCGTTTGTCAGAAGGTATGACGAAAAAATGTGCTGCAGCAGATTTGGATTTTGGTGGAGGGAAGGCTGTTATTATAGGGGACCCAAAAACAGATAAATCACCAGCATTATTTCGTGCATTCGCTCAATATGTTGATGCTTTAAATGGGCGTTTTTATACAGGAACAGATATGGGAACGACGATGGATGATTTTGTTCACGCCCTAAAAGAAACGAATTTTATTAACGGTGTCCCTAAAGCATATGGTGGTAGTGGCGATTCATCTATCCCAACTGCAAAAGGTGTCGTGTATGCATTAGAAGCGACGAATGATTATTTATACGGGAGTAACACATTAGGCGATAAATCCTATGCGATTCAAGGATTAGGAAAAGTGGGTTATAAAGTTGCTGAACATTTAATGGAACAAGGTGCAACATTATATGTGACAGATATTTTTGATGAGGCGATCGAACGAATTGTTGAAAAAGGAAAAATGCACGGAACAAAAGTACATGTCGTAAGAAGTGAAGAAATTTATGAAGTCGATGCACATATTTTTGTACCGTGTGCAATGGGAGCGATTTTAAACGAAACGACCATTGCATCTTTAAAAGTAGACGCCGTTGTTGGTTCAGCGAATAATCAATTAACAACACCGGATATGGCGATGAAATTACGAAAAAAAGGGATTTTGTATGCTCCAGATTATATTGTAAATGCAGGTGGGTTAATCCAAGTATCAGATGAGTTATATGAACCTAATGCGGAAAGAGTGTTATGGAAGACGAAAGCGATTTATGATACGTTGTTAGACGTTTATAAAGTCGCGACAAATAATGGAATAACGACAGAAGAAGCTGCAAATATAAAATGTGAAAAAACATTGTTAGAACAAAGGCATCGCAACAATTTTTATAGCCGTGATCGTAGACCGAAGTGGCAAGTACGTGAATAAAAAGAGAAGGGGTGGCCCAAATGAAGGAACAGTTTCCATTACGTGTGATAATAGATGAAGCGGGAAAATTAGTCGATGAGAAATATAAAGAATATGTCACAGAGGAACAAGTGAAACATTTTTATTACCATATGATGCGTTTGCGAACGTACGATAAAAAAGGTGTCGCCTTACAACGTCAAGGTAGGATTGGGACATATGTGCCGTTTTATGGGCAGGAGGCATCACAAGTAGGAAGTGCTTTAGCGTTAGGGGAAGATGATTTTATGTTTCCAACATATCGTGATCATGGCGCAACATTAACGTTTGGTGCAGATATGGATCGGTTATTACTACATTGGAATGGGCGAGTGGAAGGATGTGTACCTTCATTAACGAAGAAAATATTCCCAGCGGCAATTCCGATTGCCACACAGTTACCACATGCTACTGGTGCGGCGATGGCAGAGCAGTATAAAGGGACGAAAAATGCAACGATTGCGTATTTTGGTGATGGTGCAACATCTGAAGGAGATTTTCATGAGGGGATCAATATTGCGAGTGTATTTAAAGCACCTGTCGTCTTTTTTAACCAAAATAATGGATACGCGATATCAGTTCCGATTGAAAAACAGATGAATTCTGAGACAGTTGCTCAAAAAGCTGTAGCATATGGAATTCCGGGGGTTCGGGTCGATGGAATGGACGTTTTCTCTGTATATATGGCAGTACAAGAAGCACTCGAACGTGCTCGTAACGGAGAGGGACCGACGTTAATTGAGGCGGTAACGATTCGATTTGGTCCACATACGACTGCAGATGATCCGACGAAATATCGTAATCAAGAGAGTATTAATGATGTAAAAGAAGAAAAAGATCCGATTATACGCTTAGAACGTTTTATGAAAAACAACGGTCTGTGGGATGAAACATGGGTTGAAAAGATAGAAGCGGAAATTGAAGAAGAATTAAATGATGCAATTGATCGTATGGAAGCTTATGAAAAGGCAGATCCCGCACATATGTTTGATTATGTCTTTGAGGAGATGCCTTGGACGATTGAAGAACAAAAAAAGATGCTATTAGGGGGTGGCGCATAATGGTATTAATGAGTAATGAGAAGAAACAGGCGAAAGAAATAAAAGAAATGACCCTTATTCAAGGAGTTACAGATGGTTTACGGGAAAAATTAGCGGATGACTCGAATGTACTTTTGCTCGGAGAAGATATTGGTGTAAATGGTGGTGTATTCCGTGCAACAGATGGATTACAAGAAGAATTTGGAGCTAATCGTGTCATTGATACACCGTTAAGTGAAGCGGGTTTTGTTGGAACAGCAGTCGGTATGGCGTTAAATGGTTTACGTCCAGTTGTAGAAATTCAATTTCTAGGGTTTATTTATCCGGCTTTTGAACAAATTGCAACACATGTAACGAGGACTCGTGCACGGACGATGGGCCATTATTCTGTTCCAATGGTTATACGTGCACCATATGGGGCAGGCGTTCGCTCACCAGAAATTCATTCTGATAGTGTGGAAGCATTTTTTACACATATGCCTGGAATTAAAGTTGTCGTTCCATCAAATGCGTATGATGCAAAGGGCCTGCTCATTAGTGCGATCGAGGATCCTGATCCAGTATTATTTTTAGAACCGATGCGCTTATATCGTGGAGAAAGAAAGGAAGTACCACAAGAAAAATATACGGTAGATATAGGAAAAGGTGCTTTATTACAGGAAGGGGAAGAAGTATCCATTTTTACTTGGGGAGCGATGGTACCAATTGCAGAAAAGGCTGCAGATGAAATGCGCGAAAATGGAATTACGTGTGATGTCATCGATTTACGTACATTGTATCCATTAGATAAAGAGATCATTGCAACATCCGTCCAAAAAACAGGTCGAGCGATTATCGTCCATGAAGGGCATGGAACAGGTGGAGTAGGTAGTGACATAACATCTGTTATTAATGATACATCGTTTCTATATTTAAAATCGCCGATTGAAAGAGTGACAGGATTTGATGTTCCAGTGCCACTTTTTTCTATTGAAAATGAATATTTACCAACTGTTCATCGTGTGAAAGATGCTATACAAAAAGTAGTCGATTTTTAATCAAGGGGGTGACATGATTGGAAGTGAAATTTCATGACATTGGAGAAGGTATGACAGAGGGAGAAATCGTTCATTACTTTATTGAAGAAGGAGATACTGTAAAGGTCGATCAGCCTCTAGTGGAAGTTCAAACAGATAAAATGGTTGCCGAAATTCCCTCACCTGTCGCAGGAGTAATAGAAAAAATTCATTGTGCTGTTGGAGAAGTTGTGACAGTCGGTTCCACAATTATTGACATTGATAGTGTAGAGAAAAAACGAGTAGTGAATGAAACAGTTACTATTGATAAAGAAAAAAATGACGTGACACAAAAGCGGCAAGAAAAAGTTGTCACATTATTTCAAGGTGAAAAGCGAATTAATCATGTAAAAGCTGCACCATATACGCGAAAAATTGCCCGTGAGTTAGAAGTAGACATTGAACAGGTGACTGGAACTGGAAAGGACGGGCGGGTTACGGAAGAAGATGTTCGAAATTTTGCAAATGGTGAAGTGAAAGAGAGTACACCGATAAGTGATGTACAACAAGTACAAGTGGATGTAGAAGCATTAGAGGAAACAATCCCATTTAACGGAATTCGAAAACAAATTGCTAAAAACTTAACACATTCTGTTCAAACTATTCCACATGTAACACATTATGAGGAGGTGGATGTTACTAACTTATTAAAAGTGCGTCAACAATTAAAAGCACGTGGAGAGAATGTGTCTATCGTGGCATTTTTCTTGAAGGCATTAGCAATTGCATTAAAAGAATATCCAGTTTTCAATGCACAATTGGACGAAGAAAATGATGTAATCCGTCTTCGAAAATATGCGAATATCGGATTAGCAACAGATACAGAACAAGGATTACTCGTTCCAGTTTTACAACATATTGAAAGAAAATCGATGAAGGTGATTCATGAAGAAATGAAGATGCTAACAGAAAAGGCACAACAAGGGAAATTACAATCATCTGACATGCAATATGGAACCTTTACCATTAGTAATGTTGGGCCATTAGGTGGTATAGCAGCAACACCGATTATTAATCATCCACAGACAGCAATCATGGCATTTCATAAAACGAAAAAGGTCCCTGTCGTGTTAGAAAATGAGGAAATTGCTATTCGTTCGATGATGAATATTTCGTTATCATTTGATCACCGTGTAGCAGACGGGGCAGACTCTGTTCGTTTTACGAATCGTTTCGTCGAACTTTTAGAGGAACCGACAACATTATTAATTGAATTAACATAAGGACATTTGCCAAAAGAGACAGCGAGAAAAAAACAGCAAAAATATGAGTGAATATATGCGATTTTAACGTCTGTCTCTTTTTGCTTGCCAATTTTAAGGATTATGACTTTAATGTAAGCGTTCACAAGTGATATGATATTAAAAATATTGCTTAAAATAGTGTGACAATATAAATAAAGTGAGGGGTTCGTTATATGTTCCGAATTAAAGCTGTTCAAATGCCATCAACAATTGAAGCGATATTTGTTTCGGCAGTAATTATTTTCATTATGAGTTTTAGTATCATTTTCTTAGAAACAGTACCACATATTCCAATTATTTTTGCAGTACTATTCTTAATGGTGTACGGTTTTATAAAGAAAGTCGCATATAAAGATATGGAAGAAGGAATTACGGAAGGAGCAAAAGTAGGAATTGCAGCAACATTAATTTTCTTCTTTATCGGGATTTTAATTAGTGCTTGGATGATTGGTGGAACAATTCCGACATTAGTATATTTCGGCTTTAATTTAGTAACACCGAAATTTTTCCTAGCGATTGTATTTGTCGTTGCGTCCATTATCGGGATTAGTATCGGTAGTTCATTGACAACGGTTGGTACAGTTGGAGTGGCGTTTATCGGTATTGCAAGTACATTAGATATATCACTTGCTATGACAGCTGGTGCGGTTGTTTCAGGGGCGTTTTTTGGAGATAAAATGTCCCCATTATCAGATACGACGAATATGGCTTCGTCTGTACTAAAAGTTGATTTATTTGATCACATTCGAAATATGGGATGGACAACTATTCCAGCGTTTATTATTTCACTTATTTTATTTGCAGTTTTATCGCCGAATATTACGGGAGCAGATTTTGATGCAATGTATACATTTCAAGCAGGGTTGCTTGATACAGGACTTGTAAGTTGGTATGCAGGTGTCATTCCAATTGCTGTATTGATCATTTGTTCTATCCGAAAAATGCCGGCCATTTTATCGTTAGCTCTAGGCTCTTTAGCGGCAATTATTATTTCATTTTTTAATGAAGTACGTTCATTAGGAGATATCATTGGTATATTATATGGCGGATATGTTTCTGAAACAGGTATAGAAGAAGTAGATGCATTGCTTACACGTGGTGGAATGGAATCGATGTTCTTTACAATTGGGATTGTGTTATTAGCTTTAAGTTTAGGTGGTTTATTATTTACATTAGGGATTGTGCCACAACTATTGTCAGCCATTGAAGCGAAATTACAAAAAGTTCGCTCGGTTATTTTATCATCTGCATTAACGGCAATTGGGATTAACGTATTAATTGGAGAACAATATTTATCTGTTTTGCTTACAGGGGAATCTTACGCGCCACAATATAAAAAGGTTGGCCTTCATAATATTAATTTAGCTCGGGTTTCAGAAGATGCTGGAACAGTTGTCAATCCACTCGTTCCTTGGAGTGTATGTGGGGTGTTTATAACGACTGTATTAGGTGTATCAACATTGGCTTACTTACCATTTGCATTCTTCTGTTTATTAAGTCCGATTTTAACAGTGTTTTATGGATTTACGGGTAAAACATTAACTTACTTAACGGAAGAGGAAAAATTAGAAGCGGAACAAGAAGCGTTGCAAGCGACAAATGAAGATGCATTAGCATAAAAAGAATACCTACACAATATCCTTGTTATAAAGGGGGTTGTGTGGGTGTTTTTTGTGACATTTTATAAAAAATAGTTTCGTACGTCTTTATTGTGGATTATATTAATTTTCATATGTAGTTTTATAGGTAACTTACTAAAATATGGAGGCAAACAAAAAAGAGGTCCAGAAACATAAAAAGTTAAGACGAA
>DXHX01000164.1 GCA_019113205.1 Candidatus Pseudogracilibacillus intestinigallinarum | reverse complement strand
TAAACGAAATTCGGATGCAACAAACACAAAATCAGATGCAATAAACGAAATTCGGATGCAACAAATGCTAAATCAGATGCAATAAACGAAATTCACATGCAACCACCAACCCAAACAATGAAAACAAAAGGGAATTTAGCGACAAACTGTGCTAAATTCCCTTGTCCTATACAATAGTGCAAATTAAAACATTTCAGACGTCGTTTTACCTTGCATATGGTGAATTAAATAATCTGGCCCTCCAGCTTTGGAATCTGTTCCAGACATATTGAAGCCACCAAAAGGTTGATACCCAACAATTGCGCCAGTACAACCACGATTAAAATATAAATTTCCAACATGGAAGTCACGACGAGCCTGTTCTATATGAGCACGATTATTTGTAATAACCGCACCAGTTAATCCGTAATCCGTATTATTCGCAATCTCAATTGCTTCTGTAAAATCTTTTGCACTTGTTAAGGCAACGACTGGTCCGAAAATTTCTTCTTGCATAATTCTCGCTTCGGGATCGACATCAACAAATACTGTCGGCTCAATAAACCAACCTACCTCTGAATTTCCGCTACCTCCAGCTGCAAGTGATCCTTCACTCTTTCCTAAATCAATATAACTCATTATTTTTTTATATGCTGCTTCATCAATCACAGGACCTGTAAAATATTCATTTGTAGCCGGGTCACCTGCACGCGTTTCTTTCGCTAAGGTAACGACACGTTTCTTCACTTCTTCATACACATCTTGATGAATCACCGCACGCGAACAGGCAGAACATTTTTGCCCTGAAAAACCGAAGGCAGATTTCACGATGGAATCAGCTGCCAATTGTAAGTCTGCATCTTTATCCACAACAATTGTATCTTTTCCACCCATTTCAATAATCGTTCGCTTTAGCCATTTTTGCCCTTTATCCTCATGCACTATGCCTGCACGTTGGAAAATCCTCGTCCCAACCTCACGCGAACCTGTAAAACTAATAAAACGTGTACGCGGGTGGTCTACTAAATAATCTCCTACTTCTCCACCGGGTCCAGGAATATAATTAATCACACCTTTTGGCAACCCAGCCTCTTCCAATACTTCCATAAATTTGTATGCAATAACTGGCGTTGCACTTGCAGGCTTTAATAAAACTGTATTCCCAGTAACCATTGCAGCCGCAGTTGTTCCAGCCATGATCGCAAATAAAAAATTCCAAGGTGAAATAACAACACCGACTCCTAGAGGAATATAATGAAATTGATTATATTCAATTGGTCTACTTTCTACAGATATTCCATCTTTTAACGCCAACATTTGTCTTCCGTAATACTCTAAAAAATCAATTGCCTCCGCTGTATCCGCATCAGCTTCATTCCACGGCTTTCCACCTTCTTTTATTAATAACGCACTAAATTCATGCTTTCTTTTCCGAATGATTGCCGCCGCTTTAAATAAAATATCTGCACGAAATTTCGGATCAGAAGAACGCCACGTTTCAAATGTTTGATCTGCCACTTGCATTGCACGTTCTGCTAATTGCTTATTTGATTTTGCGACAAATCCAACAATTTCCTCCCGATTTGCAGGGTTAACAGAAATGATTTTTTCTTCCGTCATGACACGTTCTCCATCAATAATTAACGGATACGTTTCACCTAATTGTGTTGTTACATATTCAATGGCCTCTTCCATTGCACGTCTATTCTCTTCTACTGTAAAATCTGTGAAAGGTTCATGTTTGTAAGATACTACCATAAAGAATTCCTCCTTTATTTGTGAGTAACATTACGTGAAAACTATTCCCCACATATTTTTTCTATACTATTAGTATAAACATAATTTAAAGCGCTTTCAACGTCCGTTTATATAAAAAATTCCATGCAATGTAATTCACTGCATGGAATCATCCTATTAATTAAAAATGTGTACTGTCGGCTCTTCGTCACCAGCTTGACGGAAAATCACACTTTCTACTCCATCTGCTGACGTTACTTCAAGCTCAAAATCATAATGATTTGGAAAAATTTCTTTCACTAATCCATAAGCATACTGTGTAAAACCGACAACCTCTCCTTGTCCATAAAACTCAATCGGAACATCAACTGACATCCGATTTAAGTCTTTCTTCACATAAAAGCCATTCCCAACAATTCCTACATAATTCGGGAAATATTCTTCTAACTTATCACTAAACTCTTTGAACTTTTGATAGTCTTCATAGTATTTATCTTTCGCTTTATTTGATGGGAACATGACATGTTCTTCGTCCAAGGTTTCCCATTTCCCAATCTTTTTCTCACCCTGTTTTACCTCTGTTTTTGCTACAAAACTACCTGGTACTGGAGAAGACTGCTCCTCTTCCCTAAATAAAGCAATCATGACAGGGATATCCTCAATACCTTCCTGATCATACACTTGTTCACGAACTTCGGCTAAAACTTTTTCGGCAATTTTTTTACCTTCTTTTAACATTTCATCTTTCGAAATATCTTCATAATAGTCTGGTCCACCAACTTCTGTTTGAAACTTATATACCGATTTTAACGAAATTCCAATCGATACACCGACTAGTTCAACACGATTATCTTTTTTCTCTAAAAAGTTTTGCTCTAATACATGTGAAAAGACACGTGGATTTTTTCGATGTTCTTTAATTTTATCTTCTTTTTTCTTTTTTTCTTTTACCTTTGGATTTAGAGAATCGATTAAATCATATACAGCCTCCGTGCTTAAATATTGCCCTTCTTCAAACACATATTTCTTCGGATCAAACATGTCTGTTGAATGGCGACGTAATCCCTCTTCCAACTCATTTATGTCGACACGGTTAGAAATTTGGTTCGTGATCGCCCCACGAGCAGCACTCGGTCTGTATGGCAACATTATTTTATATTGATTTTCAGATAATGAATAATTTGGAATGACAGAAATCTCTTGTTCTCCCTCATTATCTGGTTGCACAATATCTTCTTCTTTTTTACTACTACAACTAGCTAAAAATAGGAGTACACAACTTAATATAATCGCTAATCGTTTCATTGTTTACACTCCCTTTTTCATTTCTTCATCTAGACGATCTTCGTCCCATACTTCAATCCCTAGTTCAACTGCTTTATCATATTTAGACCCTGCAGCTTCTCCAGCAATGACTAAATCCGTATTTTTACTCACGCTGCTCGTTACCTTACCACCATTTGCTTCAATGAAATCTTTTGCGTCACGTCGGGTGAAACGTTCTAATTTCCCAGTTAATACGACGGTTTTATTCATGAAAACCGCTTCGTCTAATGTTGCTTCTGCTACATGTGCAAATGCCATGTTTAGCCCTAATTCCTTTAATGTCGAAATTAAATGTTGCACTTCCTCTTGGGAGAAATATTGCACAATCGCATCTGCCATTTTTTCCCCAATTTCGTCTACTTCCACTAATGCCTCATATGTTGCCTGTTGAATTCGATCCATCGTATGGAATGTTTCAGCCAAAATTCTCGCGGCTTTTGCACCAATATGACGGATACCTAAACCGAATAATAATTTATCTAATCCATTCTCTTTCGACACTTCAATAGCATCGATTAAATTTGTTGCCGATTTTTCACCCATTCTTTCCAATGGTAATAAATCCTCTTTTGTTAAACGGTATAAATCATCAATTGACGTCACTAATTGTTCATTAAAAAGTTGCTCGATTACTTTTTCTCCTAATCCATCAATGTTCATCGCATCTCTTGATGCAAAATGGATCAGTCCTTCACGTAATTGTGCCGGACAACTAGGATTCATACAACGAAGTGCTACCTCTTCATCTAGGTGAACAAGGTCTGAGTCACATGCCGGGCATGTTTCAGGCATTTCATAAGGTACCTCATCTCCCGTTCGTTCCTCTACAATGACACGAACGACTTTGGGAATAATATCCCCTGCCTTCTTCAATATGACAGTGTCACCGATTCGAATGTCCAATGCGTCAATTTGATCTTTATTATGAAGGGTTGCACGGCTAACTGTAGAACCATCAATAAAAACTGGCTCCAATACTGCTGTTGGTGTTACAACACCTGTACGACCAACACTTAACTCCACATCGATCATTTTTGTAACCGCTTCTGTCGCTGGAAACTTATACGCCGTTGCCCAACGAGGCGTTCTAGCTGTATACCCTAAACGTTCTTGATCTTCTAAATCATCTACCTTAATAACAATCCCATCAATTTCATAAGGTAATTCATTTCGATGTTCTGTCCAATACTCCACATACTCAATCACTTCTTCAATCGAATGACATACTTTAAACTCTTTATTTATTTTAAATCCTTCCGACTGTAAATAAGCTAATCGTTCACTATGTTTCGTAATTTCAGTTACTTCCCAGGCACCATATCCGAAAAGAAATAAATCTAAATTTCGTGAAGCAGCAATTTTCGGATCTAATTGTCGTAATGAACCAGCTGCAGCATTTCGAGGGTTCGCAAACAATGCCTCTCCCTCTTTTTCACGTGTTTCATTTAAAGCCATAAAAGAACGTTTCGGCATAAATGCTTCTCCACGTACTTCAATTGTTCGTTTTTCATCAATGGATAAAGGAACACTACGAATCGTCCGCAAATTACTCGTAATATTTTCTCCAACCGTTCCGTCCCCGCGAGTAGCACCACGAACAAATTTACCATCTTCATACATTAGGCTAATCGCTAATCCATCAATCTTTAATTCACACACATATGTGACTTGTTCTTTTCCTAAGCCAGTCGAAACTCGTCGATGGAAATCACGTAATTCTACTGCATCAAACGAGTTACTTAAACTTAACATTGGTACTTCATGTTCCACTTTTTCGAAATTATCAAGTGGCTCTGCACCAACACGTTTTGTTGGTGAATGTTTATCCACTAAATCAGGATAGTCTGTTTCCAATTGCAAAAGCTCATGGAAAAGACGATCATACTCCGCATCCGGAACAGATGGTTCATCAAGCACATAATATTCATGCGCATATTTATTTAATTTTTTGATGATTTTATTCATCTTTTCTTTTATTTGTTGTTTTTCCATTATTTCAACACCTTTATTGTTTCTTAATCGGCGCAAATTTTGCTAAAAGTCGTTTAATTCCAGCAGGTGCTTGGAATGCGATATCCAATTCCGTATCATCCCCGCTATTAGTTACTTTTACGACCGTGCCAACTCCCCATTTCGCATGTTCTACTTTATCTCCAGCTTTCCATCCGACACTTTCTGCACCTGTTGTCGCTAACTTCTTTGCCTTTTGACGAGGTGGTTTCACTGCAGTTGTTTTGGTAGAGGATATACTACCAAACATCGACTGTTCAACACGTTCATATCCTTCCAATAAATCTGTCGGAATTTCTTGGATGAATCGGCTCACCGGGTTGTATTGTGTGCGTCCATATAGAGTACGCATTTTTGCATTCGTTAAAAACAACTGTTCCTCTGCTCGTGTAATTCCAACATATGCCAAGCGGCGTTCTTCTTCCATCTCCTCATCATCGTCTAAAGATCTACTATGTGGAAATAAATTCTCTTCCATTCCGATTAAAAAGACGACAGGGAATTCAAGTCCTTTCGCTGAATGTAATGTCATTAACGTAATTTTTTCCGTTTCTTCTACTTCATCCATATTATCAATATCTGAAATAAGTGCCAAGTCTGTTAAAAAGTTTACTAAAGAGGCATCTTCATTTACCTTTTCAAAATCTTGTGTTACCGTTTTGAATTCTTCAATGTTTTCTATACGGCTTTTCGCTTCGATTGTATTCTCTGCACGTAACATTTCCTCATATGAAGTTACTTCTAAAACTTGCTCAACCATGTCTGTCGCACCTAAAAACGCTTGTTGTTGCACTAAGTTTTCGATGTCTTGCATAAATTTATACATCGCTTGTGCTGCACGTTTTGGTACATTCGTCTGTTCAATTTCTTTTACTGCTTGAAAAAGTGAAATATCATGTTCCAATGCATAAGCACGGAGACGCTCTACAGACGTTGCACCAATCCCACGCTTCGGCGTATTAATGACACGTTCAAAACTAATATCATCTTCTGGATTTGTAATAAGTCGTAAATAAGCGATAATATCTTTAATTTCTTTACGATCATAGAAACGTAATCCACCAATCATTTGATACGCAATATTCGCCTTCATTAACGTATCCTCCATCGCACGCGATTGAGCATTCGTTCGATATAAAATAGCAATATCTGCCGGTCGATACTTTTCATCATAAAACAAATCTTGAATTTTTTCCGTTATATACATCGCTTCATGACGTTCTGTATGTCCTTGATAATACGTAATTTTCTTTCCTTCCGCATTATCCGTCCATAAATTTTTCGGTTTGCGACTTTTATTACGTTCAATGACTTTATTTGCAGCATCCAAAATCGATTTTGTCGAACGATAATTTTGTTCCAAAAGAATAACTTTTGCATTTGGATAATCTTTTTCAAACGATAAAATATTCGTAATATCTGCCCCACGCCAACGATAAATCGATTGGTCAGAGTCCCCAACAACACATAAGTTTTGAAATCTGCTCGCCAACTGCTTTACTAACTTATATTGTGCATGGTTCGTATCTTGATACTCGTCCACATGAATATATTGAAAACGTCTTTGGTAATAAGCGAGCACTTCTGGAACCCGTTGAAACAGATGGATAGTTTGCATAATTAAATCATCAAAATCGAGTGCTTGGTTTTTACGAAGCATTTTTTGATAAGCAATATAAATTTTCGCCACTTGTTGATCATAATAGGAAAATGCTTCTTTTTCATACATTTCTGGTGTAATAAGTTCATTTTTTGCATTACTAATATGATGAATCATCGCTCTTGGATCATACTGCTTTGGATCGATATTTAAGTTTTTCAAAATTTGTTTCATTACTGTAAGCTGGTCACTACTATCAATAATGATAAAATTACGATCATAACCAATTCGTTCAATATCTCTACGTAAAATTCGCACACACATCGAGTGGAATGTCGATACCCACATCGACTCTCCTTCTTTCCCGACTAATTGTTCTACACGTTCTTTCATCTCTCGTGCCGCTTTATTCGTAAATGTAATTGCTAATATATTATGTGGTGCCACATCTTTTTCTTCTATTAAATAAGCAATTCGATGTGTTAACACACGCGTTTTCCCACTTCCAGCCCCTGCCATAACGAGCAATGGACCTTCTGTATGTTTTACCGCCTCTTGTTGTTCTTTATTTAATCCGTTCAATAATTGTAAAACTGACACACATATTCACCTCTTTTATCTATTTTTCACCGCTGCTACAGTTTTTAATGCATCTTTGAAATGTGTATAAATACTATTGCCTACAACGATCACATCTGCATGTTCCTTCATTTCCTTCGCTTGTTCTTTCGTCGTAATCCCACCACCATAAAATAATGTCGTCTCATTCAATTCTTTACTTACTTTTTCAATAAGTGATGGATTTCCATACGTTCCACTATATTCTACATAGAAGATTGGTAGATGATACATATGTTCGGCCATATATGCATAACTAATAACGTCCTCTTCCGTTGGCATAGAACAGTTCGTTTTTTTGTATGCTTTCGCTTCTTCGTTCATAATGCAATACCCTTCCATTCGAACTTCATCCCAATTCATCAACTCACGATAATCTTTCACTGCTTCATGATGCATATCTACTACCCATTTTTTCTCCGTACTATTTAATACCATTGGAATAAAGTAAAAGTCAAATCCCGGTGTTATGGCGTCCATTTCTGACACTTCTAATATGCACGGCAATGCGTATTGACGTACCCTATAAAGTAAATCTAACACATTATCTAATGTAATATTATCTGTTCCTCCGATAATGATTGCATCCGTGCCTGATTCACATAATTGTTCTAATTGTTCATCTGTAATTTCTTTTGCTGGATCTAGTTTAAAAACATGTTCCCATTTTTCAATTTCATAATTCAATGTTTTTTCCTCCAACCGTCATTTATCCATTGATTTATTATAACAAATAAAGAACGATGAATTTAGTAAAATGGATGTTTTTTTATAAAATTGAACTACTACCATCATTTTGTCGTCAAATTCTCCTAATGTGTAAAGATTTTAACAAATATCCCTTTCGTATATCTTCATTGAAATTTCGCATGTATCATTTTCAAACTCAACCTTACAGTTATGCGATTTATTCTTTTAAAAAATAACTAGACAAATACTTATGCGTGCTCATTGGTTCGAGTAAATGCTTCGTTTAGTACAAGGTTGCATCTGTTTCGTGGTGGATCGAATCTGGTCGGTGCTGGATCGCATCTGTTTAACGCAGGGTTGCATCCGTTTCGTGCTGGATCGAATCTGTTTCGCGCAGGGTTGCATCTGTTCGGTGCATGATCGCATCTGTTTCGCGCAGGGTTGCATCTGTTTAGTGCAGGATTGCATCTGATTAATGCAGGGTTGCATCCGTTTAGTGCAGAGTTGCATCTGTTTCGCACAGAGTTGCATCTGTTTCGCGCAGAGTTGCATCTGTTTCGCGCAGAGTTGCATCTGTTCGGTGCTGGATCGCATCTGTTCGGTGCAGGATCGAATCTGTTTCGCGCAGGGTTGCATCTGTTTCGCGCAGGGTTGCATCTGTTCGGTGCTGGATCGCTTCTGATTAACGCAGGGTTGCATCTGTTCGGTGCTGGATCGCATCTGTTTCGCGCAGGGTTGCATCTGTTCGGTGCTGGATCGAATCTGTTTCG
>DXHX01000163.1 GCA_019113205.1 Candidatus Pseudogracilibacillus intestinigallinarum | reverse complement strand
ACGATTTTTCTATTTTCGGGGACGATAGAACGACCCAGCGTCCTTGAATTCACGATTTTTCTATTTTCAGGGACGATAGAACATACCAGCGTCCTTGAAATCACGATTTTTCATTTTTAAGCGACGATAGAACAAACCAGCGCACCTTAAAACGCAATTTCCCTGATTGAACGCTCCACCACATCCCAAATTGACAGCTACATCCCACATCAACAGCCATATAAAAAAGCCTCGCACAATCTTTGCGAGACTTTTACATTTGTATATTGTTACATCGTTAATAAAAATACCGTTGCAATTGCGCCAACTACAACAATGACAACATTTAATCCAACATACGCTAAAATAACTGCAACGATGCCACCGAGAATCCCGATATGTGGCTTGCCATCGATGACAGATAAAATTCCTGGAAAAATAAGCGCACCTAATGCAGCATATGGAATTGCCCTGAGCCAATTATTCACCCATTCTTTAAACATTAACTTATTGACGATAAATACAGGGATAATGCGTGGAATAATCGTCGCTAACGCCATCCCAATAATAATGAAGAGTACCATTTATTTTTTCTCCTTTAAAAAATAAACTCCGCTTAATCCACCGATCACAGTTCCGAGAACAATTGCCCAACCACTACTGAAAAATTGACTAGCGATAAGATTTACGAGCATCGCAAAAATCGCTATGAAGCCAAATTTCACTTCCTTTTTCACCGTTGGAATGAGCAATCCTATAAACAAGGCATACAAAGCTATTCCCATACTTTGACTTAATTGTTCGGGGATGACTTCTCCTAATAAACCACCTAAAAAAGAACCAAACACCCAACTCAAATAAGCAATAATATAAATCGCTAAATAAAAATAAATACCATGTTTCTTATGTATGTTTTCATTGCGGATCGATGATACTGCGAAGACTTCATCTGTTAATGTTAAAGAAAGACCAAGTTTTCCTTTGAATGAAAAACTATCCCGAACTTCATTCATAAAAGATAAACCCATGACAAAATGCCGGAAATTTAATACGAAGGTCGCAACGACAATTTCTATCATGCCTGCACTTGCGGCGATCATATTTACTCCCATAAATTGGCTAGCACCTGCATATACGAGGGCACTCATTAACGTTATTTCTAATAAAGACATGCCAGATTGTGCTGCGAGAACGCCAAACGTAATCGCAACTGGAATATAGCCTAAAATAATCGGAAATCCAGCTTGAATTCCTTCTTGAAACATAGCTACGGCTTGGCTTCGTGCAGATGGTTCTATTTGTTTTGTCCCATTTGCCAATTTCGGACCCTCCAATATGAGCGACGAAAAATTATTCGTCTTGTTCTGTTATGATGATTGGACCGTCTTTGGTGATTGCTAATGTATGTTCGTATTGTGCAGAACGACCGCCATCTACTGTACGAGCTGTCCATCCATTGTCATCCATTTTACTTTTCCAATCGCCTTCATTGATCATCGGTTCAATCGTAATAACCATACCTTCCTTTAAGCGTAGCCCTTTGTTAGGATCACCAAAATGCGGAATATGTGGTGGTTCATGAATTGTTGGTCCGATACCATGTCCTGTAAATTCACGTACAACGGAAAAGCCTTCTCCTTCTGCATACGTTTGAATCGCATGACCAATATCGCCAATACGATTTCCAACCTGAGCTTGTTCGATTCCTAAATATAACGCCTTTTTCGTTACTTCCATAAGTCGCTTTCCTTTTTCATCTACTTCTCCGACTTCATATGTCCATGCTGAGTCTGCTAACCCACCATTTAAATTAACGACCATATCAATCGTAACAATATCACCGTTTTCTAATTTTTCATTTCTTGGAAAACCGTGACAAATTTCATCATTAATGGAAGCACATGTTGCATACTTATACCCTTGGAAACCTTTTTGTTCTGGTGTTGCTCCATGTTTCCTTAAAAAATCCTCAACGAAATGTTCAATTTCCATTGTTGTAATACCTGGTTTAATCATTTTCGCAATTTCTTTATGTGTTTTCACAAGCAAGTCTCCTGCTGCTTGCATCATTTCAATTTCACGTTTACTCTTTCGTGTAATCACCGAACGTACACCCTTTCAGTCAAAATTTTTACCTTTATTAAGTTTACCATAAAATATGCATTTTTTATAAAAAATGATCTTCCATAAAAAAGGAGCTAGCAATAGATACTAGCCCCTTTCTTTCAGTCTTAACAGTAATTTCGTCCAATATAAATTGCCCCTACAATTACTAACAAAATAAATAACACTAATACGATGGAATAACCACCTGCATACCCTTCGTTTACGTTACTCATTATGAATAGCCTCCTTCTTTCTATGTCATTCATGTACTAACAACATATGAATATCCATAAAAGAAGTTAGGGCGATTGACTATAGACAGTGGAACTCCTTAAAAATAATCTCTTACATAATATACTTTTCCATTTTCAATCGTTGCGGCATCTGTCAAAATATCTGTTAATACAGAGGCAACCGCTTCTGTGTCTGATAAAATATTTTGCTGTTTATAATGTTTAAACGTATCTACATCAACAAAATGCTCATAATCTGTCGAACGGATTACCCCTTGCATCTCTGTATCCATTTTTCCAGGACTGAATGCAAAAACTTTATTACTCGTTCCTAATTTTTCTTGCTCTAATGCAACTGTTTTTGTATACATGTTTAAGCTCGCCTTCGAACTGCAATAAGCACTCCAACCATAATACGGTGATTCAGCTGCACCACTCGTCACATTTACTCCAATTAATTGAAAGCCTCGTTTCATTGATACATGTAAAAATTCATTCATCAAAATCATCGGTGCTACTACATTCACATGATAATGTGTCATTAATTCTTCTGGTAAAATATGCAATGACTTTTTTATTGGCTCTACGACTGCAGCATTGTTGACGACATACATTTGAGAAAGACCATCCATGGCATATACTTTTTCTTTTATTTGTTCCATCGTCTTTTTTACATCTTCTATATTTGCTAAATCTGTTGGAAAGAAAGTATATGTAGCACCGCTTTGTGCTGCAACTTCTTCCAATGATTCATCATTCGTCCGACTTACACCAAATACATCAATATTCGACTCCAATAAAAACTTAGCAACTGACTTTCCTAATCCTTTTGATGCCCCTGTTACAATTGCAATCGTCATCGTAATCCCCTCTCATCTTTTACATATTACCAAGTTCATGCCAATAATATGTGATTGTCTCCATTCCTTTATCAAAACTATCTAATGGGAAACTTTCGTTCGGTGAATGGAGACGATCTTCTGGTGTACCAAACCCTAATAAAATAATTGGAATTTGATAAATTTCATCTAACCATTCTACGACAGGAATAGATCCTCCCATACGGACGAACACGGCTTCCTTCTCAAATGCTTTCTCATAACATGTTGCTGCTAACTGTATATACGGATGATCTGGTGCTACCTTATATGCCTTAGAAGAAAGTTTCTCTAAATGTACTTCTACCTCTACACCAGATGGTGCAACTTTATCGACATGTTCTTTCAAAAGTTGTTGAATATGATCTGGGTCCTGCCCAGGTACTAAACGGCAAGTAATTTTTGCTGTTGCTGTTGCAGGAATGATCGTTTTAGAACCTTCCCCTTGATATCCACCATACAACCCATTAATTTCAAACGTTGGACGTGCCATCGTATGTTCTTTAGCATCGTAACCTTTTTCAGATACGGTCTCTTTCACACCAGTCGTTTCTTCATAATTTTCGCCTTTTACCGCGGCGATTAATGCACGTTCTTCTTCTGTTAAATCTTCAACTCCGTCATAAAACCCATCGACAAGAACTACTTCATCTTCATTTTTCATCGAAGATAAAATATGCGCCAAAGCCATTAATGGGTTACGAACAGCTCCCCCGTAAAGCCCTGAATGTAAGTCTTGGTCAGGTCCTTTTACATTAATCTCAATACCTGTAAACCCTTTTAAACCGTATAAAATTGTCGGCTGATTTTTAGCAACCATTCCCGAATCAGAAATAACGACGAGGTCTGCTTGAAACAATTCTTTTTTCGCTTGCAAAATGTCGTATAAATTTTCACTACCGATTTCTTCTTCTCCTTCAATACATACCTTCACATTAATCGGTAAAGATCCTTCTGCTTTCATATATGCTTTCAAAACTGCTAAGTGCATGAAAACTTGACCTTTATCATCACTTGCACCACGTGCATATAAACGTTCATCTTTTACAACCGCTTCAAATGGGTCACTATCCCACTCATCAAGAGGGTCTACCGGTTGAACATCATAATGTCCATAAAATAACACTGTCGGTTTATCTGGACCCGCTTCTACATATTCACCGTATACGAGTGGATGACCAGATGTATCCATTTGAGTAACATTCGAAAACCCTATTTCATTTAAATACTCTTCTACAAAGCGTGCTGCATGTTTAACATCTTCTTTATATGAACTATCTGTACTCACACTCGGAATAGCTAAAAATTCCATTAATTCATCTAATAAAAGGGAGCGATTTTCCTCTATGTATTGTAATACGTTTTTAGTCATTATTCATCATCCTTTCAAGCTATCCTTCATATCGTACCATATTATGCAAAAAGAAAAAACGAGTTCATAAAAAACTCGTTTTTTCTTCGTACATTTATCGTTTATTTTGTGGGAAAATTCGTTCGATCGTATTACCAATTTGATCAAAGAATCCACGAACTGGTTTTCCGTTATCCATATCTGTCGTATAATCATTCGCTAAATCTAAGAAGTCTGGACTTGTTGATACGTAGACATTATCAATATCATTGTCCACGTCTTGAACGATGTCCGCGATCTTATTTTTAACTTGATCGCTTACTTCATCTGATTCGACTTGACGGTCATCATCATAACGATTCGTGTCAATGTCTCTTCGGTTCGCCATATGATTATCAGTACCACGATCGTTCGCATCGCCTTCATTTACAGTTCGGCTTTTTGCATTACGATCATTCGTATTGCGAACATTCATTCCAGTAGAGTTATTTTGGCGATCATTTTTAGCAATATGATCTCCTTCTGTTGAATCATTTCGATTCAATTGGGCTGCAACATACGCATTACGATTAGATGTTAATACGTAGGCACGTTCGATGTCAGGGATTTCTGCAACAATTTTATCTGCTGCTTCCTTTGAAACATCATATTCATCTTGACGATTATTTGATGCACGATTATTACTATGGCGATTTCTGTCTTCTAAACGGTCACTCACATTTTCACCGATATTGTTTCGGTTACGATCGTTGTCACGTGATTTCCTCACTTGATCGCCTTCAAATCGCGTATTCTCTATCGTCTTATCTCCATTATTTGCAGGACGATTTTCTTCATCCTTCGTGCTCATCCCTCCACACCCGACTAAAACAAATGCCGTAAATATGACGAAAAACGATTTCCATTTCATGTTTTATCCTCCTTTTCGTTTTGCTTTTAGTATGAAACGACAAAGAAGATTTATGTAGTACATTAAATGGAATTTCTGTCACACATATACAAGTAACATTTTCATCTATTTGCTCATATTAACATATAAAAGGAGGCGAATACGATGACTGAATATGAAAAGTCATTATATGATGTCCATGCGAATAACTGGGATAGTTTATTTATAACGATGTTACGTACAGATGATCATTTTTTAGAAAAGAAAATTCATCGATTTTTATATGCGTATTATTACACGATAGAACAAAAACATATTATGTTTCACTACCATTGTTTACTTTCTTATATTCATCACGCACTTCGAAAAACGATTCTCACTTACGATACATGTCAAAGTAATCAATCGGAATGAACAAACCAACTCGGCCTGCTTCGTCATGATCCAATGTCGCATAAACGACACCTATAACTAATCCATCCTCATTAATTACTGGACTTCCACTATTTCCCCGATATACCGGTGCATCCATCATGACGACAGGTAATGGTTTTTTCTTTACTGAAATATAATCGAGTACTTTTCCCTCGTTTGCAATTCCAGTAAATCTGAGCGGATTACCGATAAAATAAATATGTTCCTCTTCATGTAAAACGAATTCTTCCGCTAATGGTAAATATGGAAAAGTATCATCTCCTTCTAATCGCAACAATGCTAAGTCAATCTCTGGATACGTTTCCACCACTTCTCCTACATGTAGTCCTTTTTCTGGAAATGCTACAGTTACTTTATGATACCCTTCAATAACATGATAATTCGTTAAAATATCGCCTTGCTCATTAATGGAAAAACCCGTTCCACTTCCGCCATCTGTTTCGATTACAACGACCGATTTTTTATACGTCTTAATATTCTCCTGTTTCGACAATTTTGCACTCGTTTTAATAAATTCAACTGCTGGAATAGAAATCGTTTGTGGTAAAAATGCGAGCACATTCATCATCAAAAATAATGCAATTAACCAATAAAATGTACGCGGTAACTTTCTGTATGATTTCTTTTCTTCTTCCCTTATACGCGCTCTTTCAAGTGCTTTTTCTCGTGCTTCTTGTACAAGCTCATACAGTTCTTCATCCTCAAACTTCTCATACAAATCTTCATCTATAATATTGTCCTCATATATATCTTTTTCTTGTTCATTTTCATGATGATTTGTTTCTTTTTCTTTATCTGTCAATCGTATCACCACGCTATTCGTTTACTACTATCTATTTTACCATGACATATTAAATATTTCTTATTTTCGTTTCATTCACAATATTCCTAAATGTAATGAACATACAGATTTATTTTGTTGTGATATAATATGATTGTTATACGATTTTGGAAAGGAAGTGCCCTAGATGCAAATAGAAAAAATGCTAGAATATAATGAAAATTTCGTGGCCAATAAAAATTATGAACAATTTTTAACGACATCAATTCCAAATAAGAAAATGGTCGTTTTCACTTGTATGGAATCACGTTTAGTGGAACTTTTACCAAAAGCATTAAACATCGAAAATGGAGATGCAAAGATGGTAAAAAATGCTGGAGCAATTATTCGTAAATCTTTTGACAGCATTATGAAAAGTATTTTAGTTGCTGTGTACAATTTACAAGCAGAAGAGGTTGTTGTGATTGGGCATCATGACTGTGGGATGTCTTGCGTTGATACGAAAGCATTAATGGAAAAAATGCGTTCAGAAGGAATTACCGATGAGACATTTAATGCTTTAGAGTATTCTGGTATTGACTTCCATAAGGAGTTTCATGGCTTTGAAACAGTAGAGGAATCTATTGCACAGAGTGTAGAAATTATCCGTGGTCATCCATTACTTCCTGCTCACGTATTAGTTCATGGATTAGTCATTGATCCACATACAGGAAAAGTTGATATTGTATCTATTGACAAAGAAAAAGCAAAATAAATAACAAAAGGATTGGGACATAAAATCGTATGAATATTTTATGCCCTAATCCTTTTTAATGTAAATAAGACGGTTCAAATCGCATATTATGCACCATTATTTTCTTCACTAGAAATGAGTCCAGACAGTACGTGAACCTTTAAGACGATTCCTTGTAACTTCCTAGCATCATTAACAACGGCTAATGGATATTTTGTATCCAATGTTTTCGGAATAATATCACTAACATATTCTTCCTCATGAACAACTTCAATATTTCTCTTTATAATATGCTCCATCGATTCTTTTCGTTTAGCCGCCTTTACTGCATCATCTATCGTTATGATGCCTTCTACTTGATCCATATCATTGACGACAAATATGCTTGAAATACTATGACGATCCATTTTTTGAATAGCCGAAGATACTGGATCATTCATATTCACCGTAATTTTTGTTTCAGTTAAAATATGTTTAGCTTGTAATACTTTGGATCGGTCAATATCTTGTGTAAAATCGACAATATAATCATTTGCAGGTTCATCAATAATTTCTTCTGGAGTACCAATTTGAACGACATGTCCATCCTTCATCACCGCAATACGATCACCAATCTTAAAAGCCTCATTCACATCATGTGTAATAAAAACGATCGTTTTTTGTAATTGTTTTTGTAATTTTATTAACTCTAATTGCATTTCACGGCGAATTAAAGGATCCAATGCACTAAATGGTTCGTCCATTAATAAAATATCTGGATCATTTGTTAATGCACGTGCTAAACCAACACGTTGTTGCATTCCACCTGATAATTGTGAAGGATATTGATGTTCATATCCTTTTAAACCGACTAATTCAATATATTTCATCGCAATATCACGACGTTCGAGTTTTGACATTTTACGAATTTCTAACCCGTACTCCACATTTGCCAAAACTGTTCGGTGATCAAACAATCCAAAATGTTGGAATACCATCGCAATTTTTTCTTGTCGAATTCTTTTTAAACGGTCTTTCGAACATTGCATTAAGTCTTCTCCATCAATATATACCGCACCATCTGTCGGCACATTTAAAAAATTAAAGCAACGAATCAATGTCGACTTCCCGCTTCCAGAAAGCCCCATGACTACGAATACTTCCCCTTTCTTTATTTCTAAAGAAGCATCATAGACCCCAACTGTATGACCTGTTTCTTCTAAAATTTCTTCTTTTGATTTTCCTTCTTGAATAAGTGGGATAATCGATTTCGGTTTCGGACCAAATATTTTTGATACATGTTCTAATTTGATTTGAGGTTCTGTCATCTGCCAACCCTCCGATGCTTTTGAAATCTATCTGCTACACCATTTGTAATTCGATCAATAATAATGGCTAAAAATACAATACTAATTCCCGCTTCAAATCCTAACGCAATATCGATTCGGTTAATCGAAATTAATACTTGCTCTCCTAAACCTGATGCACCTACCATCGATGCGATAACGACCATCGCTAAAGCCATCATCGTCGTCTGGTTTACTCCAGCCATAATTGTTGGTAATGCTTGAGGTAATTGTACTTTCCGTAACATTTGCCCCTTGGATGAACCAAATGATTCTGCAGATTCAATAACCTCTTTTGGTACACCACGAATGGCTAGTTCTGTTAAACGAATAACTGGCGGTACCGCATATATTAATGTCGCAAAAATCGCTGACACGTTTCCTAAACCAAAGAAGAAAATCGCCGGAATTAAATATACAAAACTTGGCATCGTCTGCATCGCATCTAATATCGGTCTAACGATACTAGATACTGCCTTATTAAAGGCCATCCAGATCCCGATAGGAATTCCAATAATAAGCGATATAGCTACAGATGTTACAATTATTGCAATTGTCGTCATCATATCTTCCCATAACCCAAACGTCCCTATTAAAAAAATAAAAAATCCGAATGTCAATCCTGCTAATAAAGAACGGAAATACCATCCTAATAAAACGATTATTAAAATAAACACCCACCACGGTAACCATACTAAAAAGTCATCGATCGCATTAATCGTTTTAGAAGCGATAAAGAAAATTAAATTAAAAAACTTTTCAAATGTCGTTGCCACATAATTTACGAAATTTTCTACATATATTCCAAGTTCTGTCGTAATATCTGGAAATCCACCCATACTCATTCACATCCTTTTCATCGGTGTTCAAAAAAAAGCAACTAACTACAGTTAGCTGCTTTTTTAATTTATAATGCTTCTTTTACTTTTTCAGCAACTTCGTCATCTACCCATTCCGTCCAAATATCTTCATACTCATTCATCCACCAAATTGCAGCTTCATCATTATCAGCTTCATTTTCTTCCATATAATTTAATGCTGCTTCTGTCAGTTCACTACTCGTTTCATATTTACTTAAAAACTCTACCGCATCAGGTGCTTGATCTCGTAAATCTTTGTGTACTGCAACAACTACATCATTTGGAGGAAATTCTGTACTACGATCTTCATTCCACTGTTCTTCATCATATGGATCTTCTTCTAATAAAATTAAATCATATTTTGCTGTAATCGCTGTCGGTGACCAATAATAGCCGACCCAACCTTGTCCCTTATTATAAGCATCTACTAAAGAAGCTACAATCGCTGCATCTGATCCTGGTAAAAAATTATTAAACGTTTCTTCTAAACCGTACGTATCAAATTTATCTGTAATAACTTTTTCAACTTCCCATCCACTTGGAGCATTAATAACTCTTCCTTTTTTTGGATCTTCTGGGTCTTTAAATACGTCCGGATATTTCTTTAAATCTTCTACTGTTTTTAAATCTGGTGCTAATGGGTCAATCCCTCTTTTCTCGTCCCCTTCAATGACATAAGCCGGTACGTATAATCCTTGGTCATTATCATTGAAGTTTACAGCTACTTTTTCAACATCGCCTGAATCAATTGCTTCTTCATAAACTTCTTTAATATTATCTGTCCAAACTTCGATATACGCATTTATATCACCTTTACGTAATCCTTCGAACGTTGTTGCTGTCGAACCTGCAATAACATCCGTGTCATAACCATATCCATTTTCTAAAATAAATTGGGCGATACTATTATGTACACGAATACTATCCCAACCAGCATCAGCGAAAATAATTTTGTCAATTTCTTTCGATTTTCCGTCATCATTTCCATCACTGTTGCTATTTCCACATGCGGCTAATAGAACTAAAACAAACGCGGTTATGCATATTCCAATTTTCTTTTTCACTAATTTTCTCCCCTCTCTACTTTGACACAGAAATATATATTTAGTTTATCGATTACACACATAAATCTCAAACGCTATATAACCGTATATACTGACATAACAACGCGTATAGGGTGGTTTAACTTAAATATGTATACGCTTTCAGAATTATCCTTCATCATTCGACATATATCTACATAACTTCGTTTCTACTTTCTCATTCCAAGTAAAGTTATTTTATTATATTCCCATTTTTCCCCATATAAAAACCTTTCATAGATAATTTTTTCTATGAAAGGTTCATTTTTATTTTTTAGCCATTGATTCAATAAGTTGAATCACTTCACGACGAGCAACTTCACTATTTTCCACTTGTAAATTTTCTTTTAAAGTTTCCGCCTCTTCTGTTAATCTTGTTATCGCTTGTAAAAGCGTGCTATCTGTCATATTTTCTTCAAATAGTACATGTGCATACCCTTGACGTTCAAATGATTTCGCATTATCAATTTGATCGCCACGGCTAGCAGCTAATGACAATGGAATCAATAACATTGGAATATTCAATGCCAAAAATTCAAAAATAGCATTTGATCCTGCTCGTGATAATACAATATCCGTTATCGCAAATAAATCACTTAATTCATCATGCACATATTCGTACTGTACATAGCCTGCTCTTTTGAATGTTTCATCCACATTGCCTTTACCACATATGTGCACAATTTGATATGTCTTTAATAAAATATCTAAATTTTCACGAATTATGTCATTAATTTTTTGGGAACCGATACTCCCCCCCATAATAAGTAAGGTCGTTTTTCCCTCATTAAATCCAGTTAATTCATATCCACTGCTTCGTGTTCCGGTAAATAAATGTTCACGTACAACGGCACCGACATGTTTTGCTTTATCTCCCTTAATGTATTTAACTGTTTCAGGGAATGTAGTTAAAACTTTCTTTGCAAAAGGGGATGCTAATTTATTCGCTAATCCAGGAGTTAAATCTGATTCGTGAATAATCGTTGGTACACGTTTTAATTTCGCTGCAATAACAACTGGAACTGAAACAAACCCACCTTTTGAAAAAATGATTTGTGGCTTCGTTTTACGTATCACACGTGCAGCATCTGCAATTCCTTTTAATACTTTAAAAGGATCTTTAAAATTTTCAATCGACATATAACGTCTTAATTTCCCTGTTGAGATAGGATAATAGTCAACATATGGAATATCTCCAACTAATTCACGTTCAATTCCATCTTTAGAACCGATATAACTTATTTTCCATCCTTGCTCATGAAAGTATGGTATAAGTGCTAAGTTAACAATAACGTGGCCCGCAGTTCCTCCACCAGTAAATAATATACTTTTCTCCTGCATTATATATTCTCTCTCCTAATTTTTCATTCTGTACAAATGTATGTATACTTTCTCTTATTTATACGGTTAATCCATTACTAACAATAATCTATTTAGCAAATTTTTTCAATAAAAAATTTCTTCACATAAAAAAACTAGGATAAGTGGGGGTTGGGGTCCACATATCCTAGTTTATATTTATTAACCTTGTAATAATAAGTCGTATGGATCTTCTAGCATTTCTTTGATACGTACTAAAAACTGAACTGCTTCTTTTCCGTCTACAATTCTGTGGTCGTAAGATAATGCTAAGTACATCATCGGACGAACTTCGATTGTATCATCAGGCATAACAACTGCACGTTTAACGATGTTGTGCATTCCTAAAATACCAACTTGTGGAGCATTTAGGATAGGAGTTGATAACATAGATCCGAAGATACCACCGTTAGTGATTGAGAATGATCCACCTTGTAAATCATCTAATCCTAATTTGTTATCTCTTGCTAATGTTCCTAAACGAACGATTTCTTTCTCAATTCCTGCAAAGTCTAATTTGTCTGCATCGCGTACAACTGGTACAACTAATCCACCTTCTGTAGATACTGCAATACCGATATCGTAGAATTCTTTTACGATTAAATCAGTTCCGTCAATTTCCGCATTTAATAATGGGAATTCTTTTAAAGCAGCTACAGTAGCTTTTGTAAAGAATGACATGAAACCTAATTTAATATCATTTTTCTTCACGAATCCTTCTTGACGCTCTTTACGTAAGTTCATGATTGCTGTCATGTCGATTTCGTTAAACGTAGTTAACATCGCAGCTTCGTGTTGAGCTTCTACTAAACGTTTAGCGATTGTTTGACGACGACGGCTCATTTTTTCTACACGTACAGGTTTTTCAAACTGTTGAGCTGTCTCAGTAGCTGCAGCTTGTTTCTTCGTTGGAGCTGCTGGTGCAGATTTAGCTGCATTGTTTGCAGCCTCTACGTCTTCTGGACGAATACGACCTAAAGGATCTTGTGCTTTCACTTGTGATAAATCAATGTTTAATTCACGAGCTAATTTTCTAGCAGCAGGTGATGCAATAACATCTCCAGCTTCTGTTGCAACAACTTCCTCTTGTGCTTCTTGTTTAGGCGCTTCTGCTGGTGCCGCTTCTTCTTTTTTCTCTTCAGCTGCCGGCGCTTCCGTAGATGGTGCAGCTGCTCCTGAACCACTTTCGTCTACTTTTGCAATAGCGTCCCCAACACTTACGTCGTCTCCTTCTTCTGCAAGTACTTCAACAATAACACCTGCATAGTCAGAGTTAACCTCAACGTTTACCTTGTCCGTTTCTAATTCTACAACCGGATCCCCTTTTTCTACTTTGTCTCCTGGTTGTACAAGCCATTCAGCTATCGTACCTTCTGTAATTGATTCAGCTAGTTCTGGAATTTTAATTTCCTTCACTATTATTTCCTCCCTTTGCTGGATTAATCGCTTCATTCACGACTTTTTCTTGGATTACTTTATGAACATTTGGCTCCCCTACTGAAGTTGCAGCTCTCTCAGGGCGACCAACATAACGGATTTTTACTCCGTCTTTAGTAAGCTCACGTAAATATTCTAAAACATAACGCCAGCTTCCCATATTTTTAGGTTCTTCTTGAACCCAAACAATTTCCTCTAAATTAGGTAATTGTTCGATTTCTTTTTTCAATTGATCTTGCGGGAATGGATATAACTGTTCTACACGCATTGCACGTAACCAGTCAAATTTATCCTCCGAATTTTCAATTGCTTCCTCAATATCGACCATGATTTTACCAGAACCTAATAATAATCGTTTCGCATTTTTCTTGCTTACTTTTAAGTTAGGTTGGTTACGTAAAGGCATAAATTTACCATTTGTAAACTCTTCAGCAGGTGATGCGACACGTTCGTTACGTAATAAACTCTTAGGTGACATAACTACTAATGGACGCGCTTCTTCTGATCCACGCATTTGCGCTTGACGGCGTAATAAGTGGAAGAATTGAGCAGATGACGTTACGTTTGCAACGATCCAGTTGTTTTCTCCTGCCATCTGTAAATAACGCTCTAAACGTGCACTAGAGTGCTCTGGTCCTTGCCCTTCATATCCATGAGGTAACAGGATAACCATATTCGATTTATCGCCCCATTTCGCTCGTGCAGAAGAAATAAATTGATCAAAAATTACTTGTGCTACGTTAGCGAAGTCTCCAAACTGTGCTTCCCAAATAACTAAAGTTTCTGGTGATTGAATACTATAACCATATTCGAATCCTAATACAGCAGTTTCAGATAATGGGCTATTATAAATATCAAATGACGCATTTGCATCATCTAATCCGTGCATTGGACAGTATTTCTCACCCGTTTCAGTATCATACAATACTAAGTGGCGGTGTGCGAAAGTACCACGCTCTGAATCTTGACCTGTTATACGAATTGGAGTTCCGTCTTTCACAATGGATGCGAAAGCTAATGCTTCTCCTTCTCCCCAATCT
>DXHX01000162.1 GCA_019113205.1 Candidatus Pseudogracilibacillus intestinigallinarum | reverse complement strand
TATTTTGTTATTAATCTCTTCGATACGACCGTTATTGTATGAATACATCAAGCTATGTTTGATATACGATATATGTTTTTCAATGTCTTAATGCTTGTCTTCATGTAATGAAAGTATAACGATTGGTCAACAGCGTTTAGTGTATACAACAACGCTGTAAAATCCTTCACCTTTACACATTCCAATAATGTTTGATATGAATGATAATGCATTTTAAATCTTCATCATAATCCAATAACTCATTGATCGCACTTCCCTCTAAGCGTTGGCCAAATAACGTATAATATTAATAATCCGTGTAAGATATGTTTTGCTTATACTTTAATACTAGTTGCCAATATCTCTTTAATCTACGATATTTCTTCATGTCATCGTCATGAGATGTTCTCATAAAAAATACCCCCTCTTATATAGTTCCATTTCATTATATAAAAGGAGGGTATATTTTACCGAATTATATTTTTACTTTTAGTTCATTTAGGACAACTTTTGCTAATGTTTCTATGAATAGAGCGTCGGTATTAGGCATTTCCGGTCTGTAATAATTAGCATTTAACTCATCACATACTTCTTTACATTCGATGTCATTGTCATATAATACTTCAAGGTGGTCGGAAACGAATCCTACTGGTGCATAAACGAATGTACGATAACCGTCTTCATTGTATAATTTTTTCGTCACATCACAGACGTCTGGTCCTAACCATTCGACACGTGTATTTCCTTCACTTTGCCATGCAACTTCATAATTTGTAATATTTGCTTTCTTTGCAATTAATTTTGCTGTTTCTTTTAATTGATCTACGTATGGATCATTGATTTTTAAAATATTTGTTGGCAAACTGTGTGCTGAAAATAATGTGATTGCGTTTTTTTGTTCGTCTTCTGTCATTTTTACATATTCCGCTTCAATGGATTTAGCCCAATATTCAATGAATCCTTCTTCTGTATACCAACTTTCCACAGAACTAATTGTAATATCATATTTATCTGCCGCTTCTTTTGCACGTTTATTATATCCTTTAATGCTCAAACTAGAATAGTGTGGAGCGAGAACAAGCGAAACAATATGTTCTATCCCTGCTTCGCGGATGGCATCAACTGCATCTTCAATAAATGGTTCGATATGTTTTAATCCGATAAATGGTTCGAACTGAATATCGTCTTGTAGTTCATTTAATTTTGCAGAAATTGCTTCTACTTGTTGTTTCGTAATTTTAGCCATTGGTGATACTCCACCGATTGCTTCATATTTTTCTGTTAAGTCGTCTAAAGCTTCCTGTGATGGCTCTCTTCCGTTACGAATATGTGTGTAATACCTTTTAATATCCGATTGTTCATACGGAGTTCCATATGCCATAATTAATAATCCAACTTTTTTCTTTCCCATTTTTGCACCTCTTTTTAAAATTTTGTGAAAAATTACTGTTCGAATAACTTTGTTTAATTAGCTGTTAGTATGCTTGAATGTTAAAAAAGTTATTACGATTTTTTGAACAAGACTTAATTGACTGTCTAGTATATATAAATTATGTTATATTAAAGATGAACATTTTTCAATACAAAAGGAGCGATTGATTTTTATGGTTGAAGCAGTAGAAACGATGGATGGTTGGTGCTGTTTGCACGACCTACGAAAAGTAGATTGGGAAAAATGGAAAAATGCGAGTGAAAAAGAAAGAACAGAAGCTCTTACACAGTTTCATGAATTGTTAACAGAGTGGGATCTCGTGGAAGGGAAAAAAGAAGGTAGCCATGCACTTTATCAAGCAATTGGTCATAAAGGCGATGTACTACTTATGATTTTACGCCCTACGTTTGCACAAGTAGCAGAAGTGGAAACGGCACTAAATAAAACAAAATTAGCAGAATATTTGATTCAAACACATTCATATACATCCATTGTAGAATTAGCAAAATATCGTCCAGATAATGGAGTAGATCCAGAAACATTACCGGAAACACAAGCAAGATTAAAGCCAATTTTACCTAAGTGGGAATATATTTGTTTCTACCCAATGAGCCGTAAGCGAGAAGGAGACAATAATTGGTATACATTAGAAAAAGGTGCACGTTCTAAATTATTGTATGAGCATAGTTTAACTGGAAGAAAATATGCAGGAAAAGTACAACAAATTATTACAGGTTCAATTGGTTTAGATAGGTTTGAGTGGGGTGTGACATTATTTGCGCACGATGCATTACAATTTAAGAAAATTGTATACGAAATGCGTTTTGATGAAGTGACAGCATTATATGGAGAATTTGAACAATTTTATATTGGACACCATTTACCAAAAGAACAATTAGAAAAATTTTTACACGTATAAAGTAACAGATAGATTGAGGAATAGATAAATGGAAATGAATGAAAAAGGCAAACATCGCTTGTTTGAATGGAATAAAACATTAACGATTATCGTGCTTACTATATTATTGTTTATCTCCATCGTTGTTGCTGTATCTATTGGACCGGTTTCGATCCCATTTAGGGAAACAGTCTATATTTTTTTGCATAAACTATCTATACCAGTAGATATAGTATTTGAAGATAAACATGCCGTAGTTATTACAGATATTCGTCTGCCACGTGTATTGTTAGCAGGGCTTGTCGGATGTGCTTTAGCAATTAGTGGGGTGACGATGCAAGGATTGTTTCGAAATCCACTTGTAGAACCGGGGTTTATTGGGATTTCAAGTGGTGCAGCTTTCGGGGCGGTTCTTGCAATTTCGCTAGGACTAACAGCAATTCATCAAGCGATTTTACCTCTCGTCGCTTTTTTAGGGGCAATTTTTGCAATGGTACTTATTTTGCTCGTTTGGAGAGTAACGAATAGTAATAGTATCGCATTGTTATTATTACTCGGTATTGGAATGAATGCCTTTTTCTCTTCTTTTACGAATGTATTAATCGCATCATCAAGCACTGAACAAGAATTACGTGGGGCATTATTATGGTTACAAGGTGGATTGGAAGGGACGACTTGGGAACAAGTGAAGATTGTCGGTCCGATTATTTTAATAGGAAGTATTATTATTTGTTTATTTGGTCGTTCTTTAAATGTCATGTTATTAGGGGATGAGCAAGCAATCACTTCAGGAGTGAGGCTTCATCTCGTTCGAAATTCATTACTTACTATTGTCGCGTTAATGACAGGTGCAGCAGTTGCTGTTAGCGGCATTATTAGTTTTGTCGGTTTAGTCGTCCCACATATGTTGCGACTCGTCATTGGAGCTGATCATCGTTTGCTTTTACCAGCGAGTATGTTAACTGGTGCAATTTTTCTCATGATGATGGATTTAATTTCGCGCATGATTTTACAACCAGTAACATTACAAGTAGGAGTTGTTTCTGCGATGGTCGGGGCTCCAATTTTTATCATTTTAATATTACGTTCTGTTAGGAGGGGATAAGTTGCAAGCAGTAACATTAGAAAATATGGATGTTCAAATTGGGCGTAAACATATTTTACATCATATTGATTTTACTATTAATAAAGGACAATTTTTTGGATTAATTGGGCCAAATGGTAGTGGGAAATCTACACTATTAAAAACGATCGCAAATATTCAAACACACCATAATGGACATATATTGCTTCATGAAAAACAACAGCATACTTTTACCCCGAAACAATTAGCAAAAATGATTAGTTATGTCCCACAGGAAACAGATGTTGGCTTTGATTTTTTAGTGAGAGATGTCATTCAAATGGGACGTCATGTGTATGGAACATTATTTAAAAGTGAAACGAAAAAAGATGAGGAAATGATTGAATGGGCGATGGAACAAACTGATACGACCGCCTTACAAAATGAATCGATTCGTCATTTATCTGGTGGGCAAAGGCAACTAGTCATGATTGCGAAGGCACTTGCTCAAGATACACCGATTATTTTATTAGATGAACCAATTTCGGCATTAGATGTCCATTATCAGTTGAAAATTTTAACGATGTTACAAAAATTAAGTAAACAAGGGAAAACAATCGTTATCGTTTTACACGATTTGAATTTAGCTGCTCGCTTTTGTCGTACATTACTTTTATTAAATGAAGGAAAAGTACAAAAAATTGGAACACCTGAAGAGGTGTTAACAGCGCCATTATTAAAAAATATTTATCATATTGATGCACGTATTCGAAAAGATGAAGAAATGAATCGTGTCACGATTACACCGTATATAGAGGAGATAGAAAGTAATGTTTAAAAAAGTGTTACCTTTTTTTGTTGTCATGATATTATTTGTTGCATGTTCAAATAATGATACACCATCAAATAATGTGACAGAAGATACGAATGTAGAAACAGAAGAACCACAATTTCCAGTAACAGTAGATGTGGAAGGAAAGGACGTGACGGTTGAAGCTGTACCGAAAAATATTTTACCGATGTCATTAGAAGTAGCTGAAATTGTATTAGAATTAACAACTCCAGAAGATATAACGGCTACGACTAAAGGGATTGATGATCCATTATTATCAACGAAAGTAGAAGAAGGAAAGCAAGTGGAAGAACGGATTGGTGCAGCAACAAATATCGACCCAGAAGAAATTATCGCATTGGATACAGATTTATTAATTATGACGAAGATGTACGGGTCGTTCCATTAGACTCTCGGTAGCAGTTGCACCTCTTATAAAAGAAGATGACTTCTTACTTGTAAAGGGTTCTCCTCGTTCTAGTGATTTTAAGTTTGTGAAA
>DXHX01000161.1 GCA_019113205.1 Candidatus Pseudogracilibacillus intestinigallinarum | reverse complement strand
TTCTTCCTTCCGTTTACCCGTTTAACTTTAGCGGTATATGTACTAGGAACAGTAATTATTGGGGCACTTATATATATGATTTGTCTCATTCGATATCATGTATTGTCGAAACATCAATATGAAGCATTACCTTTTTCACGATTATTTTTACGTTTGGAGAAAATTGTCCGAAAAAAAGATGAAGAAATTGGGAGGAAATGAAGTGGGTAAAATTGAAGTAATAGGTCTAGGAGCAGGAAATATCGAGCAATTGCCGTTTGGATTGTATCAAACATTAAAAAACGCTCCTATTACTATTTATGCGAGAACGTTAGACCACCCTGTTATTACTTATTTACAAGAGGAAGGGGTACATTTTCAAAGTTTTGATATAATATATGAAAAACATCATCAATTTGATGCGGTATATGAAGAAATTGTAGACATATTAGTACGACAGGCAGAAACAGAAGACATATTATATGCGGTACCTGGTCATCCGATGCTTGCGGAACGTACAGTTCAGTTATTATTAGAACATCCGACAGCAGATATACATCTTTTAGGTGGTCAAAGTTATTTAGATGATTTATTTACAGCGTTGAAAATCGATCCGATTGACGGTTTTCAATTTGTGGATGGAACATCGTTTGATCGTACATCATTACAATATAAACAGCATATTATCTTTTGCCAAGTATATGATGCATTTATAGCATCAGATGTAAAACTTGCACTACTAGAAGATTTACCAGCGCATTATGAAGTAACGATTGTCGAAGCGGCAGGTACGGTGAACGAAAAACTGTTAACTGTTCCATTGGAAGAGTTAGATAGAGTGATGGAAATGAGCAATTTAACATCTGTTTATGTTCCGCCGATAAAAGAAGCTCTACCACATCATTTCCAAACATTGCGTGAAACGATTCAAATATTGCGAGGACCAAATGGGTGTCCGTGGGATCGAAAACAAACACATGCCTCTTTGAGAAAATATTTACAAGAAGAAGCATATGAATTAATCGATGCGATTCAAAGGGAAGATGATGAAGGAATTATTGAAGAGCTTGGCGATGTATTGTTGCAAGTGATGCTCCATAGCCAAATTGGAGAAGACGACGGTTATTTTACGGTAGATGATGTCATTCGTTCGATTACCGAAAAAATGATCCACCGTCATCCACATGTGTTTGGGGATGGCGAAAATAATAAAACTTGGGATGAATTAAAGCGTGAGGAAAAAAGCGAACTGAAACATTCGATGTTAGAAGATATCATCACTTTTGCTCCTGCTTTACAAGTAGCAGATGAAGTTCAGCGTAAAGCGGCAAAAGTAGGATTTGATTGGGATGAAGTTACAGATGTATGGTTGAAGTGGGAAGAAGAATTACAGGAATTTAAAGAAGCGGCGGAAGCGAATGATGAAAAAGAGATGGAAAAAGAGTTCGGAGATATGTTATTCGTCTTAGCAAACATTGCTCGTTTTTATGACATATATCCAGAACATGCATTACAACAAACGAACGAAAAATTTATCCGCCGATTTAAGCATGTGGAACAATGTGTGAAGGAATCGAATAAAGAGTTCCATGATTTTACGTTAGCACAGCTAGATCATTTTTGGAATGAAGCAAAGAAAGAGGAATGATAAAAATGCGTTTAGATAAATTTTTAAAAGTATCACGAATTATTAAGCGTCGTCCATTAGCGAAAGAAATTGCTGAACAAGGAAGAATTAAGGTAAATGACCAAGTAGCAAAACCTTCTGTCATTATCGATGTGGGGGATTTAATTACAATATACTTTGGGCAAACAACTTTAACAGTAAAAGTGCTACATGTGAAAGAACATGTGAAAAAAGACGAGGCAACAACATTGTATGAAGTTGTTCGTGAAGAGAGAGTAATATCTGCAGAATAATTCGTTCTAAACTTGTCCCTCCTAACATATGTTAGGAATAAGGGGTGAGAGGAATGAAAGATACATTAAAAGTTGAAAAAGAAATAGCGACAGGAACACACGACATAAAAATTAAAAATCGCAAAGAAATTGAAGTAACCGGTGTAAAAGAAATCGATAGTTTTGACCAAGAAGAATTTTTATTACAAACGGTGATGGGATACGTTATTGTACGTGGAGAAAAGCTTCAATTAAAAACATTAAATGTACAAGATGGACTCGTCATCATTCACGGAAAGATCGATGATTTTTCGTATATGGATGATACCCAACCGGAGTCAGCTAAAAGTTTATTTAGCAAGCTCTTTAAATGACAGTCCACCAAGAGTGGGTGTTTTTAGGTGTGATGATTTGTACTGGTGTCTATATTGGAATATCGACAGACACTTTTCGCCACACGATCATGCCACTATTACGAAACGCACTGCTTTATCGTTTTTTGTTCGTGTTGTACTGGCTTTGTCAAACCGCAATCGTTTATTACATTTTATATAAAATGAATAACGGCATATTGCGGTTTTACTTTTTATTAGCGGTTTTGCTTGGATATAGTGCGTATATCGTCTTTGTTCAAACCTTTTATATGAAGTGTTTACAATGTATGATGCACATTGTTCGATTTATTTGGCGAGCTATTTACATATTGGTTGTGAAACCAATTACCTATATACTATACTTTTGTATGAGATGTTTGCTCTATGTATATAATTTTTTGAAGAAATGTATGTATAAAGTATGGTTTAAATTATTCGGTCAACGTTTGCAACGGTTAAAGAGATTCATTTTACGAAAAAATAGCAATATAATTACCATTTTATGTCGCTTTTATAGTACAATATATACTAAATTGATTGTTAAATGGAAGCGGTAAATTAGAGGAGGGAAGTCTCTCATGCAAAGGCAAGGTAGTTCAATCGCAAAAATTAAATCAAATTACGTAGAACAATATGAAAAACAAATAAAGCGGGAACAACGTAAAAAGAGACGCTTAATGAAAAGACTCGTACTTTCCGCTATTGTGATGGTCGTTATATCAGGCTCTTTATTTTGGTATCATATGACACAACGTGCTACATATGCAGATAAATTAAATGAGCATGAACAACTTATGGAAGAGAAAGAAGCATTACTGCATGAAAAAGAAAAATTAGTAGAAGAAGTGAATCTACTAAAAGATGATGATTATATTTTAGAAATTGCTAGAACGAATTATTTTTTATCTAAAGAAGGAGAGCTAATTTTCCAATTAGAGGATGACGATAGTCTCTCTTATTGACATATTTTTGGATAATTCGTATACTATGAACAAATGGAAACATTTTTAAAATTATCAAGGAGGAGCATTTTTTAATGTCAATTGAAGTAGGCAGCAAATTGCAAGGGAAAGTAACTGGAATTACAAATTTTGGTGCTTTCGTAGAATTAGAAAAAGGTAAGACAGGACTTGTTCATATAAGTGAGGTCGCTGACAATTATGTAAAAGATATCAATGAACATTTAACTGTCGGAGACGAAGTACAAGTAAAAGTAATTAATGTAGAAGATGACGGTAAAATTGGATTATCTATTAAAAAGGCAAAAGAAAGACCAGTACGTCAAAAACAAACTCGAGAGAGAACGGAAAACTTCGAATCTAAAATGAATCGTTTTTTAAAAGATTCAGAGGACCGTTTAGCATCATTAAAGAAGCACACTGAATCTCGACGTGGCGGAAGAGGTGCTAAAAGAGGATAGCAATTGCTGTTTACCAAATAATGCTCTTATTATAATGAATATAAGGCGATCCAAGGCAAGTGTATAAAATACACTTGCCTTTTTCTATATATAGGATGGACTTGTTTTTATGTAAATCGTAAAAAGTGCCACAGACAAAACCGAGTGAAATCAATACGGGAGTTTCAGTAAAAGAACTTGTTATTGGGACTCCAATTGATTTTATCGCATTTTTACTGTAGAATTCGGCAATACTTTTCTATGACGAAAAGTTATTGTAAAACGAAAAACGGTCCTGTTTATCAAGCATAGATAAACAGGACCGTTTTTTCATAGATAGCGGCGGAGGGAGTCGAACCCACGACCTTTCGGGTATGAACCGAACGCTCTCGCCAGCTGAGCTACACCGCCATATAAGCCTAGTAGTTTTTCAACCAACATGAAATATAATACAACACTTTTAAAATGAAGTCAACAAATGTCCTCATTCCAAAAAAATAGAATAGATTTGTAGAAGTTTTGCTTATATATGTACATGTTCGTAAAATCCGTCGAAAAGTTCTTCTTTATTCATTCTCTATTTTGACAAAATAAACGACATATATATGGTGTAATGAACGTACTATGATAGGAGGAGGAATATTGTGAGTGAAACAGTACAATCCAATATGGCGTTCAAAGATAGAAACCTCTACATGATGTTCTACACATTTTTAATGGAGAAAAATATTTTTCTATGGGCTACTGCATTATTATTGGGACGAGCAGTCATTTTATTTGAATTATCCCCTTTTGCTCTACCATTTTTCGCTGCATGCATGGTATATGGTCAGAAACGATTGTCGATTTTATCGTTTTGGATGATCATCGGTGCATGTACGTATTCTATAGAACAAGCAATATTTATCGTTCTATCACTTAGCTTGTTTGTTTTTTTAATGAAACTTCTTCCACAACAACGACAAACAAAGTGGGTCATGACATGTTTATTTATTGCAATGGTTGCACCGAGATTCCTTATACATATGTTACAAATGAAATTAACGATTTATCATGGGGTAAGTTTTTTAGTGGAAGCATGTTTGGCACTTATTTTATGGATGATATTTACACAAAGTATGGCTTTATTCTCTTTTAAATCATACACAGTGACATTGAAAAATGAAGAAGTAATTTCCATTATTATATTACTTGCTTCAATTTTAACTGGTTTTATTGGTTGGAATATATATGACGTATCTTTAGCCTCCGTTTTTGCTCGATGGATCGTGTTAGTCATCGCTTGTGTAGGAGGGGCGGCGATTGGTGCAACGGTTGGGGTCGTAACAGGATTAATATTGTCCTTAGCTAATATAACTAATTTATATGAAATGAGTTTACTCGCATTTGCTGGTTTATTAGGTGGGTTATTGTATGAAGGGAAGAAATTCGGAACGAGTTCAGGACTTTTAATTGGCACATTACTCGTTAGTACGTATGGAGAAATAGGAGCGATTGGCTCAAATATGATGGCATCAATTGTCGCAGTTTGTCTGTTTTATATGATGCCAAAACAATTACTCTATACTTTATCAAAATATATTCCGGGTACGGCAGCTTATACGTATGAAGAAAGAAAACATTTGCAAAAAATGCGTGATGTGACAGCGAAGCGTGTAGAACAATATTCTGATGTGTTTGAGGCTTTATCGGAAAGTTTTTTATCTTCAAGTATGAAAGAACAGCAACCAGCATCACTAAATGAAACAGATTATTTTTTAAGTTTCGTTACGGAAAAGACATGCCAAAATTGTTTTATGAAGCAACGTTGTTGGGTACGGAAATTCGAAGATACGTATGTCTTAATGGAAAACATGAAGGACGTACTATTGCACGGTGGAAGTATACACGATATGCAACGGGCACAATTTGATAGGCATTGTGTAAAATCAACGGAAGTCATTGAAGTAATGAAAAATGAAATATCATTATTATCTTTAAATAAGCAATTAAAAGAACAAGTCGCCGAAAGCAAAAAAATCGTCGCTGATCAATTACAAGGTGTGTCCCAAATGATGGATAATTTTGCAAAGGAAATTGTGAAAGAGCGCCACCGACATGAACAAAAAGAAATCGAAATTGTACGGGCGCTACAACAAATGCATATTTCATTAGAAAAAATTGATATTTACCAGTTAGAAAAGGGAAATATCGATATGGAATTAGCACTTATTTTTCACGATTATCATGGCGAAGGTGCGAAAGTCATTGCTCCATTATTATCACATGTGTTAAATGAGACGATCGTCGTGGAAAAAGAGGAAATATCTCCTTTTCCAAACGGGGTAAGTTTTTTAACATTTCGTTCGGCAAAGCAATATACGATTGAAACAGGTGTTGCAACGGCAGCAAAAGGTGGCGGGCTCATTTCTGGTGATTGTCATCTCTTAACAGAGGTAGGAAAGGGAAAATATGCTTTGGCCATTAGTGATGGAATGGGGAATGGGTTACGTGCGCGGGAGGAAAGTAGTGAAACATTACGTTTATTAAAACAATTATTACAGACAGGTATATCAGAAAGTGTCGCAATTGAATCAATCAATTCGATTTTAGCGTTGCGGACTTCGGATGAAATTTTTGCAACATTAGACTTAGCGATCGTGAATTTACAAAATGCGTCATTAAGATTTGTAAAAATTGGTTCGGTTCCTAGCTTTTTAAAACGAGGGGATGAGGTTATTCAAATTGACGGAAGTAGTTTGCCGATAGGAATTATCCAACAAGTAGAAGTAGATATGATTCAACAAACATTAAAACAAGGTGATATCGTTATTATGATGAGTGATGGACTGTATGACGGAATCGTACATGTGACACATGATGAAAAACAATTACAACAAAAAATTGCACAGATCGAAACAGATGATCCACAACATATTGCAGATTTACTTTTAGAAGATGTTGTTCGTGATAACGGGGGAACGATAAGGGATGATATGACAGTCGTCGTATTTAAAATCGATAAATATCGTCCGAAATGGAAACCGATACCGGTGATGGAACAAATCGCTACATCCTAAAAGTTTCTAAACGAATAAAGGAAGGAATGGATAACATATCATCCCTACTTTATTCGTTTTTTTTCATCAGTTTGGTATTTGCAACGGAAATATTCCGTGAAACGTATCTTTTTTTAAAAATAACGTCCTATTAAATGACATTTAGGATCAATCATCGTTATAATATAGAAAAGGATGAGATTGGATTTTATGATGAAACAAATGATACGTAATTTTATGAAACAACATCATATGGTTAATGAAAATGAAACGATTATTGTAGCAACATCAGGTGGACCTGATTCTATGGCATTATTACATCTATTATGCCAAATGCGAGAAGAATTAGGTTTAGCACTTATTGCTGTGACAGTAGATCATCAATTACGTGGAAAAGCGTCAGAAGAAGATGTAGCATATGTTGCATCTGTTTGTAATGCTTGGGGAATCACACATGAATCCGTGCGTGTTGATGTACGTACTTATGTTGCACAAAACAAATTAAGTACACAAGTCGCTGCTCGTATATTACGTTATGAAGCATTACACCGAATGATGAAAAAGTATCGTGCATCATCTGTCGCAATGGGCCATCATGGAGATGACCAAATTGAAACGATGTTGATGAGCTTAACACGTGCAACCACTTTAAATGGTATGCTAGGTATTCCAGTGAAACGTCCTTTTCATGAAGGGCATATTATTCGCCCGTTATTATGTGTCACTAAAGCGATGATTGAACAATATTGTGAAAACGAAGGCATCCAACCACAGATCGATTTATCGAATTTTGATCCTTCCTATGAAAGAAATTACATAAGGAAAACGATCGTTCCTCCGTTGAAAGAACGATATGATCAATTACATCGGACGGTACAACGTTATACGGAAAGTGTTCAAGAAGATGAACGCTATTTACAAGCGGAAGCAAAAAAGATGTTTCGTGATGTATGTACCATCCGACAGGAAAAAGCAGAAATTGCTATCCAACTCGATCTATTTATGTCATACCCCGTCTCTTTACAAAGGCGTTGTTATCGACTAACATTAGACTATCTATATAAACAACCGTCACAAAATTTATCCCATGTACATGAAGGTCTATTTATGGAATTATTACAATCTAATATTCCGAATAAACGTATACAGTTTCCCGAAAATGTATACATTGAAAAGGCGTATCGTACATTATATGTATATAAGGAAAGTACAGTAGAAAAAGCAGAACAAGAACTTTTGTTAGAAGATATGGAACAAACATGTACTTTATCGAACGGTGATCGTGTAAGCTTAACCTATATAGATAATATAGATGCTATACATAATAGTAAGTTTACATACGTTTGTAAGAAAGATGAGATTGTCTTCCCACTACATATTCGAACGAGGCGTGATGGGGATAGAATGACGTATAATGGACTAGACGGTACAAAAAAGTTAAAAGATATTTTTATGGACGAAAAAGTGCCACGTCATTTACGCGATGACAAATTCATTGTGACAGATCATACTGGTGAGATTTTATGGCTAATTGGCATTAGAAAAAATGAAAAAATAAACAAAAAGAAACAAGGCCTATTTATAATGCTTACCTATGAACAGCATGGAAAAGGAAATGAGGAGGACAATTATGCGTGATGAAATATTAGAAGTATTAATAACGGAAGAGGATATAAAAGCTAAATGTGAAGAATTAGGGGCAACATTAACAGCAGAATACGAAGAGAAATTTCCGCTCGTAATCGGTGTGTTAAAAGGAGCAACCCCATTTATGGCTGATCTTGTACGTCATATAGATACACATGTCGAAATGGATTTTATGGACGTATCGAGTTATGGAAGTGGCATGCGTTCATCTGGGGAAGTAAAAATTGTAAAAGATTTAGACGCGAAAGTAGAAGGAAGAGACTTACTCGTCGTAGAAGACATTATCGATAGTGGATTAACATTAAGTTACTTAGTGGACTTATTTAAATATCGAAAAGCTAAATCGGTTAAAATTGTTACATTATTAGACAAACCATCTGGAAGAACCGCGAAAATTAAAGCAGATATGGTTGGTTTTGAAGTGCCAGATGAGTTCGTTGTTGGTTATGGTTTAGATTATAATGAGCGATATCGTAATTTACCGTATATCGGTATATTAAAGCCAGAAGTATACCAGGATGAAATTGAAAAATAAAATGTGAACAAAGTTTTATTTTCTTTTCTTTAAAATAAGCAAAATAAAGAGTATTTAGTTGTATTGGTTAAATTTAATATGATACTATGTTATGGAGTTTTCCCGTTGAGGGGAGGAGGTTTGTAAATGGACCGAATTTTTCGGAATGTACTAACATATGCATTAATATTCGTCGTGTTAATCGGAGTAATTAGCCTTT
>DXHX01000160.1 GCA_019113205.1 Candidatus Pseudogracilibacillus intestinigallinarum | reverse complement strand
CCTTTGCAATGAAAATATCGTTCAATGTAGGTTCTTCTATTTCAAACTTTCGTACAAAAACCTCTCCTTGTAATGCTTGAAATACATTTCTTGCGATTCTCTCTTCCTCGATTTGCAAAACACATCCTTGCATGGTCGCTTTAAAATCTAGGACTCCTTCTACCTCTTGTAAAAACTGCAGTTCATCTTCACTATGGATGATAATATTTTTCTTACCGAAAGATTGTTTAATATCTTGTAAGTTTCCTTGAACAACTGCCTTTCCTTCCCGTAAAATACAAATATGTTCACATAATTCCTCAACATGATCCATCCTATGTGAAGAAAATACGATAGATGTACCCTTATTCTTTAAGTCTATTACGGCCTTTTTCAACATTTCAACATTAATTGGATCAAGACCTGAAAATGGCTCATCTAAAATAAGTAATTTCGGTTCATGTAAAACAGCTGATATAAATTGTATTTTTTGTTGATTTCCTTTTGATAACTCTTCCACTTTTTTATCGATATAATGACTAATTTCAAAGCACTCTAGCCATCTTTCTAAAGATTGTAATGATTCATCAGCTGGCATTCCTCTTAATTTTGCTAAATAAATAAGCTGTTCTTTTACTTTTAGCTTAGGATACAATCCACGTTCTTCTGGCAAGTAACCGATTAGATGACTTTTATTGTAACTAATTTTTTCATCATTCCATAAAATTCGTCCTTCTGTCGGATCAAGTAAACTTAAAATCATTCGAAAGGTCGTTGTTTTCCCTGCGCCATTTCCACCAAGAAACCCGAACAATTCCTTTTCTGGTATTTGTAACGATAAATTGTCTACTGCTATATGTTCACCAAACCGTTTCGTAATATTATCAATTTTTAACATCCTATACCCCTTTACATTTTTTTATTCAAAATAGCCGCTCCGATACCATATGATGTCGTATGAACAATCCAAAGTACTGTTAAAACGAAAAAGGCTGTACTCGGTCTTTCATATATCAAAACAAAAATCAAACTAAGTAAAATGAAAGCAGATGTGACATACCAACTTATTGAGCGTGCACCATCATGTATTTTCGAATATCGTTCATCATAACGTCGTTCCTTCCTCCCTTTTTTAATGTTATATAAAGCAATTATTCCAATCAAAATTATCGCTAAAGGAAGTCCCATTAAAAAAGAAACGATATCAAATTCTTCATACATTCTACGTCTCATCTCCTTCAAATATAAATATTTCTTCAATTGGAAGTCCAAATTCAGAAGATATTTTAAATGCTAGCTCCAAAGAAGGGTTATACTTCCCTACTTCTATCGCGACTATTGACTGGCGTGATACACCAACCGCTTTCGCTAAAGCTTCTTGTGTCCATTTTTGTTCTTTCCGTAATTCTCTTATTCTGTTTTTCACTTTCGTAATTCCGCTCCTTTTGTCAAGGTAACTTTACATAAAGTATAAAATATTTAATGGCAAAATGTCAAGGTGACTTTACAAAAAAATAAAAACATATGTAAAACTTCAAATATAAGCGCTTTCATGGCATAATGGATGTACTACATATTTTTCTTAGGAGGAATAATGATGAGCGACTACGTGCTAACAGTATTTGAAAAAAGTGGAGAAAAATTATTAGATGAAACGATTCAAGCGAGCAATGATACAGAAGGAAGAACTTTAGCAGAACAAATGCTCAAAGAGAAAGGTTATGAAGAACATACACACCGCTTCGTAGCTCCAAATGCAAGATTAGTTTTATTTCATCGTTAAAAAAAGAATGAGACGAAAGCACATTGGCTCGTCTCATTCTTTTTCATTCTATTCTTTAATTGTCCCGATCATATTTTCAGGCACAACATATTTTTCGAATTCTTCTTCCGTTAATAAACCTAACTTAACAGCTGTCGCTTTTAATGTTGAGTTCTCTTCGTAAGCTGTTTTAGCAATTTTCGCTGCATTTTCATATCCTATATGTGGATTTAATGCAGTAACTAACATTAAAGAGTCATTTAAGAATTGATCAATTTTTTCATAGTTTGGCTCAATTCCACGTACACAACGCTCTTCAAACGATAACATTCCATCTGCAAGTAACTGTGCAGACTGTAAGAAGTTGAATGCAATTACTGGTTTGAATACATTTAATTCAAAGTTACCTTGGCTCGCTGCAAACCCGATGGATGCATCATTTCCCATAACTTGAGTAACGACCATCGTTAATGCTTCACTCTGTGTCGGATTCACTTTACCAGGCATAATAGAACTTCCAGGTTCGTTCGCAGGAATAATAATTTCACCCAATCCTGAACGTGGGCCACTTGCTAACCAACGAACATCGTTTGCAACTTTCATTAAGTCAGCCGCTAATGCTTTTAAAGCACCATGTGCATATACCGTTTCATCATAGCTCGTTAATGAGTGGAATTTCACTGGCTCAGAACGGAATGCCTTACCAGTAATGTTTGAAATCTCTGCACACGTTTTTTCTGCATAATCTGGATGTGCGTTTAATCCTGTTCCGACCGCTGTTCCACCGATTGCTAAATCTTTTAAATGATCCGCACTTTCTTGGATCATTTTTTCAGTCTTTTCTAACATACGGTGCCAACCGCTCATTTCTTGTCCTAAAGTGATTGGTGTCGCATCTTGTAAATGTGTACGACCAATTTTCACGACATCTTTAAATGCTTCCGCTTTCACATTAATTGAATCTTTTAATACGCGTAAAGCAGGAAGTACTGTATCTTCTAATTTTAATACCACTGCAACGTGTAATGCTGTAGGGTATGTATCATTTGAACTCTGTGATTTGTTTACATCATCGTTCGGGTGTAATATTAAATCACTACCTTTTTCTTGTAAAAACTTATTTCCAACATGTGCAATTACTTCGTTTACATTCATGTTTGACTGTGTCCCACTACCTGTTTGCCATACGACTAATGGAAAATGTTCTGTTAATTCATCTGCTATAATTTTGTCTGCTGCATATGCGATCGCTTCTGCTTTTTCACTTTCTAATAACCCTAAGTCAGTGTTTGCAATGGCAGATGCTTTTTTCGTAATAGCAAATGCTTTAATAATTTCCACTGGCATAGTTTCATGACCGATTGGGAAATTTTGTTTACTTCTCTGTGTTTGCGCACCCCAAAACTTATCTGCTGGTACTTTAATTTCCCCGATAGTATCTCGTTCAATACGATAATCCATCACTTTATTCCTCCCTATGGACCGTAATTATTATTTATGTTGCTTCGTACCTATTGTAACAAAGATTTGAGATGAAATGTACTGAAATCTCCTCACATTACAGAAAGCCCTTACAAACGGTCTATATCTTTATTTCAACTGTTTTTTTCCATATAAAAAGAGATATGGCATAAGTCCATATCTCCCCACATGTTCCAAATTAATGTAATAAATAAGAACGATATTGTTCGCTTAACTGCATAAATTTATCGTGATCACCTTCATCAAGCGCAATATCAATTTGCTTTTGAAGATGCTCTTTATTCCATTCATAACAGAGTTGGTCTAATAGTAAACGAGCCGTTATTGAAATATCGAACGGTGCTTCCTTTTTAGCCTCCAACATTTTTCCTTTGTAACGATAAATATGATAGTTTGTCTTTTGCTTTTTCATGGAAGACGCCCCCTTTTAGCTCCTTTACATATATTATGCACAATTATCAGAATTATTGCAATAATTAAATACTTTTCTTTTCTGGTTTAATACAAACAAATGCAAGAATTGCTGTAATAATTGCTAAACATGTAAATAAAATAACGATCGAAATTAATGTCTTTTTCATCAAAATTGCAATGATTGGAGGGCCAGCTGCAACGCCGATAAATCGCATCGCACTGTAGATTGACGTGATGGCACCTAATACATTTTTTTCTAAACTATTCGTAATGAGTGCATCTAAGCATGGAAGTGCAATACCAATTCCTGCTCCACATACTAAAAAAATAATAATAACGTAAATAAAATGACGTTCTAGCGATAAAACTGTTACAGATGCACCAGAAATTACGGTACCGATAAAAATAATCCATTTCATTTTTACAATATCATTTCCAATTTTCTTTCCAGTTATGTAAGAAGCAATCGACAACGCTAAAAGTGGGATAGCTAATAATAATCCTTTTTTCACGCCTTTTATATGAAAATCGTCCTCGAGAAGGCTCGACAAATAAAATAAAAAACCAAATAAAATAAACATTAAAATTGCTCCGATAATAAAAATTGCAATGAGCCATTTTTTATGTGCTTGAAATGTCTTTTTCACTTTTTCCCAATATATTGCAAACGTAATTTTTTCCTCTTCTTTTTCTTCTTTCTTTTTAATTAAAAAAATAATTAGCAATAGCGAAATAGCACAGAAAAACGGAATAGCCAGAAATGGTAAAAACCAAATGACTGCTGTTAATGCTGCTCCTAAAATTGGGCTTAACACTTTTCCAACTGTATTCGAAGTTTCGATTACACCAAGTGTAGCACTCGCTTCTTCTTTGTTAAACATATCTCCGATTAACGGAAAGACAATTGGCATTGCACCGGAAGCACCAATTCCTTGTAAAATTCTCCCAATGATGATGAAGGTGAAAGGATTTTCCATTTTCCATGCTGCAATTCCGGCAATTAATCCACCTATTCCGGCAATAATTAACGCCGGGACGATAATCACTTTTCTCCCAAATCTGTCCGATAAATAACCTGCGATTGGAATACAAATGATTGCAACAATGGAATACACGGTAATAATATAACTCGATTGCAGTTTAGAGATAGAAATTTTCTCTTCCATTACAGGCAAAATTGGAATGAGCATTGAATTTCCTAAAGTCATAATGAGTGGTACAGATGCTAATGCGACGATTGCCCAACGTTTTTCTCTTTCCATTGTCTTCATAACATTCCTGCTCCTTTTTCGACAGAAGTATTTGTATTATGCTCCAGTGGTATTTTTATATTCGTGTATCGTAGTTAATTTTGGGATGGATGGGGGATAGATTTCTGGGGTGAGAAAAGATGGGCTTGCTTAATTGAAATCGCATTTTTTCTGTTTTCAGAGATGGTTGAACAACCCAGCGTCCTTGAATTCACGATTTTTCTATTTTCGGGGACGATAGAACGACCCAGCGTCCTTGAATTCACGATTTTTCTATTTTTCAGGGACGATAGAACGATACAGCGTCCTCGAATTCACGATTTTTCTATTTTCAGGGACGATAGAACGACCCAGCGTCCTCGAATTCACGATTTTTCTATTTTCGGGGACGGTAGAACGATGCAGCGTCCTCGAAATCACGATTTTTTATTTTTCAGGGACGATAGAACGATGCAGCGTCCTCGAAATCACGATTTTTTATTTTTCAGGGACGGTAGAACGACCCAGCGTCCTCGAAATCACGATTTTTCTATTTTCG
>DXHX01000159.1 GCA_019113205.1 Candidatus Pseudogracilibacillus intestinigallinarum | reverse complement strand
AATCCTGGATCGGAATTCCTTCCACACTGAATCCCGCCTTTTTAGCTTCTTCTTTATTCCCATAAATGGAGGCAGTCATCATGTTCGCAATTTGCTTCGTTTCCATTACATGTTTATTAGCAATGAAATGTTTCACTTCCTCTACATCACCTGTAATAACGAAGGCACTATTGCGTAATGTTTCTGCTTGTTCATGAAGCATTAATTCTCCTTCTTGCAAAATTAATACTTCCTCAAATAACAAACTTACTTCATCAATTAAATGTGTCGAAAAGATAATCATTCTTTCATTTTTCTCATATTGCTCTAATAAAATATTGTAAAACTTCTTCCGTCCAGCCGCATCAAGTCCAATATATGGTTCATCAAAAATCGTAATTGGGGCATTACTAGCTAAACCAACAATTATTCCAACTGCAGAACTCATTCCTTTTGAATATGTTTTTAGTCGTTTTTTAATTGGAAGTTTATAAAGTTTCACTAGGTCACGTACCAATTGTTCGTCCCAATGGTCATAAATAATAGAGCAAGTTTTAAAAATATCTTTCACTTTCATTTCTTTTTGAAAATTATCGCCTTCTTTAATCATACAAATATTTTTCGTTATTGAACGATTATTAAAAGGAGTCTCGCCATCTACTTTTACTGTTCCAGAAGTTGGTAGTTGTAATCCTGCTAATATATCCATAAAAGTTGTTTTACCTGCTCCATTTCGACCGAGCAGTCCATAAATCTTTGGTCCATTCAATGTAAATGATACATTTTTTAATGCATCGGTCTTTTTATAAGTTTTTGTTAAATGTTCCACCTTCAATTGCATATTACTTCTCCTCCTTTAACATTTTTACTAATTGTTCACTCGTTATATTTAATTTTTTTGCCTCTTCTTGTAAGGGTAAAATAAAATGATCAAAAAACTCTTGTAATCTTTTTTCACGAATAATTTGGATTGCATCCTCTGTGACAAACATTCCAACACCTCTTTGCTTTTTTAATATATTTTCCTGCACAAGTTCATTCATCCCTTGTCTTGCTGTTGCTGGATTTATTTGATAAAACTTCGCTAATTCATTTGTTGATGGAGCTTTTTCACCAATCGCAATCGATCCTTTTAGTATTGCATCCTCTAAAAATTCTTTAATTTGTATATAGATTGGTCGTTGGTCATCTAATTCCCTTTTCATCTGTGCATCACCTTCTTTACGTGTTAGTTAGTTGTATAACTAACCATATAACCAATTAAGTAATTTGTCAATATCATTCCACAAAAAAAAGACGGAAATTATCCGTCTTTTTTAATATTCGTTATATTTGCCTCTACGACTTCGAGCCCGATCCGATCTACTCTTTGTTGTATTTCCTCTTGCAAAAGGTCTTTCATAGTTTGTGGTAAATTTTTTTCAAATTGATTTTTTGTTCCATCGCTTAATTGGGAAGTCATTAAAATTTTTATAGCGGCTACACTCTGTTCTTTCATATAGGCATGGTAATTTTCTACTTCATACAATGCCTTCGCCGTATCCACAACTTTATACTGTATATAAAGATGAACCGCCCATGTTTCATTATCTGTTCCATAAATGGTAATATCTTTTAAATGTATCGACTCATTTCTTAGTGAAATCGTTCGTTTCTTAGTAAGTGGAATGGTAAAAATAAACCCATGTTTGCGAATCGTCCCTACATATCCATGATAAAATGTAATTAATTTCGCTTCATTCGGATATATAAATGTAAAACTCGTTATAAAGAAAAGAGTTATAATAACTAATAATAATGCAACCACATAATGATGATGCAAGAAGCTAAGTACCGCGCATATTGCAAGAATCCCAATTATGATCATTCCTAAAATACCATTCAATGACCATGCTTCTTTTTCAATCATAAAAATTCTTCCTCTCCAAAAGCCATTTCTTCTAGTTTTGCCAATTTTGAGCATTTTAATAAAAATTATTCGAGTTATTTTGAAATATTCCTTTTTGTGTAGGAGTTGGTTATGGTATTCAACTGGATTCTTGCGATTTTGGGGTTGGGTTCTTGAAGGTTTGAAGTTGGGTTCTTACAGCTTCGGCTTGGATTCTTGCAACTTCTCACTGCATTCTTGCAACTTCGCACTGCATTCTTGCAACTTTGGCACGTATTCTTGCAACTTCGACACGCATTCTTGCAACTTTGGCATGTATTCTTGCAACTTCGGCTCATATTCTTGCAACTTCGCACTGCATTCTTGCAACTAACTAATTTACATAAAAAAATCGGTGCTATCATTGATAGCACCGCTTCAGCCCTTTATGCTTTTTTCATGACAATTTTTTCATCTTCTAATAGAACTTGGACTTCTTTAGTTGTTTCATCTTCTAAAATTAAATCCGTTAATCTATCTTCAATTTCATTTTGGATAACACGACGTAATGGTCTTGCACCAAAACGTGAATCATATCCTAATTTTACTAAATGAGATTTTGCCTCATCTGTTATATCGATAGAAATATCATTATTTTCAATCGTGTTTTCTAATTCTGTAAGCATTAAATCGAAAATGTGTAATAAATGTTCTTCTTCCAGTTCATTAAATGTAACAATTGCATCAAAACGGTTCAAGAATTCAGGCTTAAAGTAATCTGATAAGTTTTCAAAAGAAGAAATTACGTTGTTTTCTTTTTCAAAACCGACATTAACTTCTTTAAACTGTGAACCAGCATTGCTCGTCATAATTATAACTGTATCTTTAAAGCTCACTGTTCTACCATGCGAGTCTGTTAAATGACCATCTTCCATAATTTGCAAGAACATATTTTGTACGTCTGGGTGTGCCTTTTCAATTTCATCTAATAAAATGATTGAATATGGTTGGCGTCGTACCTTTTCCGTTAATTGTCCTGCCTCTTCATGACCTACATATCCTGGTGGAGAACCGATTAATTTTGAGACTGTATGTTTTTCCATATATTCACTCATATCGAGACGAACTAACGCATCTCTTGTACCAAACATTTCTTCTGCTAATACTTTTGATAATTCGGTTTTCCCAACACCAGTTGGTCCAACGAATAAGAATGATCCTATTGGACGATATTTTGATTTTAATCCTGCACGACTACGACGGATTGCCTTAGCAATATGATCCACTGCCTCATCTTGTCCAATAACTTTTGCGCGTAAATGTTCAGCAAAATTTTTCATTTTTTCGCGTTCATCTGTCTGAAGTTTTGTAACAGGAACACCTGTTTTCTCCTCAATTATTTGTTCTATATCTTCTACTTTGACTGCTGCACGAATTTCTGTATCAATTTCTTTCGCCTTGTCTAGTTGTTTTTGTAATTGGATTTCTTGGTAACGTAAGTTTGCTGCACGTTCATAATCTTCTTGTTCTGCAGCTGCTTCTTTTTCTTTCGTTACCTTTTCTAACTGTTGTTCAATAGAGTCAGAATCTTTCTCTGCATTCGCAAGGTTTAATCTAGCACCAACTTCATCCATTAAATCGATTGCTTTATCTGGTAAAAAACGGTCTTGAATGTAACGGTTTGATAATTGTACGAATGCGTCCACTACTTCATCACTATATGTGACACCATGAAATTGTTCGTAACGTGATTTAATTCCTTGTAAAATTTGCACCGTTTCTTCCAATGATGGCTCTTTTACGATAATTGGTTGGAAACGACGTTCTAATGCAGCATCCTTTTCAATTTGACGATACTCTTTTAATGTTGTTGCACCAATAATCTGTAATTCTCCACGAGCTAAAGCTGGTTTTAAAATATTCCCTGCATCCATTTGAGATCCTTCTGTCATTCCAGCACCGACTAATAAATGAAGCTCATCGATAAATAAAATAACTTCTGGACGATCTTTTAATTCTTGGATTAATTGCTGCATTCTTTCTTCAAATTGTCCACGGATTCCTGTATTCGCAACTAATGAAGCAACATCTAATACATATACTTCTTTGTTCATTAATTTGGAAGGGACATTTCCTTCTACAATTTTTAATGCTAATCCTTCAGCGATTGCCGTTTTACCAACACCAGGTTCCCCGATTAAAACAGGATTGTTTTTGTTTCGGCGGTTTAAAGTTTCTATGACACGTTTTACCTCTATATCACGACCGATAACTGGATCAATTCGATTGTTTCTCGCATCGTCTGTTACATTATTACCTAATTGATCTAATAAACCATCACGGCCGCCACCTTGTTTCTGCTTAGTTTTTGTTCGACTTTGTCCTTGGTTAGATCCTCCCATATTTTGCTGGAAAAATCCTTGATCAAAAAATCCATCTCCTTGCATAAAGTTACTCATATCTGACATTTGATTTTGTACATTGTTAAAACATTCATTACATAAATGTAATTGCATCTTCTCATTATTAAATTGCACTGCCATATTTACATTGGCACGATTAATTCCACACTGTTGACATTTCATATTATAGTTCCTCCTTTAATTCATAATATGATGTTATACGTCAAGTTTGTCTTTCGCCATTTTGACTTTGACTATCTTTGACTATGTTTTCATTATACACTGACCTTCTTTGACTTTCAAGTCTTTTTGCTTATTTTTTTAAATAAAAATAAAACAACGCCGAATATGTATATCGACGTTGTTTCTTTGCTATTTTGATTATTCATTTTATTTGTTATATCTTGCTTTTTCTAATTCTCTAAGTTCTACTCGACGGATTTTTCCTGACACTGTTTTCGGTAGTTCAGTTATAAATTCAATTTTTCTAGGGTATTTATATGGTGCTGTTTCTTTTTTACAAAAAGTTTTTAATTCATCGATTAATAAAGCCTCATCTGCAACCTCTTCCCGTAGTACAATAAATGCTTTTACTAATTGGCCACGTATTTCATCTGGTGTCCCAACGACAGCACATTCCTGAACAGCTGGATGCCTTACGAGTACATCTTCCACTTCAAACGGTCCTATTGTATATCCTGAACTGACAATAATATCATCATCACGGCCTTCAAACCAAAAATATCCGTCTTCATCCTTTTTGGCACGGTCGCCCGTTACATAGAAATCCCCGCGCTTTGCAATAGCCGTTTTTTCTTCATCTTTATAGTACCTTTTAAACAAGGCTGGACTATTTAATTTAACAGCAATATCACCGACTTCTCCAACGTCTACAATTTTTCCTGCTTCATTAATTATTTCTACCTCATTACCAGGTGTTGGTTTCCCCATCGAACCAGGTTTCACTTCCATTTCTTTCATTATACCTAATAAAAGCGTATTTTCAGTTTGTCCATATCCATCGCGTACAGATAAATTAAATGTTTTTTGAAACGTATCAATTACTTCGCGATTTAATGGTTCCCCTGCAGATACCGCACTATGTAAATGGTTTAAATTAAAAGTAGATAATTGATCTAATTTTGCCATCATACGATATTCAGTAGGTGTACAGCATAATACATTAATCTTTTCCTTTTCTAACAATGTCATATATTTTTCCGCATTAAATTTTCCATTATATACAAATCCTGTTGCCCCGGAGCCTAACACAGACATCAATGGGCTCCAAACCCATTTTTGCCATCCTGGAGCAGCTGTCGCCCAAACGAGATCATCTTTTTGAATTGCTAACCAATTTTCAGCTACTGTTCGTAAATGAGCATATCCCCATGCATGTGTATGAACAACACCTTTTGGATTACCCGTCGTTCCAGAAGTATAAGGTAAAAACGCAATATCATCTCTAGACGTATGTTCGATTTCATACTTCGGACTAGCTTCCTCTTTTAAGGCATCTAAAAAATGCCAACCTTCGACACTATCTCCAATTGAGAATTTCAATAAATCATCATATTGCTTGATCCCCTTATAAGCATTGGCAAATGGATAATAACTGACAATTCCTTTAACCTCTCCATGTGTCACACGATATTGTAAATCAGCTGTCGTTAACATTTCTGAACTTGGAATAATAATGATTCCTGATTTTAATGCAGCTAAATATGTTTCATAAGCTTCGATAATCCTAGGCACCATGACGAGTAATTTATCGCCTTTTTGCAATCCTTTTTTGACTAATGCGTTTGCTATTCGATTTACATTTTCAATTAATTTACCATATGTTATTTCTTTTCTCGTACCATTTTCTTCTTTATAGATGAGTGCCAATTTATTTGCCGGATGTTTTTCGATATCCATCAAGATGTTATAATTATCTGGAGCAATTAAATTATCTCTATTCATGTTACCACTCCTTTATCTTTATATTATTTAGTATAACAAAATAAAGGAGTTATTTGAATATTCATTTTCTAGAACAATGTCGTATCAATAAATTGTTGGATCATTAGGTCGTCTAAATCTTTAAATGTATAACCTTCTTTTTGTAATTTTTCAATCACATGTTCTAACGCTTCGGCATTATCTTTAGATACTGTATGCAATAAAACGATCGCTCCTGGATGCACTTGTTGCATCATTTTATCATAACTATATTTCCACCCTTCTGTTTTATCGCGTTCCCAATCTTTGTATGCTAATGACCAAAATACATGTATATACCCTCTTTCTTCTGCCCATTGTAAAGATTTTTCATTAAATGTCCCTTTTGGGGGTCGTAAATAAACTAATTGCTTTTCACCAGTAATCTTTTCTACCGCTTTATCCAACTTCTCAATATCTTCATACATCTCGTCTTTCGATATTTTCGTAAAATCTTTGTGATGGTATGAATGGTTACCAATTTGATGACCATCTTTTACCATACGTTTGATTAATTCAGGCTCTTCTTTTACATAATGACCTGTAACAAAAAATGTCGCTGGGACATCATATTTTTTTAACACATCTAATACTTTTTCTGTATAACCTGCTTCATAACCTTGGTCAAACGTAAAATAAATTTCTTTTTCATCTGTATTTCCTATATACAATGTACGATATTTATCAATAATTTTTTCGTATATGCCAAACTCTGGAGGTTTTCCTTCTTTACTTTGTTTAAATCCCCAGCCATAAGCAGCAACATCATTCATTGGTTGAAAGAAACTGACTACCATCATAATCATGAAAATAGATAAAAAGCGTTTCATCACGTTTTCTCCTTTTTCATTAATTTGGCGTAGTAGGATGAAAATATACTTGGAAAAATTTACTCACTTCATACTTTTATTTCATATCACACAGCATAACAAAAAATCTCCTTAAAGTAGAACAGACTTTATGTTTTATCTGTTTACCTTAAGGAGACTATTTCCCTTTAATTGCATTCCATTTATTCCATTATCATTAATTTAAATTCGTAATGAATGTTTCATACTTTTTTAATTAAATAAGAATGCAAATCTTATTTCGCTTCTAAATCTTCAATGGAGTTAATGTCCATATAACTTGGAACGGCGAGGCCAATTTTAGCGCCAGATAAATTAGGACCTAAATCGACTAAATTCTTTTCATGTTTGTCGTAGTACTCTTTCGTCGTCACTGGCAGCCAAACTCCTACCGTTGCATCTGCATCCCCATTTGCGATCGATTCAAATAATACTGCTGAATCTAATGGTGTTACATTCACTTTGAAACCGACTTGTTCCATTGCTGCTTTTGCAACACCTGCAGAAGCACGTTCTGAGTCCCATGGATTGGATGCTAATTCAATTTCTACCCCTGTACCATCAACACCTTCCATCCATTTTGCGACTTTTTCTTCATTATCCTTTACCCATTTTTCTGCTACTACTTCTACTTCTTCTCCTGTTTCTTCCGCTTCATATAAAATTGTTTCCATATCTTCAATATCCCATGCAAACTGTTCAAAAAATGCAAAAGCTTCTGGTTCATCTTCCTCTAATCCTAAACGGGTCAATGTATGAATATCTTCTTCCTCACCATAAATACCGAGGGGATCATCTAAATATATCAAATCATCATATTTCACAAACATCCAATGAGGATTCCATCCTGTTATAATAATTGGTTCTTCGTTTTTATATGCACTTTCTAATGCAGCCATCATTGCTGCTGTCGAAGAAAATTCTACATCCCATCCCGCCAAGCTATCGTATTCCTCAATCGCCAATTCTGTTTTATTAGAAATACCTGCACCCGCTTCAATACCAGTAATCGTATAATCTACTCTTTCGCTTAATGACACATCATTTTCTTTTTCATTCGAACATCCAAATAAAAACAGAGAAAATAATATGCTCGATATTATGAAACTAAGCCTTCTCCAGTTATGCATCGTTTACACCTTCTTGTTTAAATGGATTTTAGAAAAAGTCACACCTTTACTTACTTTGCTTCTAAATCTTCAATCGAATCGATATCCATATATTCAGGAACAGAAAGACCAATTTTTGCCCCTGTTAAATTTGCGCCTAAGTCAACAAGTTTATCTTCATGTTTTTCAAAGAAATCTTTATGTGTCATAGGTAACCATGCAGCAACTGTTGCATCCGCATCTCCATTTGCTAATGATTCAAAAACAACTGCAACATCTACAGGAGTAACTTTCACTTCAAACCCTACTTGTTCCATCGCTTCTTTTACAACTCCCGATGAAGCTCTCTCAGAATCCCATGGTGTGGAGACGAGTTCAATTGATTCTCCTTCCCCATCTACTCCATCGATCCAGCTAGAAACTTTATCTTCATTCTCTTCTACCCAACGTACTGCCACATCCTCTACTTCATCACCTGTTTCTTCCGCTTCATACATAATTTCTTCCATATCTTCTACATCCCATTTAAATTGCGATAAAAATTTATAAGCTTGTGGGTACTCTTCTTCAAAACCGATACGTGTTAAAGTATTAATTCCTTCTTCTCCACCATAAATATCAAGTGGGTCCTCTAAATATTTTAAATCAGGATATTTTGCGAACATCCAATGTGGATTCCAACCAGTCACAATAATCGGCTCTTCATTTTTATATGCAGTATCCAATTCTGACATCATTGCTGCTGTGGAAGATAATTCTACTTCCCAACCTGACAATTGTTCATATTCTTCGATCGCTTTTTCTGTTGTGACAGAAATTCCCGCACCAGGTTCAATTCCAGTAATTGTATAATCGACCGCTTCACTATAATTTGTATTCCCATCGTTATTTGTTGCATCATTATTCGAACTACTACATCCGGCAATTAATAATGCACTTGTTACTCCTAAAGTAATTAAACTTTTCTTAAATATTTTTTTCAATGTAAGCACTCCCATTTTTTTATGTAAAGAAAAGAGGCTATATAAAATACAGCCTCTTATATCATTTATTTCGTATCTAAATCTTCAATGGAATCAATGTCCATATATGCAGGTACTACTAAACCAATTTTAGCACCTTCTAAGTTTGGACCTAAATCAACTAACTTATCTTCATATTCAGCGAATAAATCACCATGTGTACCTGGTAACCAAGCTGCAACCATTCCATCTGCTTCTCCTGATGCAACAGCTTCCCACATTACAGCATTATCAAGTGGAGTAACTGTAACATCATATCCTAAATCTTCTAACACTAATCCAACGACATTTGTTGAAGCTACTTCTGTATCCCATTCAACGTACACTAGCTCAATACTATCTCCGTCTACTTCATCGATACCGTCTGTCCAAGCTTCTACTTTATCTTCGTTCTCACCAATCCACTCTTCTGCAGCTTCTTTCGGGTCTGCACCTTCAGAAACTTTTAACATAACTTCCTCTAAATCATCTGGAGTCCAGTTGAAATTATCTAATAATGCATATGCTTCAGGCATGTCATCTTCTAAACCTTCACGAACCATCGTATTAATTGTTTCTGCATCACCAAAAGTACCTTCAGGATCTTCTAAATATTTTAAATCATATTTAGCGAACTTCCAGTGTGGTGACCAACCAGTAACAACGATTGGTTCTTCATTTTTAATTGCCTCTCCTAATGCTGTAGCCATCGCACCACTTGAAGAAGCTTGTACTTCCCAACCTTCTAAATCATAATCTTCAATTGCTTGTTCAGATGCTTTAAATACACCTGCACCAGGCTCAATACCAGTAATTTGATAATTCATTTCTTCCCCGTAGTTAGCGCCAGCGTCATTATTGTTCGCTGCACCATCATTGTTGTTTCCAGCATTATTATCGTTACCTCCGCCACAAGCAGCTAATAACAATGTTGCTGATAAACCAGAAACTAAACCAATTTTCTTAAGTTTTGTCAACATAAGATGTATACTCCCCTTTAAAGTAATATATATTTGGAAACTTTTCATATTTGAAAAGATAACCACAAATTATTTTTGTTTATTCATGTTTTGCGTAAAGCGGTCAATAATGATTGCTAAAATAACGATACCGATACCCGCAACAAATCCTGTACCTACTTGAGCACGTTGTAATGCAGATAACACTTCTCTTCCTAATCCTGGCGCACCAATCATAGATGCTATAACAACCATAGATAATGCTAACATAACCGTCTGGTTAATCCCAGCCATAATTGTCGCTTTCGCCATTGGAAGTTCAACCTTAAATAACTTCTGAGCCCCTGTACTTCCAAATGCATCTGAAGCCTCTACTAATTCTTCTGAAACTTGTCTAATCCCTAAATTTGTAAAACGAACTGTCGGTGGTGTTGCGAATATTAATGATGCAAACACACCTGGTACCATTCCAATTCCGAAGAATGCTACTGCTGGAATTAAATATACGAAAGCTGGCATCGTCTGCATAAAGTCAAGAATAGGCGTAATAATTGTTTCAGCAACTTTACTCTTCGCCATTAATATACCGACTGGCACCCCAATAATAATCGATAACAAACTAGCGATTAACACTAATGAAAATGTATCCATTAAATGTCCCCAATAGCCTTGATTTTCGATAATTAATAACCCTACAATGGAAAATACAGCTAATCCAAAACGTTTTCCAGATACAAGAAATGCTAAAATTGCTACGATAATAATCATTGCAATCGGTGGTACCGTGTTTAACATTTCGGCCGTCCACTCCATGAAACTACCAAAATGTTTTTTAATCGGCGTGAATAAGAAAGAAAATTTCTCAGTAATCCATTCTGTAGCTAATTCTGTTTTTTCAGCGATAGGAATCTTGTTAAATAATTGTCCAAGAAGTAAATTATTCATTTCCATTCACACTCCCTTCATTAGCTAGTCCTGCTATAACAGCACCTCGTACGAGTACACCAGCTAATTTTCCATCTTTAATAACTGCTAATGGAATTGGAGTATCATAAATCATATTAAAGATTTCATTCATCGGTGTTTCGACATCTACTTCAGTAATATCTGTACGTAATATTTCGTTTAAATTCGTTATTTCTTCTTTTCTAGCTTTTAATACATCATCTGCCGTTACATACCCTTGTAAACGACGGTCTTTATCTACAACTAAAATGCTAGAAATCCCTTCAGCACGCATTCTTTCTAAAGCAACACGTGGTCCATGACGATCAATATTTACCGTTTCAGGTCGCTTCATAATATGTCCTGCTGTTAACACTTTCGAACGGTCCACATCTTCTACAAATTTTTCTACATAGTCGTTCGCTGGATTTGTTAAAATTTCTTCCGGCGTTCCAATTTGAACTATTTCACCATCACGCATTAATGCAATTCGATCGCCTAATCGTAATGCTTCATCAAGATCATGCGTAATAAATAAAATAGTTTTCTGCATTTTCGCTTGTAAATCGACCATTTCATCTTGCATGTCTTTACGAATCAGTGGGTCAAGTGCAGAGAATGCCTCATCCATTAATAACACTTCTGGATCATTCGTTAATCCTCTCGCTAATCCAACACGTTGTTGCATCCCACCTGAAAGTTGACCAGGGTATTGGTTCGCATAATCCCCTAATCCTACTAATTCTAAAGATTTCAAAGCGATTTCTTTCCGTTTTTCTTTATCCATCTTTTGAATTTCCAAACCGAATTCTGCATTTTCTAATACAGTACGATGCGGGAATAAGGCAAATCGTTGGAAAACCATACTCATTTTTTTACGTCTTACTTCACGTAAAGACTTTTTGTCTAAGTTAGAAATATCTTTTCCATCTACTTTAATCATACCTTTTGTCGGTTCAATTAATCGATTAATTAATCTGATTAATGTTGATTTACCACTACCTGATAAACCCATAATAACGAAAAATTCTCCCTGTTCTACGGAGAATGTTGCATTGTTTACTGCCACCGTACATCCTGTTTTGTTTAAAATTTCTTCCTTTGAAGCACCTTCGTTTACTAATTTCAATGCTTCTTTTGTGTTTTTACCAAATACTTTTGTTAGTCCTTCTACTTCTATTACTGGCACACATTTTCACCTCAACCTATATTTGATGAACCATTTTCAACCTTTAAAAATGGACATCACTTATTAACGTTAACATTCTTCTATAGTTTGTTTCAAATTGCATTGACATTCATTTATATGTTATACACGCGATTTATTATGATTGACCTTAATTTTCTATATGATTACTGACATTTACTCGCTTATGCTCAATAAATGTCAGTTTTATGAGGAGTTCGTGAAAAAATTGCCAAATATACAGTAGAAAACGTTTTATTTTCCTTGGAATTGAGGTTTTCGCTTTTCTAAAAACGCCCGAACTCCTTCACGATGATCTTTTGTTTGGGAGGCTTTCATTTGTCCAGCCTTTTCCAATTGCAGTATTTCTTCTAATTGTAGTTTATTTTGTGTATGTAAAATTTCCTTCGTTTGTAAAAACGCTTGGATTGGCGCCTGTGAAAGTTTAAATGCTAATATTTTTGCTGCCGTAAAAGCATCCTCATCTGATAAAACATCTACATACCCGGCTTGTTTTGCTTCATCTGCATTAATTTGCTCTAAACTCCATATGAATTGTTTAGCTTTTTCGGTTCCTACTCTCTGTTGTAAGAAAAAATGGGCTCCTCCGTCTGGAATAAGTCCAATTCCTCCAAACAACATACCAAATTTAGCCTCTTTATTTGCAACAACATAATCAGCGTTTAACGCAAGGCTCATACCAAGTCCTGCTGCGGAACCGTTCACTGCGGAAATGACTACTTTCGGCATAAAATATAGTGAAGTTACAATATTTGTAATCGCATTCATTAAATCGTCAAATAAATCAACATCTTTTAATGTTGCCATCATACTTACGTCGCCACCTGCACAAAATGCCTTTCCCTCTCCTGTAATAATGACAATTTGATCTTCATTGTTTTTTACTTCCGTTATAATCGCTTCTAACTGCTCTAATGCTTCAATATCTAAAGCATTGTATGTTTCCGGCCTATTTAATTGAATAATTGAAACGCCACTTTCACGAACTAAGTTTATTTTTCCCATTAAAATCACTCCTATATCAATTATGAATAGTCATTCATTATGTGTATTATACCGTATTTTTACTAAAATTCATATAGTGTGATTTTTTAAATACTTAACCATATTTATTTACAAACAATATCCGACCTCCCACCCTATTTTATTCCATAAGAGTATATACCCATTTACAGAAATTTCAAACTATTTTTTGTTAAAAAGACTTAGGACAATAGTAAGTGAAATTTTACATCATATGAATATTGAATAATAAGTAATTCGTCCAAAAAATAATGCATGCTTTTTTTAATCATTATTCGTATTTCGTATGAACTCTTAATCTGTCCTAAGTATTTTTAATATATTTACTGCCGAAACATTTCCCCTAATGAAGTTCGTTCTTTTTCCAATGCTTTTACTGTTTCTTCAGATACTTTCTTGTGATCTTCAAATTCCTTTATAAATGCATTGGTTGATTCGTGCACTTCCATTAGTTGATCAAATAGTGCCTCTCCTTCTATAACCCATGCCCCTTCTTCTAAACCTAATTCAATCGTCCAATTCGACATTTCCGCTTTATCATACTTCGTTCCTTCTCCAAAGATAAATAACTGTCCATTTGTTTTAGTTATTTCTTGTACATTAGCTTCTTCCGTTGTCTCCAATGTTTTATCGATAAGTGGAATAATTGCATCAACGTATTCTTTTACCGCTGAAAATCCGTCGACATCGTATGCGTCATGATCAGATTGACAACCTATTAACATCATGTAGAAAACAATTACGAATATAATACCTTTCTTCATCTGTTTGCTCCTTTTAATCAAATGTTAAAGTTGCGAAACGCTCTATAGCCTCTTGTAACGTCGCCGCATTCTGTACCAAAGCAATTCGAACATACCCTTCTCCTTCTGTTCCAAAAGAGGTGCCTGGAACTGTAACGATACCTACTTGTTCGATTAATTTAAATGTAAAATCAATGGAACTCATTCTATAAGGATATTTAGCCCAAACGAACATACCACCAGTAGAAGGAGCAACTTCCCAACCAATCTCTTGTAACCCCTTCGTCATTATTTGATGGCGTTCCTTAAATACCGTTCTTAACTGATCAGTAATTTCTTCTGCGTTTTCCAAAGCAGTCACTGCCGCTTTTTGAATAGGTGCAAATATTCCATAGTCTAAATTAGATTTTAATTGTTTTAATACAGCAATTGCATTTTTGTTACCTACAAAATAAGCAATCCTTGCACCTGCTAAGCTAAAACTTTTTGATAAAGAGTTAATTTCAAGGCCAACCTCTTTTGCTCCATCTACTGAAAGAAAGCTCGACGGTTTGTCTCCTTCAAAATAGTATTCCGAATATGCTGCGTCATGTAGAACTAAAATATTATATGTAGTACATATTTCAATCACTTCTTTAAAAAAACGTTCATTTGGCATTGCTGGAACCGGATTACCTGGCAAATTTAAAATAAGTAATTTAGCCTTTTGCAACACCTCTTCAGGGATATCTTTTAAATTAGGTAAATAATTATTTTTCTTCTTCAGAGGCATATAGTATGGTTCTGCACCAGCTAGTTTTATGCCAGCATCATATGCAACATATGCTGGATTTGTCGTTAATACAATATCCCCTTCATCACAAAATGCAATCGGTAAATGCACGAGGCCTTCCTGTGATCCCATCGTTTGTAAAACCTCTGTCTCTGCCTCTATATCAACATTTACTCTTCGTTTATAATAATCACTCACAGCTTTATTAAACGATTTGGTTCCTGTTAATGTATATCCATACATATTTTCTTGTAAACTAGCATCAGATAATGTTTTTCGTATTTTTTCATTTGGCGGAAGATCTGGACTTCCTAAACTTAAATCAATTATTTTTACACCAGTTTTTGCTTTCTCGTTTGCAGCTTTTTTTAAATCTCCAAAAATAGCTGGAGAAAAAATTTCCATTTTTTTCGAATGTTGAATCATCTCAGCTTCCATCCCCTTTTATAACAATCTCCTCTTCTATTTTACCATGAAAATATTTTTTACAAATAAAACGTCTACACATAGCTTATTTCCTGGGAAATATTTTTGAAAGTAGACGAAAACATACATAATATGATACGTTAAAGAAAACTTATTTTAGGAGATTGAAACATGACTTGGGAATATTTAATTTCATTAGAACATTTGAAAACAGTCGGGATAACAATCGGGATTTTCCTATTATTTATTTTGTTCCGAAAATTTTTCACAAAATATATATTTAAATTTTTACTTAAAATTGGTCATAAGGGGAAAACAGCGCTATTCCCCAATATTTTAGCTGCCTTTGAGCGACCGCTACAATGGTTTTTCATCGCATTAGGATTATATGTTTCCATTCAATATTATCCTCATTATAATGGGATTGATGAACCGACGTTTAAATTATTACGTGTTTTTGTCATTTTCTTAATTACTTGGGGATTATTGAATTTAGCTTCTAGTTCTTCGCAGATGTTTCGTTTTATCAATGAAAAGACGAATATTAAACTAGATGATATTTTAATTCCTTTTTTATCCCGCTCATTACAAGTAATTATTGTCGCAATTAGTATTAGTGTTATTTTACAAGAGTTCAATTATCAAGTTGGCGGCTTTTTAACCGGATTAGGACTAGGTGGACTTGCTTTTTCATTAGCCGCACAAGATGCTATTGCAAATTTATTTGGTGGAGTTATTATTATTACGGAAAAACCATTTACGATAAATGATTGGATTACAACACCAAGCGTAGATGGAACGGTAGAAGATATATCATTTCGCAGTACAAAAGTAAGAACATTTGCGCAAGCGCTAGTAACAGTTCCAAATGCAACACTTGCAAATGAACCGATTACGAATTGGAGTAAAATGGGTAAACGTCAAATTACATTTTCATTCATGCTAATGTATGATACTCCAACAACTATTGTAGAGAATGCTATTACGAAAATTGACGAAGCTGTTCGTACACATCCAGAAGTACACCAGGAGACAATCTATGTGAAAGTGAATAATTTAACAGATCAAGGAATTGAAATTATGTTAAACTTTTTCACCGCTTCTACAGAATATGATCCATATATTAATACGCGCGAGGAGTTAAACCTTCGTATTTTAGACATATTAAAAGAAGAAGGGGCAGAAGTCGCTACACCAATGCGCAATTTTCAAACAGAGCAACAATAGAAAAAGGCGATAAAGAATTTATATCTTTATCGCTTTTTCTTATTTTATGATACGATTTGTAAGGGTTTATAATAATAATGTGGAGGTTTTATGTTTCATGTGGTTTATATTTGCTATTATTACAGCAATTGCTTGGGGTGCAGCTAATTTATTTTATAAAAAAGGATCTAATGTCGAAGAAAAATATACGCATTTAAAAATTGTCATTATGGTTGGGTTTGTTATGGGGATTCATGCAACCGCATATATGCTTATAAAAGATATTACTTTTGATCCTTTTGACATGGTTCGTTATTTTCCAGTATCCTTCATGTATATTTTATCGATGACAATTGGATATATCGGATTACGCTACATCGAATTATCGATTGCAGCACCAGTTCAAAACTCAGCTGGAGCAGTAAGTGCAATTTTATTATTCATTTTCTTTCCACGCGAAATGAGTATGATAGATATTGCTGGAATTATTATTGTGACAATCGGGGTTATTACGTTAGCCGTTTACGAAAAACAAGCTGAAACATATGCATTAAAAAGACAAAATGAAATGATTGACCCTAAATACCAATTAAGTTTCTTAGCAATTACATTCCCAATTTTATATGCGTTAATTGATGGAATTGGTACATTTTTAGATGGTGTTTATTTGGATGAATTGACATTAATTCCTGAGGATAATGCATTAATTGCATATGAATACACTTTTTTTATCGTCGCTGTTCTTGCTTTTATATATGTACGTTTTATAAAAAAAGAGAAATATTCATTATTTAAAGAAAAAGATCGTGGAACAGCCGCAATTTTGGAAACGACAGGACAATTTTTCTATGTATTTGCAATTGCAGGTAATGCGATAATCGCTGCACCACTTATTGCAGCACACGGAATATTCTCTGTTATTTTATCAAGAATTTTCCTCAAAGAAGTTTTATCTACTCGCCAATACGTTATGATTGGGGTCGTAATGTTCGGTATTATATTATTAGGTTTATCAGAAGGACTTGCTGAATAACATTTGTAAACAAAAATCTTAGCGTAGATATCAATCTTTACGTTAAGATTTTTCTTTTATCCTTCATTTTAAACTATTACATATATTTTAGTTGTTTATTCTAAATCAATATTACTAGTGTGAACCGATGAAATGCTCTGCGGCTGATGGTCTTTGTAATCGGATTTAATCTAAAATACTCCTTGAACAGTATTCCTTATGCACAGTATCCTCGCATCAATTCTTGCAACTTCGGGTCGTAATCTTGCAACTTTGGCTCACATTCTTGCAACTTTGGGTCGTAATCTTGCAACTTTGGCTCATATTCTTGCAACTTTGGGTCGGATTCTTGCAACCTCGGGCCGTATTCTTGCAACTTTGGAGTGGATTCTTGCAACTTTGGAGTGGATTCTTGCAACTTCGGGTCATATTCTTGCAACTTTGGAGTGGATTCTTGCAACTTTGGGCCGGATTCTTGCAACTTCGGCTCGCATTCTTGCAACTTCACACTGCATTCTTGCAACTACACACGATATTCTTGTAACTACCCAGTTTCCATATTTGCTACTTTACATTTGCATAACGATCAAAAATCATTAAGCTACTCTTCCTTTTTAAATAGCCCGTACATAGAGATACACATAATTTTAGTGGAATACTTACATCCCCATCCATATCTTGCATTAGGATTGCCTTCTTCTCTTGTAAGATATGGTGGTCGGGAAACCAACTTTATCTTATCACGATAGGAAATATTTTTAATGCCATGCTAAAAGCTACTTAAGAACACCCAGCAGAGTCCGATCGGTTTTCATATGCATAAATAAAAAGGAGCTTATCCACTATTGGATAAGCCCCTTCTATTATGCTTTTACTTTTGCAAATTTCTCAGCATTTTTCACGACATAATCGTACGCACTTAATGATGCTGTAGCAGATGCACCCATTGAAATAATAATTTGGTTATAAGCAGAGTCTGTACAGTCTCCTGATGCGTAAACACCCGGAACATTTGTAGCCCCGTACTTATCTACGATTATTTCACCCATTTTATTTCTTTCAACTAAGTCACCGAGCCAAGCAGTATTTGGTACTAAACCAATTTGAACAAAAACACCTTCTAATTCAATATGTTTTTCTTCTTCTGTTGCTCGATCAATATAAGAAATTCCATTTACAACATCTGTACCTGTAATTTCAGTCGTTTGTGCTTGTTTAATAACAGTTACATTTGGTAAACGATGGAGACGGTCTTGTAAAACAGAATCCGCTCTTAACTCCTCACCAAACTCTAATACTGTTACATGTTCTACGATACCAGATAAGTCAATTGCAGCTTCAATTCCAGAGTTTCCCCCGCCGATTACTGCAACACGTTTACCTTCAAATAATGGACCATCACAATGTGGACAGTATGCAACACCTTTGTTACGGAACTCCTCTTCACCAGGAACCCCTACTTTACGCCAGCTTGCTCCAGTAGATAGAACAACTGCTTTACTTTTTAATGTTGCGCCATTTTCTAACTCTAATTCTACATAATCATTTACTTGTAAACTTTTTGCACGTTGTAAATCCATCACATCAATATCATAATCTTTTACATGTGACTCTAAGTTTGCTGCCAATTGTGGACCTTCAATGCTGTTCACACTAGCAAAATTTTCAATGGTAGCTGTATCTAAAATTTGTCCACCGAATCGTTCTGCAACAATTCCAGTACGGATTCCTTTTCGTGCAGCATAAATTCCTGCTGTTGCCCCACCAGGACCTCCTCCAACAACTAATACATCGAATGGATCTTTATTAGCAAATTCACTTGCATCAGGTCCTGAACCTAATTTTGCTAAAATTTCCGGAATCGTAATACGTCCTCCGTTGAATTCTTCTCCATTTAAGAAAACAGTTGGTACAGCCATAATTTTCTTTTCTTCTACTTCTTGCTTAAATGTAGCACCATCAACCATTGTATGTGTAATGTTAGGATTTAATACAGTCATGATGTTTAAAGCTTGTACTACTTCCGGACATACTTGACATGTCAAGCTTACATACGTGTCAAAATGGTATGTGCCTTCTAAATTTTTCACCTGTTCTGCTACTGCTTCATCAATTTTTGGTGCTCTACCACTAACTTGTAATAAAGCTAATACTAATGAAGTGAACTCATGGCCTAAAGGAAGACCAGCAAAAGTTACGCCAGTCTCCTCTGTTCCACGGTTAATGCTGAAACTAGGTGTCCGATTTAAAACAGTATGTTCAATTGTTATTTTAGACGATAAGGAAGCTAGTTCATCTACTAAAGATGTCATATCTTCTGAAGCCTTGTCGTTTCCAACACTTAGCTTAATCGTTACATCATCTTCTAAAAGCTCCATATATTGTTTTAATTGTGCTTTCATATCAGCATCTAATATCATTTAAAGCACTCCTTAAATTTTTCCTACTAAGTCTAAGCTAGGCTTTAATGTTTCAGCGCCTTCTTCCCATTTAGCTGGGCAAACTTCGCCTGGGTTATTACGTACGTATTGAGCTGCTTTAATTTTAGAAACTAAAGTACTTGCGTCACGTCCGATTCCATCTGCGTTAATTTCAGCAGCTTGTACAACACCATCTGGATCGATGATGAATGTTCCACGTTGTGCAAGACCTGCATCTTCATCTAACACGTCAAAGTTACGTGAAATTTTTTGTGAAGGGTCACCGATCATAATATACTCAATTTTGCTAATTGCATCTGAGTGATCGTGCCATGCTTTATGTGTAAAGTGAGTATCTGTTGATACAGAGTATACTTCTACTCCTAATTCTTTTAATTCTGCATATTGATTTTGTAAGTCCTCTAATTCTGTTGGACATACGAATGTGAAGTCAGCTGGGTAAAAACATACGATACTCCACTTTCCTTGTAAATCTTGATCTGATACCGAGATAAACTCTCCGTTTGCTGGATTATATGCCTCTGCGTTAAATTCTTCGATTTTCTTACCAATTAATGACATGAAAAATTCCTCCTAAGTATATATTGAATATTATTGATCAACCTATTGCTTATCAATAATAATTCTAATCTTATATTTATTCTCTACCTTTTCGATGCGTTTGTCAAGAGTTTGTGTATTTTGTCACATATCGTTCAATTTCTTGTCTTTTATATAGTATGTTCCATATATAAAACAGTTATACATGTCTTTTTATGTATTCTCATCCATCATTTCCATACTTCTTGAATCTCATTTACAAGATCAATTTCTCAATTAAGAATAAAACGAATATGAACACATTTTTCAAACATGAAAACTCTTATAAAAATTAATTTTTATGCATCCACAATTACTTATTATAATCAATTCTAAATTAAAATCAATATAAATAACTTCGATTTTTTTAATATTTACCCTTTATTATATATACATTTGAATTCTCAATTACTTTCACAACAATGATAATAAAGATTTCATCATCTCGAAAAATAAAATGATATTTATTTTTGCTTTTATTACTTTAGGTTGTTTAGTCATTTTGACAAAATATGATATAGCAGCAAAAAAGGCGCCATTTTCAGGAGATTGATCTCCTAAAAATGGCGCCTTTCACATAGTTAAATCTTACATGACCACAAAGTCTATTTCACTTCATATTTATTTTCTTTCATATCTAAAATATAAGCATTTAATACTCCACCAGTATTAATGATAATTCCTGATAAATAAAACCAAATCATTAATATAATGACTGTTCCTAAACTTCCATATGTCGCTGAATAGTTTCCTAATGTATTGACATAAAACGAAAAGCCTAAAGATGCAATTTGCCATAAAATTGTCGTAAATAATGCGCCCCATACAACATACGTCACTTTAATCTTTCTATTTGGTGCGAATTTATACAAAATAACGAATGCGACAAAGAATGTTAAAGAACTCGCTGAAAGACGGACGAGATCCCATATATCTGCCAAACTATGTAATCCGATTAAACCGAATAACTTTTCTCCAATTAATTTACCAAAAACCGATAGCAATAATGCAACTGCAACAACTATAATAAGAACAAACATTAAAACAAATGCTACTAAACGATTTTTTATGAAGGAACGTTCTTCCTCAATTTGATATGCTTTGTTAAATGATTTTGCAATAGCATTAAATGCATTAGATGCAGACCAAATTGTACCTAGTATACTAACAGATAACAATCCACCACTTCTCGTATTTACTAGATTCGTTAAGTTCGATTCAATCATCACGACTACTTCTTCAGGCAAGTATGTACCGATACTATCTAAAAATTCATCTACTTGAATTGGCAAAAAACCTAATAATGTTACTAAGAATAGTAAAAACGGAAATAAAGATAAAAGGAAAAAGTATGCCAATTGTGCAGATAGGCCCATCACGTCTGCCTCACCTATTCGACGTGTCATTTCCTTTGAAAATCGAATGATTTTTTGCATATTTTTTCCCTCTCTCCCATTTACAAAACAACATCATTTTATTTTAAAAATCTATTTACAGTTGATTCGACTTGTTCCAATGTGTTGACCGCACCGTCTACATTATTTTCTACAAAAGATGATACAGATTGCACTGTATCTTTCATTTGGTCAATCACTTCCGATGGGTTTGCAATACAGTCTGTTACATTATCTTTCAATTGTACGAGACCGTCCTTTGCATATGCACGTGTTTCCTTATTAAATAAACTAACGACTCCACCAATTGCCGCTCCTGCAATAATTCCTGTTAATAGTTTTCTTTTCCCCATTTTCCTGTCTCCTAACCATTTATTTTATGTTCTGTTTTAATTTTTTTTAATAAAGCATCACATGCTTCACTTACTAATTCATATGTATAATCAAAATTCCCTGTAAAATATGGGTCTGGTACATTGACTTCCTTTGGATTTTCTACAATATCCATTAATTTGCCAAAATGAAGCTTCTTTTTATCAAATGAATAAATATCTTCTATATCTAATATATTTTGTTCATCCATTGCTAATACATAATCAAATGTCTCGAAATCTTTTTCATTTACTTGCCTTGCTCGCATACCATCATATGAAATTTCTAACGTATCTAATTTTCCCCTTGTACCATGATGTGGCTGTTTACCTGTATGCCAACTGGCTGTCCCAGCAGAATCTACTTCAATCTTATTTTCCAATCCTGCTTCCTTTACTTTATGACGAAAAACCGCTTCCGCCATTGGGGATCTACAAATATTTCCTAAACACACGAATAATACACGTACCATATGATCTCTCCAATATACTATTTTTTTATATTGTACAATGTTTATGAAATAGGTTCAATACATGCTTTTTCATTATGTTTCACGTTATTTACCACATCGCTTACAGTATAATAATGAAAATGAACATCGTCTACTTCATCTAAAAATTGCTTTGCTTCTGCCGCATTACGGAAACTATCTTTTAACCAAACATCTTCCGCTTCTTCCGATAAAATAATCGGCATTCGGTGATGAACGGAACGAATGGATTCATTTGCTTCCTTTGTAAGAAGCGTGCACGTAAACAAAGGACCATTTTCATCTTCCCACTTATCCCATAGCGCTGCAAAACTAAATAAATGTGTCCCATCTACTTGAATACGTTTCGGAATTCTTTCCATGTCTGTTCGTTGCCACTCATAGAAACTATCTGCAATAACAATACAACGTTTCCTCGCCATAAGTTGTTTAAAACTCGGCTTTTGATGTGCTGTTTCACTTCGAGCATTAATCATTTTCGAGCCGATTTTTTTATCTTTTGACCAAGACGGAACTAAACCCCATTTCAAATATCCTGCCCGTCTTTTTGTGCCATCATGGATGACAGCTAGCACATTTTGACCTGGTGCTACATTATAACTCATTTCAAAATTTGCAATATCTGTTCCAATTTGGAATCGATCTATAATGGTTTGCTTATCTTGCAAAATTGTATAACGTCCACACATATGTGCTGATGCTCCTTTCATGGTCGAATAAGAATTACCCTTGTATGACCTATCATATCATGAATCCCTGTTTTTTCTTTTGTAAATGCTACAATCAAATATAATAATTTAAAGCCGAACGTAATATTATAAATAAATCGCCCTACAACTTCGCGGAATAATAAATCTATCCACTTGATTGTAGCACCATCTTTTCGAACTACTTTTAAACCGAAAACCATTTTTCCTAATGTCGCCTGAAAAAACTTCGTCATACAAACAAAATATGCATAATAAATAATAGTAGAAACAATAACAGAAACAGACCATAAAGGAAACAATGATTTTTCTTGGATGTTTATAGGTAAAAGTGAATCTACGATAATACCTTGTAAACTAATAATAACAATAATATCGACTAAATATGCCCAAAACCGCAACCAAAATCCTGCAAACTGCATATCGCCTTCTTTTAATTCGTTTGTTCCTTCCACATCCTCTTTCATGAACGACTCATATGTTGTCATATCCATATTCCTTTCTATTAATATAAATACATTGCTTGTGGTTTATCTGATTGACGAATTAAATGCATAACTGTCTCTATCTCACTATCTGTTTGTTGCAACTTATTTTTAGCTTCCATTACAAAATAGGAAAACATATTTGCTTTCTGGTTATATTGAATTACTTGTGCATTTTCTAACCCGTACGTTTTCTGTAAATCTTCCAATGCATCATTAAATGTACCTACTTCATCCACTAGTCCAACTTTTTTAGCTTGGTTTCCTGTATATACTCGCCCATCTCCAATTTCACGCACTTTTTTCTCTGTCATTTGACGTCCATCGACAATAACTTGGACGAATTCATCATACATTTCATCAATCATCGATTGTAAAATCTCTTCCTCTTCCTTCGTCATTTCTCTTGAAGGCGACATAATATCTTTATGTTTTCCACTTTTGATCGTGTTGAATGTTATGCCATATTTCTCTGCTAAACCAGCATAGTTCATTGATTCCATAATGACACCAATCGAACCTGTAATCGTACTAGGTGTTGCGAAAATTTTATCAGCCGGTGCTGCCGCATAATATCCTCCAGAAGCAGCGGTTTCCCCCATCGTTACGTAAAATGGTTTATCATATTCCTCTTGCAATGCAAGTAAACTTTCATGAATTTCTGCTGTCGGTCCTACTGCTCCACCTGGAGAATCGATTTGCAATAAGACGGCTTTTATACTATCATCTTCTGCTGCTAATTCAATTGTTTTTAACATACGATAATGGCTATATCCTTGTCCAATATGTGGGGGAACAACATCTTCCATAATTACACCGTTTAGTTGTAACACAGCAATTCTTTCATCCCAATCCCCATCTTCTATTATTACTTCATCATATGTAGGATCACTCATCGAAAATAAATCATTTTGTGATATCCGGACAATAGAAGTATTAAATTGAACACCAATAGAGACGATGAATAACGACACTACAACAATTAAGGCAATCCAACGTTTTTTATTCATATGCGAACTTCCTTCCTTAAATTTTACTCTATTAAAAATCGTACATGAAAGCTAAAGTAAGTACAATTAATTTCACGTAAAATGTAAATGTAATTGTCGCAAATATAATGCAATTAGAAAAAGAAATTTAACAACATAATTTTAATCACAACTTCTTTGGAGATCATACATCTATTAATATGCTTCATAAAACTATTTCTTTCCATCATTTTAATGAAAAAGAGGCTTGAATATAACTAGTTTCTAATGTTAAATAGGACCCGTTTTCATTTCAATTTCATTGCAATGAAAGGAACACCTTAGACAAGCCGTGTCCTCAACCCGTGGAATGCGCAGTAAATTAATGGAGTGACGTATTTGATCAAATAAAATAAAAAGGTAACTCTAGTAACTTTAATTTACTAGAATTACCTTTTTTATTACAATAGGTTTAATTCTGCATTTATGAAAACTTCGTTTCAACCCAGGCTCAACTTATTTATTATTTTCCGATAAACTGTTGTGTCCAATAGTTGCCATCTTCAATATACCCAATACCGATATGTGTATAATCTTTGTTTAAAATATTTGCACGGTGTCCTTCACTATTCATCCAAGCATCGACAACTTCTGCCGGTGTACGTTGACCCATTGCAATATTTTCACCCGCTGTTCGATATGTAATACCAAACTGTTTCATCATATCAAACGGCGAACCATATGTTGGGCTTTGGTGATCAAAGTATCCATTTTTCGCCATATCATTTGATTTTTCACGAGCAACTTCACTTAATTTCACATCAAGTTGTAACGGGGCTAAACCATTTTTTTCACGTTCTACATTCGTTAATGTTAATACTTCCTGTTCGAAAGCACTAATTTCTTGATCACTAACTTCTTCAGTAGGTGGTTCTTCTTCTCCTGGAACTTGCTCTACCTCTTGTTCAGTTTGATTTGGAAACCACTGATTCCACCAATGATCAAATGAAGAACTATCTTGCTCAGTTGATGGCTGTTGTACACCATTTTGTTCATCAACAGGCATTGTTGCGGATGCAAAAACGTGATCACCTGCTCCCACCCATACACACGCAATTGCAAACATTGTTATAAAAAATCTCTTACTCATTCTTTCCACTCCTTTTCGTTTGTGCATTTATCATAGCATTTATTTTTTGTTATATTACGACCGTATTTTTCCAGTACATAAAGCAACTTTATAAACCTTTACATAGTGCTTTTTTGTGATTCTACTTCTTGGATAATATTTAATAAAATGGATGTCTTTACCACAAATATTGTATTGACAACTTTTTAAATTAGCTCTATTGTTACATCTTTATTGCTCATTTATAACAAAACCTATTTACAAAATTATCTGAATATTGTAATATATAGTTAATAATCAATCTCCCTAACTCTTTCATGTGTTTAAAGAGTATGTGGCCAGTTTTAGATTAACTTGATGAATAAGTTAGCTAGAACTGGCTTTTTCTTTAGTAGATTTTTGGAGAGGAGTATGTATGATGCATTTCGATTTTTCTGATGAACAAACTTTATTACGTAAAACTACACGTCAATTTGTTGATGAAAAAATTATGCCTTATATAGCAAAATGGGATCGTGAAGGGGCATTTGATCCGTCAGTTATGCATGAATTGGCAAAGAGTGGCTTTATGGGTGTTTGTATACCAGAGGCATATGGAGGAAGTGGAATGGATTATAATGCACTAGCAATCGTCTGTGAAGAATTAGAACGTGGAGATAATGCATTTCGAACAGCCGTATCGGTACATACCGGATTAAATAGCATGACATTACTACAATGGGGAAATGAAGCACAAAAACAACAATATTTAGTTCCTCAAGCAAAAGGGGAAAAGATTGGTGCATTTGGTTTAACAGAGCCAAATGCTGGTTCTGATGTCGTTGCAATGGAGGCGACAGCTTATGCTGATGGTGACTACTATATTTTAAATGGACAAAAAACTTGGATTTCCTTATCTGATATTGCAGATCATTTTATCGTTTTTGCCTATACGAAGAAAGAAAAAAAACATCACGGCATTTCTGCATTCATCGTGGAAAGAGATTTTCCAGGTTTTTCTTCAAAGCCAATTAAAGGTAAATTAGGTATACGTGCTGGAAATACAGGAGAAATTTTTTTTGATGACGTGAAAATACCGAAGAAAAATTTACTCGGTCAAGAAGGAGAGGGATTCAAAATAGCAATGTCTGCGCTTGATAATGGACGTTTCACTGTTGCAGCTGGTGCTGTTGGAACAATCATGGCTTGTTTAGAATCCTCAGTCACCTATTGCAACGAAAGAAAAACATTTGGAAAACCGATAGGTGAACATCAACTTGTACAGCAAATGATTGCCAATATGGAAGCTGGGTTACAAATGAGTCGATTACTCGTTTACCGAGCAGGTGCATTAAAAAATGCAGGTAAAAGAAATACTCGAGAAACATCTCTCGCTAAATGGCAGGCATGTGATTTTGCGAATAAAGCGGCAGACGATGCCGTACAAATTCATGGAGCATACGGTTTTTCAGACGAATATCCTGTCGAACGATATTTACGGAATTCAAAGGCACCGGTAATATATGAGGGAACGCGTGAAATTCATACAATTATGCAAGCGGAATATGTGCTTGGATATCGTCAGGATAAACCATTAAATAAAATGCTCCCTGCTTGGAAACATAATCAATAAATATGATTGCAACATGATTTTCAGATAAAGCTTTATATAAAATGCACAAAAAAGACAGGCTTAAAATACACAAGTAACCATTGAATGTTACGATAGAAACATATACTTTTATGTTAATGTTTCTATCCACTGAGTACTTAATTGTATCTTTCAAGCCTGTCTCCACCTTATAACCGATTCGTTTCCACCATAAATATTCTTTTAAAATGTCATTCTATGTTCTTTTATATGGATACCTCGTTCTTTTAGTGCGGCGATATATTGTTTACCAGGGACAATCTTTTCTGGCGGAACAACACCACGTTCTGTAATTGTTCCACTGGCAATTAATTGTGCAACAATCGAAACCGTTGCACCTGTCACTTGTGACATTGCTGTTCGTTCTCGTGCTTTATCATAATACGTAATCAATTCATAAGATAATAATGTATCTACATCCGCTTTTTTTCCACTTATATACGCCTTCAATAACACTACATCTTCTTTATCTGTTGGATCGACAAACGGTTCTAATACTTTTAACAAAACTTCTCGCGGTTTTACATATTGATCATCTTCTAATTCGACAAACAAATACCGGTCTGTCATTTGTAAATCAACAAATAATTGAAATTTTTCCCGATGACCAGGATAGCGAATCGTTTTATATTCTAATGTATGCACGTCAGAAAAACTATCTAATAAGGTGGACGTACCTCCTGAAGTATGAAATGCTTCAAGTGGACCAAACTTTTCAAAATAAATTTCTTCCGGTTCAGATAAAGATAAAACATCTTCTCTTTTTCCATTGCGAATAATAGTGGAGGGATCTGTATAATGATCTAACAAACCTTCCATGGAAAAAACATGATGATAACCTAAAGGTGCTTCAGGTCGTAATGGAATCCCACCAACATATAGTTTAATCATTTCTACTTTCTCTAACTTGGAAGCACCATATCCAGTTAAAATATTAATCATACCAGGTGCTACACCTAAATCTGGAATAATCGTAATCCCCTTTTCTACTGCTTCATCATTTAGGCGTAATACATTATCTGTCACATCACCAATATGCCCTCCTAGGTCAATGACATGTGTACCTACATCGATTCCTACCTTTGCAACTGTTTCATTAAAACTATAAAACAACGCATTAATAACGACATCAAATTGCTGCATGAAGTTTTCTAGTTCCTCTGTATGTGTTGCATCGACCTCAAACGGAAATAGCTTTTCTGATTGTGCCAATTCTACAAGTTCATACACATGATCCATCTCAACATCTGCCAGGCCAACCATTTCTACACCTTCACTATTTAATGCATCCATTGCAGCTTCTTTTCCCATAAATCCAGCGCCTAAAATACCTATTTTCATAAAATCCCCCCTATTTTCAGCGATTAATCTACATCAATTTGAGCACGTTGCAATTTTCCACTATAATCAACATAAATTGCTTTCCATTCTGTAAATACATCAAGTGCTTGCACACCTGAATCTCGATGGCCATTCCCTGTTCCTTTCGTTCCTCCGAATGGTAAATGAATTTCTGCTCCCGTTGTTCCAGCGTTGATATAAACAATCCCGGTATCTAAATCTCGTTGTGCTTGGAACACACGATTCACATCATTTGTAAAAATGGCACTAGATAATCCGTATGCCACACTGTTGTTTACTGTAATCGCTTCTTCAAAAGACGCTACCGGGATGAAAGATACGACTGGACCAAAAATTTCTTCCTGTGCAATACGCATCTCACTCGTTACATTCGTAAACAATGTTGGGGCGAAATAATACCCTTTATTATATGGCGCTTCTGTTAAACGATGTCCTCCAGCTAACAATGTCGCACCTTCTTCTTTTCCTATTTCTATATAGGATGCAATTTTTTCTAAACCAGCTTGATTAATAATCGGTCCAACCTTCACGTCTTTTTCTAAACCATTTCCGATCGTTAGTTTATTCATTTTCGCTAAAAGCCTTTCCTCTAATGCTTCTTTCACATTTTCATGGACAATAACACGACTACATGCCGTACATCTTTGACCACTCGTTCCAAACGCACTCCAAATAATTCCTTCCACCGCCAAGTCAAGGTCTGCATCATCCATAACGATAACGGCATTTTTTCCACCTAATTCTAAAGAAACTTTTTTTAATTGACGCCCACACTCACTTGCAATATGGCTTCCCGTTTCATTTGATCCTGTGAATGAAATGACATGAATGTCTTTATGTTGCACCATTGCATCCCCTACTTCCCCACCTGCACCATACACAATATTTATAATTCCTTTTGGTAAACCGGCTTCTTCAAATATCTTCCCTAACTCCGTTGCCATTAATGGTGTTTCTGTTGCAGGTTTCCAAATGACTGCATTTCCAGCAATGATTGCCGGAAACGACTTCCATGTTGCAATTGCAATCGGAAAATTCCACGGTGTAATGATACCGACTACCCCAATAGGCGCACGAACACTCATCGCGAATTTATCTTTCAATTCTGCGTTAACTGTTTGCCCGCATAATCGTCTACCTTCACCTGCCATATAAAAAGCCATATCAATTCCTTCTTGTACTTCCCCACGGGCTTCTTCTAACACTTTTCCATTTTCAAGTGTAAGTAATGTCGCAATCTTCTCTTTTCGCTCTTTCATTAATTGACCAACTTTATAAAGAATTTCAGCTCTTTGTGGTGCTGGTACAAGTGCCCATTCTTTTTGTGCTAATTTGGCTGCTTTTACTGCCTCATTTACTTCTCTCTCACTTGAAAGAGGTACTTCCACGATTTTTTCCAATGTAGCTGGATTAATAACATCTGTAAATTTTTCTCCATTTATCCAATTTCCGTTAATATAATTTTGCAATGTAGTCTGCTCAATGTATGGATGGCTCATCATCCTTCTCCTCCTTTTTTGTAAACGCTATCATTTTTTCGTATGTTATGTATGTATATTCAGTATAACGTACATAAAATACGCATTCAATCTCCATATTAAAATTTTTCGTAGTATAATAAAAGAAAAGGAAAGAGGCTTGCATATGCTTATCTTATTTTATTTATCGATTATATTTTCTATTATAAGTTTTGGATTAGCCTTAGTGAAAGAGTCGACCTTATTTTTAATCATAACGATTATATGTTCTTTCCCTTCCGCTCTTTATCTCGCAGGTTATCCTGCATTACGTTTTAGTATTTTTATTCCGTTCATATATATAAGTATTTTTTACATATGCAAAAAGAGATGGAGACATCAGTGATTTTATGTGAAATAGCATTAAACAGAAAAAACTACAAAAATACATATAGCAACTTCTCAGTTAAAACTATTGTTTATTTCTGTAGCTTCTCCATATCTTAACTAATGCAAAATTTTATGTTTTTTCAACTTACAAATGTATATGTTCCATCGTTACATTTGTTCCTCTAATGCATACAATGCCCGGTAATAGTCATTTTCTTTTAATAATTGATCATGATGTCCCGCTAATTTTATCTGGCCATCTTCTAAAAAAACAACTTGATCCATCCACTTCGCACCAATTAAATGGTGTGTAACTAAAACCATCGTTTTATCACTTGCTGCTTCTACAAATGTTTGAATTAAATCTCTTTCCGTTTTTGGATCTAATCCAACAGTCGGTTCATCCAATAATATAATGGGCGTTTCCTGCACTAATACGCGAGCAAAGGCAATTCGTTGGCGTTGTCCTCCTGAAAACCGTTTTCCTAGCTCATCCACATTCGTATGAATTCCTTTGGGCAATGTACGAATATAATCCATTAAATGCACTTTTTCCAAAACCATTTCAATCTCTTCATCTGTCACATTTTCACAACCGATACGGATGTTGTTCGCTACCGTCGTATGAAAAATATGCGGTTTTTGATTTAATACGGCAATATGTTTCGACAAAAACGAAGCGTCAATCATTTCGTTGCCTACTAATATTTCCCCTTTAGTCGGTTTTAATAATCCTGCAAGCATTTTTAACAAAGTTGACTTTCCTGCCCCACTTTTACCTAAAAGAGCTACTTTTTCTCCTGGTAAAACTTGTACACTTATATCATGTATCGTATTTTCTTTTTCACCATCATATTGATACATTACATTACGTAATTCTATTCCTAATGGACCATCAAGCGGTGTAATAACGGAAGATGTATCCTCATTTGTTTTTTCCACATGTACAAATGTTTGTAAACGGTCCATCGTTTCTTTATAAATAGGTACTTCTTCCATTGCATCACTTAACGGCAACAATGCATCGATAATCGAAAAGGTCATTAAGACGAATGCAGCAAGTACAGTTGCAGAAATAACCTCTTCACCAACTATCTTATTTGTCCATATGAGCATTACAACTATTGAAATACCACCGATAAATCGTAAGACAGCATCCCGAACATGGTGCCAACGATTCGTTTTTTGTTCGTACTGTAATAATGTTTCGTGGTGTTGCATCATATTTTTTTCTAACTCATTATATCTGCCACTAATTAACCAATCTAACTGGCCAAAAATCGCATCGGTTACATGACGGTAATAGTTATTTCTTTCTACTCTCTCTTCTGAATATGTCTGTTTCATTTTCATATACGAAATAAACGGAATGAGAAACACAATAATTCCTAACAATAATACAAAATAAACCATAAACACGATATCAAAAACACCGATAACAATGATAATAATAGTATAAATGAGCAATCCAATAATACTTGGAAATAAAGTTTTTAAATAAAAATCTTGTAAACGTTCGATATCCTCTGATAACACTTGGAATAAATCTCCTGTTTCATATTTGCCTCTTAAGGAAATCGCGTCTTTTTCTAAAGCATCATATAGTCGCTTACGATATTTTGCTAAAATAGATAAAACGACATCATGGCCAACGAGTTTTTCTAAATAAGGAAAAACAGCTTGTCCAATACTAAATGCACGAACAGAAACAATCGGCACATATACTAGCATGATGTTTTCTGGACGTAAAGATGATTTGGAAATTAAATAACCGGAAACAAATAATAACATGGCACCTGAAGCAATACCTAAAAATCCGAACAAAACGGCTAAAGACATTTTACCCTTAAATTGTTTTATATATGTCGATACCCAATCATGCACTGCCATCGCCCCTTTGCTCGTCAAAAAATAGATGATACGCTTCATTTTGTTGTAATAAGGCATCATGCTCTCCACATGCACCGACTTTTCCTTCATCAACCCAAATAATTTGGGTACTATTTTTCACCCAATGGAGACGGTGTGTCGTTATAAATACGAATTTGTCGTAAAAATGTTCTAATATCAATTGTTTGATTTCGTATTCTGTTTCGATATCTAAATGTGCGGTCGGTTCGTCTAATAAAATAATTTGTTTATTACTTAGTAATGCTCTAGCAAGTGCAACTCGTTGCTCTTGTCCACCACTTATCGTTCTTCCACCTTCACCAATTTTTTCATGAATGCCATTTGGAAAACTATCCACTAAAGATTGTAACCCTATCTGTTGAACTATTTCCAACACATGTTCATCAGATGCAGCTGGTTCATAAAAGCGAATATTATCTGCTAATGAAACTGGAAATATATATGGATGTTGTGGTATATAAGCAATTTGATCAAACCAGGAAGCATCATGTAATGTATCCCACATACTATTGTTTACTCGGAAATCTCCTTCTGTCGGATCTATACGTCCTGCTAACAATTGAAGCAAAGTCGTCTTTCCTGCACCACTTTCCCCAAGTATTGCAACAAAACCTCGATCAACACGCACATTTATCCCTTCTAAAATTGGACGTTCCTCGATTGTAACGCCAATATTGTTCAATGCCACAGTTTTCACTCGTTCCTCTACTTGTTTTGTAGATGCAGTTAAATTACGTTCACTAGCAAGCCAATCATTAATTTCAGCCATCGCTACTTGACCATCTAATGTAGCATGAAAATCTTTTCCGATTTGTTTAATCGGAGAAAAATATTCAGGTGCTAACAATAAAATAGTTAATGCTGGTAACAACAATATCGTTCCATCAATTAATCGTAAACCTAACCCAACTGCAACAAAAGCGATAGATAAACTCGTAAAAAAATCTAATGCAAAAGAAGATAAAAAAGCAATTCGTAATGTTTTCATCGTCGTTTTTCTATAGTCATTACTTACTTTTTCAATTCGTCTTCCGTGTACTTTACTTTTCCCTAAAAAAGCAAGTGTTTCTAACCCTTTTAATGAATCAACAAAATGATTCGCCAATCTCGTATATGTCACATATTGTTTATCTGCCATTTTTTCCGCGGCAAGTCCTAATAAAATCATAAACATAATAATAATAGGAACGGTAAAAATTAATATATATGCGGAAGAACGATCCACGAAAAACACATACAAAACGATAAACACCGGAACAATTACCGTTTTAATCATCCTTATCCCAATAATTTCTACATACGTTTTCACATGGGCAATACCCTCCATTAATAACTGGACAAGATGGCCCGTTCCGATTTTTTGCACATCAGTACTTGGTTGGTGAAAATATTGATATAATAACTGTTCTCGTAAATATGTACTGACTTGATCACTATGTTTTTGCGCAATAATTCCTTCTACATGTGTCAAAATATACCTTAATATAAAAGCGATAAAAAAGAAGCCGATATCGATGAACACATCTTCTATCGGCATTTTTTGAAATAACAAAGTAATTGCTCTCGCTAAATAAATACTTTGCGCTATAATTAATCCTACTTCTATAAAAATAAAACATGTCAAAAGACTATAAGTAGAAAGGGCTCCCGGATACATCGGTAACCCTTTTTGACGTTTATTTTTCATTAATACTCCAACTCATCATCTGACTTAATTCTTTTTCTAAATACGTAGTAACTCCAAATAGTATACCCTAAAACGAAAGGTAATATTGCCACAGAAAATATTGTCATTACTTTTAAACTGTATGACCCGGAAGCAGCGGAGAATACTGTTAAACTATATGCATCCGAAATCGAGCTAATCATGACTCGTGGAAACATTCCGATAAAAATACTTCCCGTTAACAAGATAATCGTTACAGACGTTAATAAAAACGCATTAATATCCATCTTATTATTGTTATATAAGTTTGCAAACAGTAATGCAACCCACGCTAATAACGGGATAACAAAAAATGTTTGCCCATGATACGTAAATACATCTGAAACGAAATAGCCGATTACAATAAATGCTAGGAATGTAATGATTGTAAATGGTGCTACTTTTCTCCCCATCGCTCTCGCTCGTTCTTGTAATTCACCGGTTGTACGAATCGTTATAAATTGTAATCCATGTGTCAATGTTAATAATAAAAACATGACACCACCGAGCAATGCGTACGGATGTAAAAATTGGATGAATCCACCAACCATTTCCTTCTCTCCATTAATCGGCATTCCGACCATGAAGTTCGCTAAAACAACACCCCATAAAATTGGTGGCAAGAAACTTCCAAGCCAAATCCCCCAATCCCATGTCGCTTTCCATTTCTCATTGTGTATTTCACCCCTAAATTGAAAGGCTGCTCCTCGAACAATGAGAGCAATAAGCATAAAGACAAGTGGAATATAAAAACCACTGAACATCGTTGCATACCAATGTGGGAATGCTGCAAACATAGCCCCACCGGCTGTAATAAGCCAAACCTCATTAGCATCCCAAAACGGGCCAATTGTATTTAAATATACTTTCTTTTCTTGTTCATTTCGGCCTAAAAAACGGGCAATCGTACCAACACCAAAGTCAAATCCTTCTAACACGAAAAATCCTACAAAAAATATCGTTATAACGATAAACCAAAATTCATTAAGAGACAACTCCAGCACCTCCATCCTCTTGATCAAATGGGTCTGTCATAACTTCTCTTTCCTTCTCATCATGATCTTCTTTTTTAATATGACGAACGAATAAATAAATTGTAATAATCGCTAATATTGTATATAGCGTTACAAATGTCAGAAGCGAAAATAACATTTCTCCAGCCGAAACGGAAGGAGATACAGCGTCTTCTGTACGCATGATGCCATATACGACCCATGGTTGTCTACCAATCTCTGTCAAGATCCATCCAGCAGTATTCGCGATAAATGGTAGGGCCATCCCATACGTAATTAGTTTTAAATAAAATTTACGATTTTGTAATTTTTCTAATCGTGCTAAATAAATTCCGTAAAATCCTAATAACAACATAACCCCACCAGCTCCAGTCATTATACGAAACGCCCAGAATAATGTTTTAACGGGTGGGATATAATCCCCAGGACCATATTTTTCCTCATATTGTGCTTGTAAATCATTCATTCCCTCTAATGAACCACTAAATTCATTAAAAGATAGAAAACTTAATAGTACTGGAATATCGATAGAAAAATCATTCTGTCGTTCTTCCGTATTAATGTTTGCATATACCGTAAATGGCGCGGGATCCCCACTGTTTTCCCACAGTGCTTCTGCTGCCGCCATTTTCATCGGTTGTGACTGAACTAAGTACTGTGCCTGCCAGTGTCCTGTAAATAAAATAGCAAATGCTGAAAATGCACCGACCGTAATTGCTATATTAAATGATTTTTTAAACATTTCTAAATCATGTCTTCGCGCAATTTTCCATGCACTAATTCCAGCAATTAAAAATGCACCTGTTGCAAATGATGTTAATAAAACATGTGGAAATTGTGCCCAAAAATGTGGATTCGTTAAAATCGCTACAAAATCATTCATTTGTGCACGTCCATCTACCATTTCAAACCCTACTGGATTTTGCATGAAAGAGTTTGCCGTCAAAATCCAAAATGCCGAAAAAATAGAACCTAATGATACGAGCCAAACAGTTAGCAAATGCACCTTTTTAGATAATCTATTCCATCCGAACACCCATAGTCCGATAAATGTTGATTCCATAAAAAAGGCTAATAGTCCTTCTATTGCAAGTGATGGACCAAATACATCCCCAACAAATCGTGAATAGTTTGACCAGTTCATACCAAACTGGAATTCTTGTAAAATACCTGTCACGACTCCGATTGCGAAGTTAATTAAAAATAATACTCCCCAAAACTTCGTCATACGTTTGTACATTTCATCGCCTTTAAACACATACAATGTTTGCATGATTGCGATAATTAAAGCTAAACCTATTGATACTGGAACGAAAAAATAGTGGAAAATAGTAGTTGAAGCAAATTGTAGACGAGCAATTATTAAAGGATCCAATCTCAAAACATCCTTTCTGTCATAAATTTATCGTACGTTCTTACTAATTTAGTATAGAATAAAAAAACGATTTTGTTTGAAAAACTTATTACAATTCATGTACAGAATAATGAATCTTTCGTGACAGTTATATGAATACGCTTACAATTTCTCATTTTTAAAAAAGTGTTATAACGTGATTGTTACTACCGTGTATATAATAGTCTAAAATAATGAAACTGGGACAAATTTTTCATAAAAGGAATAAAGGTTAGTGTGTCACTTCAACATATACTTCACTTTTCACGTATACCATCATATTACCTTTTTTGCTTTGTCCCAAACTCATTCGATCATTTTAATCAAGTACTTCCATTACGACAAGCCTGTATACACGAGACATTTACACAAGCTTGTCCAAATAAAAAACTCATTTATCATTTACTTTTTTTAGTATCTCTTTTTTCTTGTACATGTATCACATCTGCCTTTTCTTTCGATTGAAAAAAGCTTTTGATAAATAATACTAAAATAAACAATAACCATGATGTAACGACATAATAAATAATCTTTGCATTTCCTTGAATATGATCCAAGAAAATTGTCATGCCACCCCAAATAATCGCTACTGCAAGTAGCTGAAAACCGAAAAATTTCTTCGGATTTACATCCATTGTATCATCCCCTATAACGCTTTCTATTTTAATTATATACAATTAATACATTTCTTGAAACGCTTTTATCATCAAATCGTAATTTAACGGTCCAATCGCTATATTATGAATCGACCCATCTGTATTTAGTAAATAAGACGTCGGCAATGCATTCGCTTGATACGTTGTAGCAATCATCGTATCCATATCTTTTAGAATAGTAAAAGTAATATCTAATTCCTCTAAAAAGTTTGTTACTGTTTGTAAGCTTGATTCTGTATCCGTTAAATTAACTGCTAAAATGACGATATCTTCACCAAATTCCTCATGAACTTTTTGCATATCCGGCATTTCAGATCGACAAGGTGGACACCAAGTTGCCCAAAAATTTAACAAAACTTTTTGTCCGCGGTAATCGGATAATTTCACTTTTTCGCCATCTATTGTTTCTAATTCAAAATCAGGCGCAATATTTCCTCGCTCAATACCAACCTCACCCTTCGGAACACTTTCTACTTCTTCCTCATCATCTTTTACTTCCATTTCTGTTTGCGTAGCTGTGATCATTTCTTCTTTTTTTGTTTCTTCTTCTTTTTTCGTCGAAACAAAATCAAACACTGCATAACCTGCCAATCCTAAAATGATTAGGATGATGATCCATTTTTTCATGTTTTTATCCCTCACTATACTTCTTTTCTAATAAAATAAAACAACTATATAAAACACATAACAAACCGATGAAAATTGGGCTTACTATGTATTGAAACAACCGGACCGAACCAAGATAATACGAACAAATTATTTGCAAGCTAAACCAACTATAAATGACGATATGTAATTGATATGGATATCGTTCCAATAAAATGTATAGGAGAAGTAAAATCGTATAAATAATTATATAGTAGAAGTAATATGTGTTTTTTTCTACTATTAGTTGCAAAAGTTCATACATAAACAATGTACCTAATAAAACCGGTATAAATGCATTCCATATTGGTCTAAATGGTCGTTTCTTTTTAAATGTTTCATACACTGTATATATACTTACCAATATAAGTGCTATATATAACGCTCTTCTATCACTCGGATATGCTAATATCGCAAAGGGATCCTTTATAAACACTTGAAAATTGACGATTATTTTCCCAATCCATATGCAAAGAATGATATGTATAGTAAGTGATATTATTTCATCTATTCGTTTTTTCTTATGTAACTTTTCTTCTCGGTCCAAAACATAATAAAACAATAAACCAAAGAGGTAGCTTGCGACCAATATAAGTAAAAAACGTAATACCGTCGTTGAAACCAATAATCTTTCCTCCACCATATATATTCTTTCTTTAGTATAACGTAGCATATATAAAATAGCTTATATTCAGCTTCACTTCACAACTTTGTTAAAAATTAAATATACGATAACGAATGCAATATTTCCGTCACGAAATGTTATACCAAAAATGCTCTTTCTGCTTAAACATGACACTGCTAATAGAAATATTGAATAAGCGTATCGCTAGAACCGAATATCTTTCTGCCTATTTTGTTAAAAAGCAAAATGAAAACGGTCACATTTATCTGATGATAATAAACGTGACCGTTTTCCATAATGATAGATTCGTTTTGTCGCTATCTCTTTTTTTATTATTTTGCAATTAAATCATGATAGGCTTCTGTTTTTTCCATTTTACTTTGTACATACGAGCAAACAGGTTCGATTTTAAGATTTTGTTCTCGAGCATACGATGTAATAACTTCTACTAGTTTTCCTGCAATACCCTGCCCTCTCAATTCATCTGACACATAAGTATGGTCTACAGTAATAACCCCATCACTTTTCGGTTGAAATGTAATTTCTGCAAGTGGATTTGCTTCATCTTCACCAATATAAAATTTATTCGTTCCTTGTACAATATTTGCCATATGCTCTCCTCCTTATATTTTCTATCGTAACATATGTTATCTGAAATTTCTAAAAGATAGTTCTTGGATATTTAGTAATACAATGAAGACTAATTTTCTTTGTATTATTCTTCCAAACATATTATCCTATCTTCGTCCCATTTGGAACTTCCTCATCAGGTCGCAGCAATACAACATCTTCTTCTGTGGGGACACCACCTAGCACTAGAACTTCTGATTTAAATCCAGCGATACGCATTGGTGGGAAATTCACCACTGCTACTACTTGCCTTCCAACAAGTTGATCTGGCTCATAACGTTTCGTAATTTGTGCGGACGATTGTTTTATGCCAATTTCTCCAAAATCAATTTTCACTTTAATAGCTGGCTTCCTTGCTTCAGGAAATGGTGTTGCTTCAATGATCGTTCCCACTCTCATATCTACTTTTAAAAAATCATCAAATTGAATCATGTTTATCCTCCTACTTTGCATCGATAATTGTCAGTTGTTTTGGAAAGGATGTTAATACTTCCACTTCTCCATTGGGGTGTACGTACACATCATCTTCAATTCTAACCCCACCTACTCCTTCTTTATAAATACCTGGCTCTATCGTAAACAATAATCCTCCTAATATCTTTTCTTTGTTCTCACCATGAATTGAAGGTGCTTCATGCACTTCCAAACCTAGCCCATGACCAGTGCGGTGGGTAAAATAAGCACCATAAGAAGCATCTTCTATTACCGTTCTTGCTGCATGATCAATGTTTTTAATCGGATCCCCTAATCTTACTGCTTCAATAGCTTTTTCATTTGCTTTCAGTACCGCATCATATATCTGTCTTTGCTCATCTGATATTTTCCCAATCGCAAATGTTCTCGTTATATCTGAACAATAATGATCAACAAATACTCCAAAATCAAATAATAAAAAGTCACCATATTGGATTTGTCGATCACCTGGCTCTCCATGTGGCAACCCACTATTTTCACCAGTAAGTACCATCGTATCAAAAGCGACCTTTTCTGCTCCTAAATCTTGCAATGTCGTTTCTAACTTCGTTTTAATCTCATTTTCGGTCATCCCGATTTTTATAAATGGAATAATTTCATCTAAAGCATTTTCCGTAATAGAAATTGCCTTTTTTACTTTTTCTATTTCTATCGTTGATTTACGTAAACGCATATCGATGATAGCCCGTTCAACTGATTTAAAATTATTTATTCCTGTCTCCTTCTGTAACGCTTCATACTGTGCTACGGTCATATAATTTTTTTCAATGAAACAAATAGCCGATTTCTCTTTCATATATGCGGCTAATTTAGCATAACCATTTTCCGTATCACCTATAGGTATGAATTCATCTACGTTTTCTGCTTATTTTTGCGCTTTTTTCAAATCTAATGTTGGTAAAAATAACGTCGTCCGTTTCTCTTTCATATCGATTAATAATCCAAGAAATCGTTCATGTGGTTCCGCATACAAGTTTGTCACATAATATATATTTAGCGGATCCATTAATAAAATATAAGTTGCTTCAGTCGTTATATTTTCATGTTGCATTAATTGTCTGATTCTTTCTCTATACATGATTACTTTTCCCCTTGTTCCATCTTTTCGGTAAAAATTGCTTTCGCTTCTTCTTTTGATTTCCGATCAATAAAATAAGCAATTGCCGCCTCACATAACGCATAAGTCCCAGCACTCGCTACCACTCCAGATATAATATTCCCTGCTCCGGGTATAAATTTAGCAAGTTGTCTTGATATATTTCTTAATGTAAATCCAACTCCAACATTTATGCCCATCGCACTTAAAAATTTCATTATTGTTTTTCGATTAAACTTCTCCCCACTAATAAGTGCTATCGTACTAATCATCGATAATTGCATTCCCGTAATAACAGGCATATCGGCAATTGGAATGGGAGTGGCGCCAACTAAACCTGTGACAGAGGCGGTGCTTTTCCCTATTTTTCTTGCCAATTTTTTTTGTACTGCTGTGACTCGTGATAGTTTAGCTAAAATAACCTGTGCCTCTTCAGGTAATTCCTTTAATAAATAATATAATAATTCGTCTATATTGTACCTACGATCATACACTAGCTTATCATCTTCAAATTCCATATATGCACAAACTGGTATGACAGTCGTCGGCTTTTCTAATCGTTGGATCAATTTCTCCTCTAGTAATTGCACAGTTGCATCGATATTTTCTCGTTTCACTGGATGATCAAACGGTGGTTCACTATTTGACACTGGTGCAAGTTCGTCCACTTGTGTAACGATACCCGCAATTGGTATATCGTATTGATGTACGTCTTCAATCATCTCTTTTAATTCTTTTAATTGATCGATATCTTCATCGATGCGTGCCCCTACTTCTTTTCCTTTACATAAAAACAACATGACATCCGGGCATTTTTCCTTAATGGCATCCTTTATTTCCTCAATTGGAGTCGCTGATTTAGTTGCCTCTGTAGGATCATGTCCTTCTCCAAGTCCTCTCGTATCTAATATATCGATCCCACCTAAATCATTTTCATACTTATACCATTTCCCTGTTCCTGTTTGTGCCTTATAATGGCCGATACTCGCTTTCATTTCGCCAAAAATCGCATTAATTAAACTCGACTTGCCTGCTCCACGCCTACCAACAATAACGATACGTGCTGGACGGGCATGTATTAAAAAAGATTGCAATTTAGTCACTTCCTTTTTAATAAGCGATTTTGTATTTGCCGGCATTTTTGTTTGATCGACCTTAAGTAAAATAGAACTAAACAACTGTTTCCATTCATCGTACATATTTTCATTATTTTCTGTCATTTCAATCACCACGATTGTCGTTATTTTTCTCTTCTTTATTGTAACGTATTTTATCCTTCTTGAAAAATAGCAGATGTATTTCCTGTCATTCCAGTTTCAATTCATAAAAAATCATCTTTTACTCCAACAAACGGAATATCGACAATCTGTGTCGTATATTGATATACACCTAATACAATCTCTAATCCTTATCGACTTAATGTTGATCTAATTGAAATATAAAGATTGTCTTTGCTTTTTGAATTGATTTGTCCATTTTTAATCCCCTTCTTCCTTCGATTTTCTATATTTTATGTATCTTTCTTTCATTTACTCATTAAAAATAACTATCCTCTATTTATTTATTATATTAAATAGCGTATAATGATATATGATATCTTATATCATTTAATCAAAGAGAGGAGTCTTATGATGTCGAATAGTTTTATCGTAAAAAACCCTGCTACTGGGGAAGCATTAGCAACAATAGAACGGGATAGTGAAGAAGTAATTTTACAAAAGATCGCTACTGGAAATGATGCATTTCAAACATGGAAAAAAACAAATGCACATGAAAGATCAAAATTATTATCAAAATGGTCGACATTAATTCAGGAGCATAAAGCTTCTATCGCAGAAGTAATGACGAAAGAAAACGGAAAACCACTTGCTGAATCTTTAGGGGAAGTAGATTATGCAACTAGTTATATTGTTTGGTATGCAGAAGAGGCAAAAAGATTATATGGACGCACTATTCCTTCCCATGCAAATGGGAAAGAATTAATCGTCCAACAACATCCTATCGGGTTAGTCGGTGCAATTACACCATGGAACTTTCCAGCTGCAATGATGACTAGAAAAGCCGCACCAGCATTAGCTGCAGGTTGTACGTTCATCGTGAAACCAGCAGAAGAAACACCTTTAACGACGATTCGCTTAGTCGAACTTGCACATGAAGCAGGGATTCCCGAAGATGTGATTCAATGTGTAAGTGGCCGTGGTCGCGTTATTGGAAGTCTCTTTACTGAAAGCCCATACATTAAGAAAATTACTTTTACAGGTTCTACGCCTGTAGGAAAGCAACTCATTAAAGATAGTGCTGCAACCGTAAAAAGTGTCACGATGGAATTAGGTGGACATGCTCCTGTCATTGTGGCAGAAGACGCAAACATTGACTTAGCTGTCGAACAAACAATTATTACAAAATTTAGAAATGCAGGACAAACTTGTGTTTGCGCAAATAGAGTCATCGTACACGAATCCATCGTAGAAGAGTTTTCTAAAAAATTAGCAGAACGTACAAAAAAACTTGTTGTCGGAAATGGACTAGATCAAAAGACAGACGTTGGTCCAGTTATTAATAAAGGGAGTTATGAAAAAATTACCGATCAAATTGCAGACGCGGTAAATAAAGGTGCTACTATATTAGCGGGTGCACAGTATGATGTAGACCATGATAAAGAATATTACTTTATCCATCCGACGATTTTGACTGATGTAACAGAAGAAATGGATATTATGCATGAAGAAACATTCGGTCCAGTTGCCCCAATTACAACGTATAAAGAATTAGATGAAGCAATTGAGATTGCCAATAATACACCATACGGTCTAGCTGCTTACTTCTTCACAGATAATTATCGAATTGGGAACTATTTATTCAATCATCTTGATTACGGAATTATTGGTTGGAATGATGGAGCACCATCTGCTGCACATGTTCCTTTCGGTGGAATGAAAGAAAGTGGACTTGGTCGTGAAGGCGGAATCGAAGGGATCGAACCATATTTAGAGACGAAATACTTATCAATTGGAAACTTATACGAATAATTTCTTCGTTATTCATACACGAGACATTCGCATATAATAAATGTATGTTCTACAAAAACGGAGCTGGAACTTAACTAGATTCTAATTATAAAAAATTGGTCATGTTTATGACGATAAGATGGCTCTTTGGCAAACAATGTTGGTGATCCTCTTAAAGTAAACTAATATTTAATTGTGTGGAGTCAATAAGAATAGCGTGAATATGTCACTTCGGAAATGTACTCCGCTTTCCGCGTGCGGCTGCTAAGCCAAGTTCAGGCTTTGCCTTCCCTTGTCTTATCTAGGCCTTTTTTCACGCAGAAGTCTACGTACATTTCCTACGTTTCATCTGGCTGTTTACATGCTAGTTTCCTCTTCCTTTGTAGCTTAAACTGCAGGGGAGGAGGATTTTTTACTTTGTATGATTGATCTCCATTCAAAGTGTAAAATGATTCTCTTTTTAAAATTATGAAAATAT
>DXHX01000158.1 GCA_019113205.1 Candidatus Pseudogracilibacillus intestinigallinarum | reverse complement strand
CCGGTCGAAGTTGCAAGAATGCGCGGTGGAGTTGCAAGAATACCGGTCGAAGTTGCAAGAATGCGCGGTGGAGTTGCAAGAATACCGGTCGAAGTTGCAAGAATGCGCGGTGGAGTTGCAAGAATACAGGTCAAAGTTGCAAGAATGCATGTCGAAGTTGCAAGAATATAGAATGAACCTGCAAGAACTCACGCCGAACCTACAAAAATCAACAGCCAACTTACAAGAACCTACAAAAATCAATCCACATATATAACGAAAAAAGTTAAGCCGTTTTATAGCGTACTTAACTTTTTTATTGTAAAGGAAATGTTTTCAACCATGATTACATACATGATGCATAGATTATGGTATAATATACGATATATTATTTGGCTATAAAAAGGAAGTGTCGACGTGCTAGCGGATGGACTCGATCTCATCAATATTTTAAGAATTGGCGTAGATATCGCTATCGTCTGGTATGTTTTATATAAATTAATTATGATTATTAGAGGAACGAAGGCAATCCAATTATTAAAAGGAATTGTCGTTGTTATCTTCATTTGGGCATTAAGTATTTTATTTAATTTACAAACGATTCAATGGATAACGAACCAAGCTATTTTATGGGGTTTCCTCGTCATCATTATTTTATTCCAACCAGAATTACGTAGAGCGTTAGAACAGTTAGGGCGTGGAAGTATTTTTTCAAGAAGTACACGTTCAGAAGAAGAAGTAATGGAACAAACGATTAATGCGATTGTTGCTTCTTGTTTGTATATGGCGAAGCGACGCATTGGAGCATTAATAACGATTGAATTAGAAACAGGGACGGGAGAGTATGCTGAAACTGGAATCCCGATTAATGGTAATTTAACGAATCAATTATTAACGAATATATTTACACCAAACACACCATTGCATGATGGTGCGGTTATTATTAAAGATAATGAAATTGTAGCTGCAGCATGTTACTTACCACTTTCTGAAAGTGCGACAATTTCTAGAGACCTGGGGACACGTCATAGAGCTGCCTTAGGAATTAGTGAAGTAACAGACGCATTAACGATCATCGTATCCGAAGAAACTGGTGCGATCTCTTGCACACAGTATGGGGAATTATACCGAGATATTGACGAAGATCGTTTACGTTCCATTTTAGAACGAAACTTAACACAAACATTGAAGAGCCCTGAATCAAAGGCATTTAATTGGAGGGCGAAAAAGAATGGATAAATTATTTCAAAGTAAATGGTTTATAAGGGTTATTTCCCTCGTATTAGCAATAACATTGTATTTATTCGTAACAGTGGAAACAAACCCGGGTCAAAATGAGTCACGAATTGAAACAACAAGTTCTAAAGAAACAGAAGTGATTGATGAAGTGCCTTTAGAAATCAAAATTGACGCCGAAAATTATGTTGTAAGTGGTGTGCCTGAACATGTAAAAGTTTCACTAGAAGGTAAGACGAGTGTGTTAACTCCGATTGTTCGACAGCAATCATTTACAGTTTTTGTTGATTTACGTGAATTAGAAGAAGGGTCTCATACGGTTGAGGTCGAATACGATAATATACCGAAAGAAGTAAATGCCTATATTGAACCGAAAACAATCGATGTTCAAATTGAAAAGCGGGCAATGCAAGAGTTTTCAGTTGATGTTGATATTACGAACTTGGACAAATTACCTGTTGGATACGAACTAGGTGAACCATCAGTCGATCCGGAAACTGTGACGATTGTTAGCTCACAAGAAGTTATTGATCAAATCGCCATGGTGAAGGTGTTTGTGGATGTGACAGATTTAAGGGAGTCCATACGTAATAAGGAGTTACCGATCATTGTATATGACGCACAAGGGAATGATTTAAATGTTCGGGTAGAACCATCAAGTGTAACAGTATCAATGGATGTCGATCGTCCAAGCACAAAAGTTCCACTTGATGTAAAAACGAAAGGAAAACTACCGGACAAGTTTGAAATAGATAAAATGGAAGCAGTAGAGGAAATTGAAATTTTCGGTCGCCGTGACGTGTTAGATGAAGTGAAGGAAATTTCGACAGAGGAAATAGATTTAAGTGAAATTGAGAGCTCTGGAGCTATAGAAGTCCCCCTGAATCTACCTGAAGGTATTGCGGTGAATGATGAAAAAATAAAAGTAGACATTACTTTAAAGGAATCTAAGGTATTTAAGGAAATTCCAATCGAAATTAAAGGAGAAGGGGATCAGAAAGTAGTATTTAAACATCCAGAAGATGGCACAATTAGTGTTACAGCTATTGGATTGGATACCCTTATGGAAGAATTGGAAGAATCAGAAATTATCGCATCGATTGATGTTACAAATACTGACAGTGATAAAGAATCTAGAGTAAATATTTCGATTGAAGGACCGAAAGATTTTAAATTTGATGCTGAACCGAAAAAAGTTACAGTTGAAGTGAATGAATAGTGCGAATATGCATGATTGAATTAAAGGAGAGGTAAAGTTGGGTAAATATTTTGGAACAGATGGTGTAAGAGGTGTAGCAAACGAAACATTAACACCGGAAATAGCCTATAAATTAGGAAGAATAAGTGGACATCTATTTAAAAAAGAAGATGGGAAACCAAAAGTATTAATTGGTTTAGACACTCGAGTTTCTGGTCCGATGCTAGAAGGAGCACTTGTGGCAGGGCTTTTATCCATTGGAGCAGAAGTAATGAGATTAGGCGTTATTTCGACACCAGGAGTTGCTTATTTAACAAAAGTAACGAATGCCGAAATGGGGATTATGATTTCTGCATCACATAATCCATTTGGAGATAATGGGATTAAAATCTTTGGACCAAGTGGATATAAATTATCAGATGAACAAGAAGCGGAAATAGAAGCATTAATGGATGAAGAAGATACATTGCCACGTCCAACTGGTGATGGTATTGGAACAGTGAGCAACTATTTCGAAGGGTCACAAAAATATCTGTCATATTTACAAGAGACAGTAGACCATGAATTCACGGACATGTATGTCGGTTTAGATTGTGCAAATGGTGCAACATCAAGTCTTGCAGCACATTTATTTGCTGACTTAGATGCTGAGCTATTTACAATTGGAAATTCACCAAACGGCACAAATATCAATGATGGATATGGTTCGAATGCGACAGAAAATTTACAAGCGTTAGTAAAAGAAAAAGAGTTAGACATTGGACTAGCATTTGATGGAGACGGAGATCGCTTAATTGCGGTTGATGAAAATGGGGAAGTTGTAAATGGAGATCAAGTAATGTATATTTGTGCGAAACATTTACATGAAAAAGGCGCATTGAAAAATGAAACGGTTGTAGCAACGGTAATGAGTAACTTAGGGCTACATCGCTCATTAGAAAAACTAGGTGTTCAAGTTGTGACATCTAACGTTGGAGACCGTTATGTTATGGAGAAAATGGTTGAAGAAGGACATAACTTCGGTGGAGAACAATCTGGTCACGTTATTTTCTTAGACCATAGTACAACGGGTGACGGAATGTTGACGGCTATTCAGCTAGTTAATATTATGAAAGAAACTGGAAAACCTCTGTCTGAATTAGCAGCAGAAATGCCTATTTTCCCACAATTATTAGAAAATGTAGAAGTAACAGATAAAAATGTTGTATTAAATAGTGATGAGGTTTATGCTGAAATCGATGCAGTCGAACAAGCTTTAGGTTCAGATGGTAGGGTGCTCGTTCGTCCTTCAGGAACAGAACCTTTAATTCGAGTAATGGTAGAAGCTGAAACAGAAGATGCATGTGAAACATACGTACAACAAATTGTTGATAAAATTAAAGCATTAGGATTTTAATAAAAGTGGGGCATAAGTCGGGAAAATGTCTTTGGACATTTATATCCTTTACTTATGTCTTAACTTTTTTTATTGGCAAATTGTGTGAAATTGAGGTGGACGTAAATGGAGTTAGATATTAAAAAAATACATGCGAATCCTCCGTATGGAATGATCTCAATTTTGTTTATCGGTGCTTTTGCGGCATTATTAAACAATACTTTATTAAACATCGCCCTTCCGACGATTATGGTGGAATTCGATGTATCACCTGCAAAGGTGCAATGGGTAACGACGAGTTATATGCTTGTTAACGGAATTTTAATTCCAGCAAGTGCCTTTTTAACTCAAAGATTTTCAAATCGAAAAATATTTCTAACTGCAATGTCATTATTTACTTTAGGAACATTTATTGCGATGATTTCTCCAAACTTTTCTATTTTAGTGCTCGGGAGAATGTTACAAGCAAGTGGTTCCGGAATGATGATGCCACTTTTAATGAATATTATTTTGATTGTATTTCCAATTGAAAAGCGAGGAACGGCGATGGGGTTTTTCGGACTTGTAATGTTTGTCGCACCAGCAATTGGTCCAACTTTATCTGGTTGGATTGTCGAGCATTATTCTTGGAGAATTTTATTCGCACTCATTTTACCGTTTGGAATGATCGCACTTATTTATGCGTCATTCCGCTTAAAAAACTTAACACCAATTAAAGATATGACGTTAGACGTTTTATCACTCGTTTTATCTAGTATTGCTTTTGGTGGATTATTGTATGGATTTAGTTCTGTCGGAGATTTAGGATGGAATCATTATCTCGTTTATGTACCGATTACAGTAGGTACGATTACGTTATTTTTATTTGTTCGTAGACAGTTTACGCTACGTGAGCCAATGTTAGACTTTCGTATTTATCGGTTTCCAATGTTTGCCTTATCTTCTGTTATTTCAGTCGTTGTCTCAGCTTCCATGTTTTCAGGGATGATTTTAACTCCTCTATATGTGCAAGAAGTTAGAGGGATTTCCCCGTTTCATTCTGGTATACTGATGTTGCCGGGTGCAATCATTATGGGGTTAATGTCTCCGATTACTGGTCGTTTATTCGATAAATTTGGGGCACGAATTTTAGCGTTGATCGGTTTAACAGTGATGGTGACGACTACATTTCTATTAAGTTCGCTAACGATGGAAGATAGTTATTTTTATTTAATGACGATTTATACAGTGCGTATGTTTGGGATGTCTCTTGTAATGATGCCTGTTATGACGAATGGGTTAAATGAAATTCCGATGGAGGCAAATCCACACGGTACGGCAATTAATAATACGTTACAACAAGTGTCAGGTGCTATCGGTACAGCATTTTTATTAACGATTATGACAACAAAATCAAAAAGTGCTAGCTTAGAACTAGCGGATAAAATAGCATCCGGTAAAGTGATGCCAGATGCGTCTTTAGAACATTTAGCGATGTTAGAAGGAATTAACCATGCATTTTTCATATCAACCATTTTGGCGTCTGTTGCACTAGTTTTAGCACTTTTTATTAAGAAACCAATTCCTTATGAGAATAACATAAAAGGAAGTATGTAAAAGAGGGATAAAACAATGGTATATTATATTGCGGGATATGCTTTAAAAGTATTTTTAACGATTTTTGGTGGCCCAATTAAAGTATTCGGAAGAGAGAAATTGCCTAAAAATGATGGTTACGTTATTGCGTGCACACATACAGGATGGATAGATATTTTATGGTTAGGGATTTCGATACTACCACTGAAAATAAATTATATGGCGAAGAAAGAGTTGTTCGAGTCAAAGGGGTTAAAGTGGTTAATGGAACATTTAAATGCCTTTCCGGTCGATCGAGAAAACCCGGGGCCTAGTTCCATTAAGACGCCGATGCGTTTAATTAAAGACGGGAAAATTGTCGGTATATTTCCAAGTGGAACACGCTCGAGTGAAGATGTACCATTAAAGCGTGGGGCAGTGACGATTGCAAGTTACGCAAAGTCACCAATTATTCCAGCAGCATATGTAGGGCCGAATAACTTTAAAGAGTTATTTCGCTTTAAACGTGCCAAAATTGCCTTTGGAGAACCGATTCATTTAAGAAAAGATGTGCCTAAAAAAGAGGCGTTAGATTATTTAATGGAAGATTTAAACAAGGCGATGAAGGAATTACAAGAAGGACTAGAATAGATATTACTTTTCATAAAATTCGTAATATATGGTATAATTTTGTTGTAATCATAATACATAGAGGATGGTGCTTTCATGTTTAAAAGGTTAGTAACATTCGGTGCAATGCTTGCTTTAATAGTGAGTTTCATTGTACCTACAACAGCTGTATTTGCAAATGAAGAAAATGTCGAAAATAATGAAGCAGTAAACGAACAAGCTGAAAACACAGAAGCAAATGAAGAAACAAATGACGAAGCAGAATCGAATAATGAGGCAGAAACAAATGAAAATAATGCTGAAAACGAAGATGCTGAACCAGCAGAAACACAAGAAACAAACTTAATTTACTGGATTGTAATTGGGTATGTCTTCGTTTTATCTGTAGGATTATATGCATTTACTGAAGGTACGAAAAAAGATGAATAAAAAGTAATATCGTGTTAGAAAAATCTAGCATAAATAAGAAGGGATTTCAGTTCAATTTAATACTGGAATCCTTTTTTATATCGAAAAAAAAGGAAATATAGGATGTTCACGTATATGTCAAAAATATGATACATGTTTAAAATAGTAGTGTTTAAAAGGAGGAATTGAATAAAAGGCTATTTGTAAAGGGTTAGATATGTACTACTAGTAAAAAATATTGTTACCGCTATCTCGAATTTCTAACTTCAGTTTGGTACAATAAAATAAAAAGCAAAGCGAGGTTTTATTGTGGAATGGTTCCAAACCTATCAATGGGAAGTTTTTATTTTCCTAGAAATAGCCTCTTGGATTTTTTTGTTTCTATTTTTATTGTTACGTTATGCGTTTGATCGAGTAAAAATAGGGCAAATTTTTCTCCTATTATTTTTGTTATTTATTATATTTGAAGGAATTCTTGCCTTCATAAATTATCGACAAACAGGGGAAATCGATACATTTCAGATCGTTGTATTCATTTTTATTATATATGCTTGTACGTTTGGAATCAGTGACTTTAAAAAACTTGACCGTTATATCAAGCAAACAGTAGGAAAATGGCGGAAAGTAGATTTGCTTACAGAAAAAGATAGAGCAGTAATGGAAAAACAACAAAACCCTAAATATATAGCGCGTCGTTATCGTTTATGGTGGTACGGACATACCATCGCATTTATAATTGCTAACATTATTTTTTGGCAATTATATGGAGATAAAGCGACAGAGTTTTTATCGTATATTCAAGATTGGTCTTGGTTTGAAGAAGAGACGATTCATCATGCACCATATAAACATGAAATGGTTATGAACATTGTTCGTTTATGGCTCGTTATTTATGTAATCGATACGATTATCGCATGGTCATATACATTTTTTCCGAGCAAAAAGAAAGGGGAATAAACTAAGATGATTCGAACAGCAATTCCAGTACATGAAGCAATTGAAAAGGTATTAGCACATACAACACAATTACATAGCGAAACTGTCAAACTTGAGGATGCATATGGGAGGGTATTGCGCGCACCGATAGTTGCGAGTCACCCAGTCCCTCCATTTGACCGCTCTGCATATGACGGGTATGCCGTTCGTTCAGAAGATACCGTACATGCAACGAAAACGAATAAGATTGCTTTTAAAAAAATCGGCGACATTGGTGCAGGTTATGTCGGAAGAAAACGACTTCAACCTTTTGAAGCGTACCGAATTATGACGGGGGCAAAATTGCCTGAAGGTGCCGACGCGATTATTATGTTAGAGCATACAGAAACGACAGAAGATGGTTTTACAATTAACACACCAATTAAGCATCATGAAAACATTTCTTTTACAGGGGAAGATGCTAAAGAAGGCGAAATGCTCATAGAGGCAGGAGATATCATTCATCCTGGTACGAGCGCATTACTAGCAACATTTGGCTATGCAAATGTTGAAGTCGGGAAAAAACCTCGTGTCAGTATTTTATCAACAGGTACCGAGTTATTAAACGTAGATGAACCGTTACAAGACGGGAAAATTCGAAATTCAAATGGGCCAATGCTAGAAGCACAACTCAAACGGATGGGTATTCAAGCTACTTCTTACGGGATGTCGGAAGATAATTTAGATGCGTGTACGAAAATCGTAGAAGAAGCATTAGAAAATTCCGATGTCGTAATGACGACTGGTGGGGTGTCGGTAGGTGATTATGATTATTTACCGCAAATTTATGAACGTTTAGGTGCGACAGTGTTATTCGATAAAATTATGATGCGACCAGGAAGTGTGACAACGGTCGCTGTAGTAGGAGATAAATTATTATTTGGGCTTTCAGGAAATCCATCCGCATGTTTTACTGGCTTTGAATTGTATGCTCGTCCAGCTTTATTAAAAATGATGGGTGCTACAAAATTGTTTTTACCGACGATGAAAGCATCCTTAGGTGAAGATTTTACAAAGGCGAATCCGTTCACACGATTTATTCGCGCATCTTGGGATATTCAAAATGGAAAGATCGTTGCTTCCCCTGCAGGTTTTAATAAATCAAATGCCGTTTCATCGATAGCTAGAGGAAACTGCATCATCGTTTTACCTAGTGGTTCTGAAGGCTATGTAAAAGGGGCAGAGATTGATGTATTATTATTAGGACAAGAACAGGGTGTTGCACAATGGATACTGTAAAGATATTACATGTAGTCGGATATAAAAATAGTGGAAAAACAACATTAATGAAAAATTGGATATCATATTTAAAGGAATCAGGTTATAAAGTAGCGGCAATTAAACATCATGGCCATGGAGCAAAACTTGCGATGCCAGATGAAGCGAAAGATTCCATGCAATATATTGCACATGGTGCTGATATGTCACTTGTCAGTGGGGGCGGTTATACACAGCAAATTATGCAAAAAGAATCTTCTTACAAGGAATTAATCGCACTTGCAAGACGAGATGAACCGGATATTATTTTAGTAGAAGGATTTAAAGAAGAACAAGGAAAGAAAGTAGTGCTTGCAACAGAAGAAGAATGGGAGACATTACAACAACTTGATGGAATTGTGCTCGTTGTAGGTGATGTAGAAACAGATCATTATGAAACGATTGCTTCCCGTACATTTGAAGATCGCTTAAATAGTTGGTTACGTAGTTGGTTAAGAGAAGCTTTTTGATTTGAGGGATATGACTATGGCACAAGAACGAGTTATCGGTATATTGTTAGCTGGGGGGTTATCTAGTCGTTACGGGGAACCGAAAGCTTTTGCAACGTGGAAAAATAAAAAATTTTATATATGGTCATATAATATTTTACATGATCTTTGTGATGAGGTTATCGTAGTAACGCGAGAAGATTTACAAGCCCTGTTTCCAAAAAATATCGTCACTATAACTGATGTAGAGCCTTTTGTTGGTTGTGGACCACTTGCTGGTATTTATAGTGCGATGGAAACAGTGGAAGGTACTCAATATGTAGTGTTACCTTGTGATATGCCGTTAATGGAGAAAGATGTCATTAAAAAACTTATTGAAAAACATAAAAAAGGTGTTACAGTAGTAAAAACAGAACATTATATTCAAGCACTCGTTTCTATTTGGGATAAATCAATGAAACAACTGATTTATGAAGCACTCATACAAAAGCAATATAAAATAAAGGCGGTATTAAAAGAACCATATGTACATATGGTAGAGGGAAAATCATTAACTGATGAAGCACATATATTTTCCAATATTAATACGAAGGAAGAAGAGAGGAGGTTGGAAGCATGGAACCGATTGTAGACAAATTTGGTCGGCCCATTCGTGATTTACGTATTTCGGTGACAGACCGATGTAATTTTCGATGCACATATTGTATGCCGAAGGAAATATTTGGGGATGATTATGTATTCCTACCAAAAGAGGAATTATTAACATTCGAGGAAATTGTCCGTTTAAGTGAATTATTTGCATCGCTAGGTGTAGAAAAATTACGATTAACTGGTGGAGAACCTTTACTTAGACAAGACTTACCAAACTTAATCGAAAAATTATACGCGATTGAAGGAATTCATGATATCGGATTAACGACGAACGCAGTAATGCTTGGAAAATATGCCCAGCCTTTATTTGATGCAGGATTACGTCGTCTAAATATTAGTTTAGATGCTCTGTCAAAAGAGGTTTTTGGCAAAATGAATGGTCGCGGAACGACTCCAGATATCGTATTAAAAAATATTGATCTTGCCAAAGAAATTGGTTTTGAAATTAAAGTAAATATGGTCGTTCAAAAAGGGGTCAATGAACGAGAAATAATCCCGATGGCAACGTATTTTAAAGAACGAGGAATTACTTTACGATATATTGAATTTATGGATGTTGGAAATGATAATGCATGGAGTTTTGAACGTGTCGTTTCTAAAAAAGAGATATATGATATGCTTAACGAAAATTTCGATTTAGAGCCAGTAGAAGCGAGCTATTTCGGGGAAGTGGCGAAACGATATCGATATAAAGATAATGGAGCCGAGGTCGGTTTTATTACTTCTGTTTCTGAATCATTTTGTTCATCTTGTACGCGAGCGCGGCTTTCTTCGGAAGGGAAAATATATACATGTTTATTTGCTTCAAGTGGATTTGATATAAAAGAACTCGTTCGGAAAGGATATTCAGACGAACAGTTATTAGAAGCATTAACGACGGTTTGGGAAAATCGAACAGATCGTTATTCTGATGAACGAACAGAAGAAACTGCGAAAAAGCGAAAGAAGATAAATATGAGTTATATTGGTGGATAAATAATCGGGTTTGGATCAACGAAGTTACCATGAAATACGAATGATCATTCAAAAAAAGAAATGTACAAAAATTTCTGCGGGAGAAAAAGCTTTGCTAAGTCTCAATAAGTTATAGACTATAAGAGACATAGCAACTCCTCGCTAAAAAATAACAGTACATTTCTTTTTTAGTTATGTAACATGAATTATTCGTATTGTAAGGTTCTACCTTAACTTATGTTCCAAGCTCGTTACTCGTTTTATTATGAAGCGAATTCTTTTATAATTTCCGCTAACTCTTTTTCTTCTTTTGATAATGAAAAGTCTTTGTCTAAATTTTGAAAGGAGTTAAGATGGTCGAACTCTCTCTTATCTTTTATTGTAGAATCGATTATCGTTAAGATTTCGTCGTCCGACAACAAATCTTCTGTATCAGAAGTGTTGATAACATAGTAATAGGAACCATCTTTCCATTCATATGATGTGTCATTTACTTCGCCATCATCGTTGATACTCATATGTTTGATTACTTCTGTACCGTTGTCAGCTTTTAAAGATTCTGTTTCCTTACTATCTTCGTCATAAATTTCTAATTGTTCTGCTCTAATATGAAAAACGTATGTTAAATGTTCAATATTATAAAAAGCTCTTACTTCATTTGTATGCCTTGAAGAAGGGGTTTCAGATGGATTATTTAGTACACCGATAGACTCCATTTCTACACGTTCTTCATTAAATGATGGAAATTTAACTTCATTTAAATCAATTGTGAAGTGATCGTAAATCGGGTTATATGCCCCTTCATTTTCTGTATTCATTGATTTTGTCATTAGCTTTAGCAATGTTTGCATTTTTTCTTTATCTTCAGTGGATTGTACATTAGAAATAAATGGATTATATAATCTCCCATCAAATTCAAACGCCATACCATATACGCCGTCATCTGTTTGATAGTACACTCCTTCTTTTCCATTTTCGGAAAACTCCTCTATGTTTGTTGCTTCTGATTCATCTTCCTCCATAAATGTATCGATTCCATATTCTGTTAATACGGAAGATTGTAGCAGTTGTACGAGGACATCTGTCACATCAATCGACGTTTCTACACTAATTGGCTGTTTTTCCTCTAGAGGTCGATTAAACATATTTATATTCATATAGTCATCGCCAGGTTCAAGAATACTAATAATTGGTTCGTCCTTTGCAGCTTCAAATAAATTAAGTAAAGCTTCACGTTGATTGATCGATTTATCCGTATCAATGAGAGGTGCGTCAGGGTTTTTTGGTTCAATTATGCTGTTTTCTTGTTGTAAAACCTCATTATTTCCTGCATTTTCTGCTTCTATATTATTTTTCTCGTTAGGCTTCTCATTTTCATTAGTTATATTACAACTTACAAGCATCATAACGGCAAAACTAATGACCACCCATTTTAATAATTGCTTCAATATGAATTCCTCCTTGTATGTACATTTTGACTTTAAAAAACGTATGTTTTATATACTACCGAAATTAAAAGTAGAATTCTAGAGAAATTTTGAAAAATTTAAAAGATGATAGAAAAGTAGTGGGACAACAATAAAGTTACATAGGTCTTTTATGATATATCTTCTTGTAAATGGATATGTGCATCATACATTTTAGGGAAACACCTTATTTATATAGGTGTTTCCCTAATGGTCTAGTATTTTCGTATATATGATAATAAGAATATAACAATGAATAAGTATTGATTTTCCTTAATGATGTAACGTTTAAGATAGAAAGGATGATGAGTCCGTATGAAGCGAAAATTTGGGTTGAAATTTTTTCAGCCGACAGAAAAGTATTCAGGTAGTTGGTCAATTTTAGAAGAAAAAAGTAGAGAATGGGAGAATATGTATCGTGAACGATGGTCCCATGACAAAGTTGTGCGAACCACACATGGGGTAAACTGTACTGGTTCATGTAGTTGGAAAGTATTTGTGAAAAATGGAATTATTACATGGGAAAACCAACAAATAGATTATCCATCATGTGGACCTGACATGCCAGAGTTTGAACCGAGAGGATGTCCGCGTGGAGCCTCCTTTTCTTGGTATGAATATAGTCCACTTCGTGTGAAATATCCTTATATGCGTGGTCGTCTATGGCGATTATGGCAAGCAGCATTGGAAGAACATGAAAATCCCGTTGATGCATGGGCAAGTATTGTAGAGGATGAAGAAAAAGCAATGTCATACAAAAAAGTCCGTGGGAAGGGTGGACATGTACGGGTCGATTGGCAAGATGCATTGCAACTAATTAGTGCGCAATTAATTTACACGATTCGTAAATATGGTCCAGATCGTATTGCAGGGTTTACCCCTATTCCAGCGATGTCGATGATTAGTTATGCTGCTGGTTCTCGTTTTATTAGTTTGCTAGGCGGAGAAATGCTAAGTTTCTATGATTGGTATGCAGATTTACCACCTGCGTCTCCACAAATTTGGGGAGAGCAAACCGACGTTCCTGAGTCATCTGATTGGTATAATACTGGTTATTTAATTATGTGGGGATCCAATGTTCCACTAACTCGTACGCCGGATGCACATTTTATGACAGAAGTACGTTATAAAGGTGCAAAGGTCGTTTCGGTTGCTCCAGATCATGCGGAGAATGTGAAGTTCGCGGACAATTGGTTACCGGCAAATCCAGGAACAGATGCTGCATTAGCCCAAGCGATGACACATGTTATTTTAGATGAATTTTATGTAAAACGTGAAGAAAAAATGTTTATCGATTATGCGAAACAATATACAGATATGCCTTTTTTAATCATGTTGGATGACCATGACGGAAAATATAAAGCTGGACGCTTCCTACGTGCAAGTGATATTGGTGACTCGACCGAGCATGCTGATTGGAAACCACTCCTTATCGATCAAATAAAAGACGATATTATCGTGCCAAATGGAACGATGGGACAACGTTGGGAAGAAGAGACGAAATGGAATTTAATATTAGAAAATGAAGATGGGACATTTATTGATCCAGCAATGTCCGTGTTAGATAGTGAAGCGACAATAGAAGAA
>DXHX01000157.1 GCA_019113205.1 Candidatus Pseudogracilibacillus intestinigallinarum | reverse complement strand
AGAACGTACTCGACAGTTTTTAAAACGAGTCCTCCCGGAGGATTATACGGTTTATATTTAAATGGTAAAACTTAATTTATAATAAGAAGCGATACAAAAACAATATAAATATAATAAATTTTTAATTTTTATGAAAACAAAAAGGATTTCGGCTCCACCGAAATCCTTTTTCATTTTATTCGTATAATAATGGTTGGACATCTTCATCTTCAATGTTTTCAGCATTGTACCAGACAGCACCAGTATCAACATCTTCGACTTCTTCACCGTTTGCAGCTTTTATAGCTAATTCAACTGTTTGATAACCAATTTGAACTGGGTCCTGTGTAACTGAACCGTAGAATCGCTCATTTTTAATAGCATCAATTTGCATTGCTCCAGAGTCAAATCCTACTGCAATAACTCCATCCTTACCAATTACATTTCCAGATAATGCATCATCTGCGTTAATAATTGATTTTGCTGCGAATTCGTTTGAACCATAAATTGCGATTAAATCATCTTTTTCTAATAAAGTTTGTGCTTCTGTTTGTCCAGCAGCATCATTAATTGTAGCTGGTACACGTGTTTCAATAATAACTTTTGCATCATCTGCCTTTACATCGTTCTTTAATTTATCATGACCTGCAACTGCTACATTACCATCACCAATTGCATCATTATCTTCGATTAGTTCAACTAACTTATCAATAAAGCCTACTGTTCGTTCTGTGATTGATAATGAATTTACTTCTTGTGCAACCACACCAATACGAACAATGTCTTCTCCAGTTAATTTATCTTCAATACCCGGATACATGTTTTCTGCTGCTAGTGCACCAGCTTCATAGTTATCTGTTGCTGCATTTGCTGCAATAGCACCCTCTGGTGCATCGGGCACTCCAGAGTCAAAACCAATAATAGGGATTTCAGCATTTGTCGCTTGGCTAATTGCATCAAGTGAAGCTTCTGTATCTAATGCCGCCAATGCAACAGCTGATGGGTTTTTATTTATTGCGTTATTTAACATTTCAACTTGTTCAGCAATTGCTTGTTCGTCTTTCGGTCCTACGAAGTTAATTTTTGCTCCTAAATCCTCTGCTGCCTCTTCTGCTCCTAATTTAACTGCTCTCCAGAAATCATGTTGGAAACCTTTAGCAACTATTTCAATCGTTACATCACCGTTTCCTCCGCCATTTCCATTATTATTTCCGCTTGCATCATTTGAATTACCACAAGCAACCAAAATACTAACAATAAACGCTAAACTCATGAACATGAATAATTTTTGCTTTAGACTCTTTCTCATTATCATTCACCCTTTACTTTTATTTTATAATTCTTTATTTCTACTTCTAACATCAAAGTACACTGCAATTAAAACAACAATACCAGTAATAAATAATTGATAGTGTGGTTGTAAGTCAATATAAGGTAACCCTACTTTTAATACACTCATAATGAATACACCAATAACAGTTCCCAAGATTGAACCAATACCACCACTTAATGATGTTCCGCCAATTACTACCCCAGCGATAGCATCAAGTTCAAATCCAGCTCCTTCCCCTGGTAAAATTGTAGTGTATGTAGCAGCATACGCAATTCCACCTATACCTGCACAAATACCACTAATGACATATGCAACTGTCTCCCAACGAACAATATTTACTCCTGATAACCTTGTCGCTTCCCGGTTACTACCAATTGCATAAATATATCGTCCTATCTTAGTTTTATTTAAAACGATAGCTGCAATGATTGCTATCCCAATAAGCAGAAATATTCCAACTGGGAAGTTATTACTGAGACGAAATAAGTTTTTATAAAACCCATCTTCAGCCCCTCTAAGTGGAAACGTAACACTTTGTACGTTAGAAACAATGGACCCTAATCCTCTGGCCACCATCATCGTACCTAATGTTGCGATAAATGGTGGTAGTTTAAATTTCGCTACCATTATCCCGTTCACTAAACCGAATAATGCTCCAACTGCAACAATTGAAATTAATACGAGCCACATTGGTAAACCGACTTCCGTATATAATACTCCTCCAATAATTGCCGAACACATCATTACTGTACCGATCGATAAATCAATTCCTCCAGTTATGATAACGAATGTAACCCCAATAGCTAAAAATCCAATATAATAAGATGCATCAAAAATACTTACTAACGTATTTAAACTCCTAAATGAGTTACTAGAAAAATAGAAGAAAAAATAAATAACAACTAATGCTAATATTGCAATAAACTTTTGGTTTTTTGTAATTGCACCTACGTAACCTAATAATCCTTTATTCTCACTGCCTTGATTCATTTCGAGTTCCCCCGCTTCTTAATGTTGCATAATGAATAATTGATTCCTGTGTTGCCTCTTCAATAGGCAATTCTGCGGTTTTTTTACCTTCACACATGACAATTATGCGATCACTCATTCTTAATACCTCTGGTAATTCAGAAGAAATCATAATGATTGACTTTCCTTCCGCAACTAATTCATTCATTAAATTGTATATTTCACTTTTAGCACCTACATCAATTCCTCGTGTCGGTTCATCAAAAATTAAAATATCACAATTTCGTTCTAACCATTTCGCAATAACAACTTTTTGTTGATTCCCACCTGATAGATTTTTCACAAATTGTTGAGCATGTGGTGTTCTAATGCCGAGCTTTTTAATATACTCATTTGCCACTTTGTCGATTTTTCTATCATCGATTAATGATCCTTTTTTGTAATTTTCTAAAGTCGGTAAAACAGTATTATCTGCTACAGTCTGTTCCACAAGAATTCCAAATTTCTTTCTGTCTTCCGATAAATAACCAATTCCATTTCGAACAGCATCCTCCGGTGATTTTAAGTCAACTTTTTTACCATGAATTTCAATCTCGCCAGAATCAATTTTATCTGCACCAAAAATGAGTCTTGCAACTTCGGTACGTCCAGCTCCCATTAATCCCGAAAAACCGAGTATTTCACCTTTTTTCAATTCGAATGAAACATCTTGTACTTCTATTCCGCGACATAATCCTTTTACAGAGAGTACAACTTCTGCATCTTCTTCTACTGCAGAATGTTGTTTCGGTTCTTCTAAAATAGTCCGACCAACCATCATTTGAATAATTTGATCTCGCGTTGTATTTTCCGTTACTACTTCATCAATATATTGTCCATCCCGTAATACTGTAATACGATCTGTAATTTCGTCAATTTCATCCATTCGATGGGATATATAAACAATTGCAATTCCTTGATCACGGAGATCATTAATCACTTTGAATAGATTTTCCGTCTCAGCCTCTGTTAAAGCTGCAGTTGGTTCATCAAAAATGATAACTTTTGCATTCATCGATATTGCCTTTGCAATTTCAACCATTTGTTGTCGTCCAACTGTTAAGTTTCCTACAATTTCATTTGGACGAATGTTCGTATTTAATCGTTCAAACAACACTTTTGTTTTTTTATTGATTGCATGGTCATCTGTAAAAATTCCAAATTTCATACTTTCTCGACCAATAAATATATTTTGAGCAACCGTCAAATGTTCTGCCATATTTAATTCTTGGTGAACAATGACAACTCCAGCTTCTTGAGATTGTTTCGTATTCTCAAATACAATTTCTTCCCCATCATATACAATGGAACCTCCATCTTTTTGATGGATTCCGGATAAAATTTTCATCAAAGTAGATTTTCCCGCACCATTTTCACCAACGAGTGCATGTACTTCCCCTTTTCTTAATGCAAGGTTTACTCCTTTCAACGCTTGCACAGGACCAAAGGATTTAGAGATGTTTTTCATTGTTAAAATTGTTTCACTCATCTGAATCCCTCTTTCATTTCTTCACTACACCTTTTTTTAAGATGATATTTGCATAGAGTGATTGTTCACTCGTCGTTACAATCGCATAACATGTTTTACTTCGTTCATAAAATTCAAAGCGATCTACATATTCAATCTTGATATTTTCCTCTTTTGAATTTTCTAATATATCTTCATATGTTTTCCAAATAACCGGTTCATAATTATCTCCAGGTACAACATTCATTAATGTTATAGATGTTTCACTATATGTATCTAAAGGTAACAATTTCAATATAGCATTCAACAATGTTGGAATATCCAATCCATCACAACGTACTAAATGATTTGCATGTGATGCACTTGGAAAATTACCGTCTGCAATGACAATTTCATCCCCATGTCCCATTTCCATTAAAACTTTTAGTAATTGTGGTGAAAGTTCACTCGGAATACTTTTTAACACTTTATCATTCCTCCTTTAAAACTTTCGTCAATTAAGCGCTTCTTATTTAAGTAAAGCGATTACATTACTACTTAAAATTTAAAACGTCTTCATCTCTCATTAAAGCGTTTTCTATTTTGTAAATTTTTTGTGAATTCATTTGATTATATTATAATAGATTCTGTTCAAAATAAATCGTTTGCACAACATATTGCCTATTTATTTAAGAAAGTGATATAATTAATGCAGAAACAATCAAAAATAAGCAAACTTTCGAATAAACCTCAGGAGGAGGAAAGTATAATGCTATCTACAGAAAGAAAGGATTTAATCATGGAAGTTTTACAACGCAAAAAGCACGTTTCTACAAATGACTTAGCAGAAGAATTATATTGTAGCACAAGCACTATCCGACGCGAACTAATAGAACTTGAACAAAAAGGTCTCGTAGAACGCCACCATGGTGGGGTAAGTATCATACCGAAGCAAAACAAAGAGTTGCCACGTATTTTCCGTGAAAAAGAAGCATTAGACGAAAAGAAATATATTGCTGATTTAGCCAAAATTTTTCTAATAGATGGACAAGCTATATTCATTGATGCAAGTAGTACTGCCAATCAGTTATGTACTTTATTTCCGAACTATTCAAATTTAACAGTAGTTACAAACGGATTAAAAACAGCATTGGATTTAAGTATGATTCATAATTTAGAGGCGTTTTTTGCTGGTGGAGAAATAAAATTAAGTTCTAATGCATCTGTCGGAGAAATTACAAATGAATTTATTAAACGCTTTAAAATGAATATTACATTTCTATCTTGCCGTGGAATAGATGAAGCTGGTTTATATGAGGCTGATTATGCACAAGCAGCTGTTAAAAATCATATGATTGAACATGCAGAAAAAACTATTTTATTAATCGATGATTCCAAAATTGGCAAGTCTCATTTTTATAAATTATCCGGCTTTGAAAAGATTGATACAATTATTACAAATAAAAAACCTACGCAATCAATTATTGATGCTGTAGAGAAAGCCGGTAGTGAAATTATTTGGTAATTAATTCAGACTCCCTCATCCGTATTTCAGCTCATATTTTTCCCTATGATGGGCATATATAAAATATGGATTATGAGAGGAGTTTTTTTTATGGAAAATAATGAGATAAAACGTAAAACTTTAACGACGCGTCAAGGGCAACCTGTTGTGGACAATCAAAATATCCGAACAATTGGAAGCCGTGGCCCTGCTACATTAGAGAATTATCATTTTA
>DXHX01000156.1 GCA_019113205.1 Candidatus Pseudogracilibacillus intestinigallinarum | reverse complement strand
ATAACACATTTGAAGAATGGAATATATTATGACAAGTAACTAATTTTGTGATAAATACCTTTATTTTACAAAAATGTGTTTCGGAGTTTATATATGAACACAATCGGGAATAAATAAGTAAAGTAATATATATAAAGAAGTAACAATCATGATTAACAGCATATAGATTACGATTTCTAAAAAGGGTGTGAGTGAAATGAAATATTTAGTGGAACAAGTAGAGAGAAAGAAAAATGAACAGGTCATCCATACTATTAAACTTGAAATCGATTATGAATTGTTAACATTATATGATGCGATGGAAATGAATAATGATGAAGAAATAAAAGATGCAAAATTAAAATTAAGCAAATTAGTAAAAAAGTTATATTTATTAAATAAATTATCGACTAATGCATAAAGATTACATCGAAATTTATGCATTTACTAGGATTGTTTGCTACAATATATTAAATTCAATGAATCATTGTATAAGATATTTGAGCAATGTTGTGTATGATATGGGGGCCAATATAATGGATGTCATTCAACGTGAAATTTTATTCAATCGCATTAGATCATGGATATTAGATGCAGGCAACATAATTCGAGAAAACATGTATGATCCACTGACGATCGATACTAAATCAAATCCGAAAGATTTAGTAACTGAATTGGATCGTCAGGTGGAGTTTTTTTTTGCTACAAAAATAAAAGAGCATTATCCAGAACATTTATTATTAAGTGAAGAAGGATATGGAGATCATTTATCGCATTTTGATGGAACAATTTGGGTGATTGACCCAATAGATGGTACGATGAATTTTGTTAATCAAAAACAAAATTTCGCCATTTCCATTGGAGTTTATGCAGATGGAATTGGAGAAATTGGTTTTATTTACGATGTGATGCGTAATAATTTGTATAGTGCTATGAGAGATAATGGTGCTTATAAAAATAATGTACGACTTCAACCATTACAAGAAAAATTGACATTGAAAGAATCTGTCCTTTGTATGAGTCATCGATGGTTTATGCCAAATCGATTCGTAGATGAAGAAGTAATGCATTTATTATCGAAAGAAGTGCGTGGATTGAGATCGTACGGTTCAGCAGCAATTGAATTGGCATATGTCGCTGAAGGAGCGGCAGAAGCATATATTTCGATGGGCTTAGAACCATGGGATGTAGCAGCGGGAAGGGTAATATTAAGTGAAGTAGGTGGAAAGTTAACCGATATGGATGGAAAAGAAATACCAATGTTATCTCGAAGTACTATTATTGCATGTAATCCATCTATTCAATCGAAACTATTACACGAATATTTTAAAAAAGGAAAAAAAGTGACTTAATTGTCACTTTTTCGTTTTGTGGCGATACCATAACCCATAATAAGAAAGCCTAATAAAATAAAGATTACGATAAATAATATACTTTCATAAGATATTGCGACACCGACTAAACAAAACATTAGAACGACTAATGTTGCTAATAAAAATTTTGGTAAATTAAAATTTTGCAATATAACTCACTCCTATTTACTATCATCGTTAGTATAAACGATTTTTCTTGAAAATGAAAACGATGTGTGAATTTTAGACGAATGATTGGAATGAACAGTAAACTTCTAGTATGATATAATATGGGATAAAATGAATATGTTTGCGAGGAGAAAATATGGGAACTGATTTTGGATTAATGTTCAATTTTTTACAATCGAATTTTGGTACAGAGCATATGTTTTGGACATTTTATGTTCTAAATTTAATTTTAAGTATTATCGCATATAAGTTAGGGTTTGCGCGTGAACTACCATTATTAAAATCATTGATCGTATATGTTATGTTGGCTATTGGTGTATTTATTATTACTATATTTAGTGTATTTAAATTGCCGATGACAGAATCACTGATCATTATTTGTGCAGTATTAGGAATCTATCGATTTAGAATGTATAAGGAACGCTCAAATAAAAATGAAGGATAAAAAAGCTTTTATAAGGGGAAACCTTTATAAAAGCTTTTTTAACATCCTTTATTTATAAGGAATTTTCCTGTTGCTAATCTTTTTTCTGTGTTTTCTTTAATCCTATCATAACAAGTAGGGCATAGATACGCATGATTACGTTGTGTTCTTAATCTTCGTGCTGCATAACTATGACGTTCAATTGTTTCTTCTATATCACAAAGTGCACATTGTACATCCATTTCATTGTTCACCTCAATTTATATCATACTTTTTATTTTATACTGTTTAAATTTAAACGTAAAGGGTAAATTATAGTAGCAAGAAATTTAATGAAGAAAGGATGTCAAAATTGAAGAAAAGAATTATCGTACCAATTGTCGGTGCAGCAGCAACTCTTGGCTTAGCATATATGATCAAAAATAAAGATGGGCGCGAAACGACAACCTTTTCTGATGTGTTAAATCAAGCAGGTAAGCCAGACCAAATGATGGGAAACGAAACAGATCAATTAGAAAATGCTAAAATGGTGTCTGAAGGTTCTCAATTTGGTGTACAGTATTTTAATGAAGTATCAGAAGAATTTGACGAGGATAATCAATAAAAAATAGCCTCCCAGTGGATAGTTACTGGGAGGATATTTTTTTTCAATACAATTACACATTTTGCTATTCAAATATAATTTCTTTAATACCTTTAATCGGTGCATCTTTGTTAGATCCATCTTTGAAATATAAGTGAACTGGACCATCCTCTTTTAACGGTTTTCCATTTAAAGAAAATAGGAAATATGTATTTAATAGTTGATCTAATGTGATAATAACATCATCTTCATTCGTTTTTAGACGGACATGTTCAACATCTGCTTCAGGTTCTGCCGAACGTATGAATGTCTCGATGGGCATGACAAAAGAATGTTTTAAGATTTTTTCTTTTTCAAAACGGTTAATACTTTTATTTACTGGAGGTTTAATTTTCGATTGAAAATAAACTTCTTGATCGAACATTTGCGCAGTTTTTTTGTATGAATCATCTTTAACCTCTTCTTTTTGACCTGTAAAAGCATCTTCTAAAATAACTTTTCGGTCATCAAAAATCCAAACAGATGCATCTAAAGTAATTGGGAATTTAATTTTCCCTTTCATTTGAATAATCATCATTACACCTCATTTAATTTAAATACCTTTGTAAAGGATAACAAAAATATATGTTTTTTTCATTAATTTCAACTTACAAACTTATAATAAGTGGAAAAAACATTAAGTGTTTGCAATTTGTCCTATATAACGATAATATTAATGCTAGAGGTAGATAATTACCTATGTTAGAAAATATCGTGAACAATGGATGCGGAGGGACGAAATCCATGTCGCAAATAACGGCAGACCAACGTAAGAAAGCATTGGAAGTATTAAAAGAAGATGCAGATAAAATATTAAGGCTAATCGAAGTACAAATAGATAACTTGATGACACCTCAATGTCCACTATATGAGGAAGTACTAGATACTCAGATGTTTGGATTATCGAGGGAAATTGATTTTGCTGTAAGATTATCGCTAATTACAGAGGAACAAGGTAGAGAGCTATTAGATAATTTAGAGCATAAATCAAACTTACTACATGAGGCAGCACAAAATACAATTCCATTTAAGAAAAATGGTTAAAACTTTGCGTTTATCGCAAAGTTTTTTATTTATAATATTTGTGAAGATTTTGTGAACGATGTTCTTGTTGATTGTTATATCGGAAAATTTAATGTATTCTAAATACTTAAAAGACTCTATCGTCCTAGCAATTGAACGACACATATTATATAATTTAATGTATGTCATGAAGTCATTACTATGGTTTGGAGTGTTTGATGTGCGTAAGCTTTTAAAAGATTTTGATTTTGTATTAATGATCACTCCTATTTTGCTTGCAGGATTTGGAGTAGTTATGGTATATAGTGCGAGCATGTTAATTGCAGTCGTTCAAGGATTAGATAGTTCATTTTATTTAACACGTCAATTAATATGGTTTTGTTTATCTGTATCAGTTTTTTTATTTGTATCGATTTTTCCGTACAAAAATTACATAAGATTAATGCCAATTATTTTAATTGGTAGTATTGCAGGGCTAGTTTTAGTCCTGTTATTCGGTGAAAGTGCAAATAATGCAGTTCGAGCCATTTCGTTATTTGGGTTTAATCTTCAACCAGCAGAATTTGTTAAACTAGCGATTGTTATTTATTTAGCTTTTATTTACTCAAAAAAACAAAGCCGAATTAATAATTTTGTACATAGTGTGTTACCGCCATTAATTTTATCGGGCTTTTTAATTTTTTTAATCGTTTTACAACCAGATATCGGGACAGCTTCTATTATTGTATTTGTAGTAATTGTGATTTCTTTGTCTGCTGGTGTAAAAATGAAATACTTAGGCTTTATCGGAGGAGTGTTGGCGATTATCTTAACCCCGATAATATATTTTTCAGGCTTTGTCACTCCAACGAGAATTGAGCGTTTTAAAGGTGCATACGACCCGTTTACAGATGCAAGTGATTCCGGTTTCCAACTGATTCAATCATATGTAGCGATCGGAGGCGGAGACCTTTTAGGACAAGGATTAGGGCAAAGCATTCAGAAACTTGGTTATTTATATGGAGCACATACGGACTTCATTATGGCAATAATTGCTGAAGAGCTAGGCGTTTTTGGTATTGTGATTGTTATGGGATTATTTATTACAATTGTTGTAAAAGGTGTTATGCTTGCTACGAAATGTAAAGATGGCTTTGGTTCTTTACTTGCAATAGGGATCACTTCACTTATATCGATTCAAGCATTTATTAATTTAGGTTCTATAAGTGGGATTTTACCGATTACTGGTGTACCATTACCTTTTATTAGTTATGGAGGTTCATCCTTATTAACTTGTATGATTGCAATGGGAATTTTAAATAACATTGCTAAAACAGTTAATGGATACGAAAACATAACAAATTAGGTACTTATATAAATATATATAGTTAGGAAAGGAAGAGAAGGATGACAGTTGTTCAAGGTAGGAAAATCAACAAAATTTTGGCTGCAAACCGTGGAGAAATAGCGATAAGAATATTCAGAGCATGTACAGAGTTAAATATTCGTACAGTCGCTATTTATTCAAAAGAGGATGCAAGTTCTCTACATCGTTATAAAGCTGATGAGTCTTATTTAATTGGTGAAGATAAAAGTCCAATTGATGCTTATCTAGATATTGAAGGAATCATTACATTAGCAAAAAACACAAATGTTGATGCAATTCACCCTGGCTATGGTTTATTATCTGAAAATATTGAGTTTGCTAGACGATGTGAAGAAGAAGGGATAATTTTTATTGGCCCGACTAGCGATCATTTAGATATGTTTGGAGATAAAGTAAAGGCAAAGCAACAAGCAATCAATGCAGGTCTACCGATTATTCCGGGAACAGATGGGCCTGTATCATCTATCTCAGAAGTAGAAAAATTTGCAGAAAAAGCAGGTTATCCAATTATTATTAAAGCTTCACTTGGTGGTGGTGGACGTGGAATGCGAATCGTTCAGCATAAAGGTGAATTAGTTGAGGCATATGACCGAGCTCGTTCAGAAGCGAAAACAGCATTTGGAAATGATGAGATTTATGTAGAAAAGTTTATAGAAAATCCGAAACATATTGAAGTTCAAATTATTGGAGACCAACATGAAAACGTTGTTCACTTATTTGAACGTGATTGTTCGATTCAAAGAAGACACCAAAAAGTAGTAGAAATTGCGCCGAGTTTATCTTTATCAGATACATTACGTGAAGAAATTTGTGAGGCAGCTGTAAAATTATCAGAAAATGTAAAGTATGTAAATGCCGGGACGGTAGAATTTTTAGTTACGGGGGAAGAGTTCTACTTCATTGAGGTAAACCCACGAATTCAAGTAGAACATACGATTACAGAAATGATTACTGGAATTGATATTGTACATACACAAATTAAAGTTGCTGAAGGTCTTAGCTTACACGATCCGGCAATTGGTATTCCGAAGCAGGAAGAGATTCGCACGAATGGCTATGCGATTCAGTCACGGGTTACAACGGAGGATCCATTAAACGACTTTATGCCAGATACAGGAAGAATTATGGTTTATCGTTCTGGTGGTGGATTTGGTGTAAGATTAGACGCTGGGAACTGTTATCAAGGTGCAATAGTATCACCATATTATGATTCTTTATTAGTGAAAGTATCAACATGGGCTTTAACATTTGAGCAAGCTGCCCAAAAGATGGAACGTAACTTAAGAGAATTCAGAATTCGCGGAATAAAGACAAATATTCCATTTTTGAAAAACGTTGTTAGACATAAACAGTTTTTAAAAGGGGAATATGATACAAACTTTATCGACGAAACACCAGAATTATTTGATTTCGAACCGAGATTAGACCGAGGAACGAAATTATTAACTTATATAGCTGATATGACAATCAATGGTGTTGATGGTGTGCCGAAAAAACAGAAGCCAATATTTTCACCATTACATAAACCGGTAGTGGATGATGTACAACTTCAAAAAGGAACGAAACAACTATTGGATGATCATGGACCAGAATATGTATCAAATTGGTTAAAAAATGAAAAACAAACATTGCTAACAGATACGACATTCAGGGATGCTCATCAATCATTGCTTGCAACGAGAGTTCGTTCAAAAGATTTAATCGACATCGCAGAGCCGACAGCAAAACTATTACCTGATTTATTCTCGCTAGAAATGTGGGGAGGAGCAACATTTGATGTTGCATACCGTTTCTTACGTGAAGATCCATGGATTCGATTGCGTAAATTACGTGAAAGCATTCCAAATGTTTTATTCCAAATGTTACTTCGTGCTAGTAATGCTGTTGGATATAAAAACTATCCGGATAATGTAATTGAAGAATTTGTTAAAGAAAGTGCACAATCTGGAATCGATGTGTTCCGAATTTTCGATAGTTTAAACTGGTTTGAAGGAATGGTTCCCGCTATTGAAGCAGTACGTGCAAATAATAAAATTGCCGAAGCATCAATTTGTTATACAGGAAATGTATTAGATAAAGGAAATACAAAATATGATTTATCTTATTATGTGAAACTAGCAAAAGAACTAGAAGCTGCTGGAGCTCATGTGTTAGGAATTAAGGATATGGCTGGTTTATTGAAACCTGAGGCTGCATATCAATTAATTACAAATTTAAAAGAAGTAATAGATATTCCAGTTCATCTTCATACACATGATACGAGTGGAAATGGTGCCTTTATGTACGCTAGAGCAATAGATGCTGGGGTAGATGTTGTAGATGTAGCAGTTGGATCTATGGCTGGTTCTACATCTCAACCGAGTGCACAGTCGTTATATCATGCATTAGATGGTACAAATAAACAACCGAAAATGGATATTGATCATTATGAAACATTGTCAACATACTGGGAAAGTGTACGAGCATACTATGAAGACTTTGAAAGCGGAATGAATGCACCACATACAGAAGTATATAATCATGAAATGCCAGGCGGGCAGTACAGTAACTTACAGCAACAAGCAAAAGCTGTTGGACTGGAAGAACGCTGGGATGAAGTGAAAACAATGTTCAATACAGTTAATAATATGTTTGGTGATATCGTCAAAGTAACACCATCTTCTAAAATTGTCGGTGACATGGCATTATTTATGGTTCAAAACAATTTAACAGAAGAAGAGGTTTATGAGCGTGGAGAGTTTATGGACTTTCCTCAATCCGTAATTGAATTTTTCCAAGGGAATATCGGTCAGCCATATGGTGGCTTCCCAGAAAAATTACAAAAAATAATTTTAAAAGGTCGAGAAAAAATCGATGTTCGACCAGGACAATTATTGGAGCCAGTTGATTTTAAAAAGACATATGAAGAACTATCGAAAAAACTAGGTTTTGAAGTGTCGAACCATGATGTATTAGCATATGTACTATACCCTGATGTATTTACGACATTTGCGAACTTTAGAGAAGAATTCGCGGATGTGTCTGTATTAGATACACCAACATATTTTTACGGTATGCGTTTAGGAGAAGAGATTGAAGTCGAAATTGAAAAAGGTAAGACGTTATTTATTCGTTTAGCATCAATTTCAGAGCCTCGATCTGACGCTACACGTGTCATTTACTTTGAACTAAATGGACAATCACGTGAAATTATTCTAAAAGATAAGAACATCACATCACAAGTTGCCGAACTTCCAAAAGTTGATAAAGAAGATCCGAAACAAATTGGTGCAACGATGCCTGGAACTGTTATAAAAACATTAGTTTCAGAAGGGGATAAAGTAGAAAAAGGGGATTATTTATTAATTACAGAAGCAATGAAAATGGAAACGACGATTCAAGCGCCATTTAAAGGAATTGTAAAACGTATTTTCGTAAATGATGGAACAGCTATCTCTGTCGATGATTTGTTAATCGAGTTTGAATAGGTTATAGTATGGAGGTTAGAACATTTCATTTGTTCTAACCTCTTTAATTTGTAGAAAATGAGGAAGATATATGGATATACCAATTTTATATGAAGATAATCATTTATTAATTGTTGAAAAACCAATCAATATTCCGGTACAAGAAGATCGAACGAAAGATGATGATTTATTAACTATTTTAAAGAAATTCATTAAAGAACGAGACGAGAAGCCAGGGAATGTATATTTAAGTTTAATTCATCGTTTAGATCGTCCGGTTGGTGGGGCAATTGTGTTTGCGAAAACTTCAAAAGCAGCTTCACGACTTAGTGATCAACTACGTAGACGAACTATTGAACGGAAGTATTTAGCGATTGTTCGTGGAGCATTAAAAAAAACAGAGGCAAAGCTAGTCGATTAC
>DXHX01000155.1 GCA_019113205.1 Candidatus Pseudogracilibacillus intestinigallinarum | reverse complement strand
AAAATTAAAATCAAAAAGCACGTACCCTAATAAATCAAGGAAACGTGCTTTAAAATCTGCCAATTTACGTTAAACTTTTAGCTATATCCATCTATCTATTTTTTTACATCATCTAACTATAAGATATAGTTAGTCTTTTAAATCGTGTAGTAATTATGCACATGGATAACAAACATTATCTCATGAAACATCTACAGAGTATTTCAGCTAACAAGAAATATAAAAAAAGAATAATTAATAAATATTCATTTAATATTTGATAACTACATGTGTTTAGAAAAATTTTTGAACGTATGAAAAAATGAACAAATATTAAGTGGAAAGTGGTACAAAAAACTTAAAACTGTTCTGAAACATTCTTACTAAATAAAAGTAATAAGAGAATATAAGAAAAATCGACTAGAATAAAACCCTAAAATATGGGAACATCTAGTCAATTATATACTTAAATATTTAGGTGATTAATTTGGGTTTAGTATAGTTATCACAGTTTCTCTTCACTAACATATCCTGGCTTTCCAAGCATTTCAAACATATTTGTCTTATATGCTTCCACACCTGGCTGATCAAATGGATTTACTTCTAATAAATATCCGCTCATTACACATGCTTTTTTGAAAAAGTATACGATATAACCAAATGTATAATCATCAAGACGTGGTACATCTAAAACCATATTCGGTACACCACCATCGACATGCGCCATCAATGCAGCATCACTAGCTACACGATTTATTTCGTTTAGCGATTTACCAACTAAATAATTTAATTCATCTAAGTTTTCTTCATCACGTTCCACGACTATCGTCTCGGCCTCTTCATTCACACGCAAAATCGTTTGAAACAATTGACGCCTACCATCCTGGATATATTGACCTAATGAATGTAAATCGGTTGGAAAGTTAGCAACCGCAGGGAAAATACCTTTCCCATCTTTCCCTTCACTTTCTCCAAACAATTGTACCCACCAGTCTGAAAAGTAACGTAGTTTCGGATCATAGTTTGATAAAATTTCTGTTGTGAAATTTTTATCATATAAAAGATGTCGAACGACAGCATATTGATATGCAATATTATTTTGTACTTTCGGTGTATCTAGATCCTCTGCTGCTTGCCTTGCTCCTCTTATTACTGCATCAATATCAATCCCACTTGCAGCCATTGGTAATAATCCTACGGGTGTTAAAACAGAATATCTTCCACCGATATCATCAGGAATAATAAATGTTTCATAACCTTTTTTATCAGCTAACGTTTTTAACGCACCTTCTGACTTATCCGTAGTAACATATATACGTTGAGCGGCCTCTTCTTCACCATATTTTTCTTCTAAAAATGCACGGAAAATGCGAAATGCAATACCTGGTTCAGTCGTCGTACCACTTTTTGAAATGACATTGATAGAAACATCCACATCTTTTAATGCACGTAATAATTCCTTGTTATATGTTGCACTAATATGATGCCCGGTAAAAATAATTTCTGGTATATTCGCTTGTTTACATCCGAAATGCTCAAATGTATCACCTAACATTTCAATTGCTGCATGTGCTCCTAAATAAGAACCTCCAACCCCGATAACGAGTAAAACATCCGAATCATTTTTTATTCGTTCAGCAACAGTCTTCATCCGTGTTAATTCCACTTTATCTACTGGAACATCTAACCAACCGAGAGAATCTTTTCCAATTCCATTTCTTGAATGAATCAAATCATGATAATGACGGATAATTGGGTCATAGCTATTTATATCTTTTTGTGAAATAAAACTTAACACATGTTCATATGAAAAATGCAAGTATCCCATCGCTAACTCCTAAAATGAAAATAAAATAATAATTATATACTACCATTTCACCACTAAATAATCTACAAACGTTTTCTTTAATTGAAAAACGAAACTAAACGAGTCTCAATCGATTTATGCAATTTTCTAATGAATGAGTGACTTTCCTCTAGTGATACTTCCTTCACTCCATAATAGAATTTAATTTTCGGCTCTGTTCCTGATGGACGAATAACAACCCATGCACCATTATCTAATATATATTTTAAGACATTCGATTTGGGCAACATAATATCCTCCACTTCGCCGTTCGATACAACCATACGTTGTTGTATTTGATAATCTTCACGTACGTTTACGTTAACATTAGCTAATTCATTTGGAGGATTATTTCGGAAGTCTTCTAAGATTGCTTGAATTTGTGCCGTACCATCTTTGCCTTCTAATGTAATCGATTGTAAATCTTCTACATAATACCCATATTTTTCAAAGATTTCTTGTAAGCCATCATATAAGTTTTTCCCTTGTTTTTTATAAAAAGCTGCTACTTCTGCAATTAATAAACAAGTTTGAACAGCATCTTTATCACGAACAAAATCTCCAATTAAATATCCATAACTTTCCTCATATCCAAATAAAAACGTATGTTCTTTCGTCTCTTCAAAAGTTTTCATTTTCTCTGCAATATATTTAAATCCAGTGAGTACATCGAATGTTTTAATACCATGTGCCTTCGCAATATCACTTCCTAATTCTGAAGTTACAATTGTTTTTAAGACTGCCGCATTATCCTCTAAAGTTCCTTGTATTTTTTTCTCAGTAATTAAATAATGTAATAAAATAGCACCAATCTGATTTCCGGTTAATAATTTATAAGATCCTTCAACGTGCACTGCTACTCCAGCACGGTCTGCATCTGGATCTGTTGCTAATAATACATCTGCATTGATTTTTTTCCCTTCTTCCATCGCAAGCTCAAATGCTGAAGCTTCCTCAGGATTTGGGTAATCTAACGTAGGAAAGTCTCCATCAGGTTGCGCTTGATTCTCCACAACAGATACGTTTAAAAAACCTGCCATTTTAAGGGCTT
>DXHX01000015.1 GCA_019113205.1 Candidatus Pseudogracilibacillus intestinigallinarum | reverse complement strand
TCCATAATTTTTTGTAAAATGTTTTTATCGAACACACCATTTTTAATCATTTCAATCTCAAATTTGTATGGAGGTTTTTTGTTCTTCTTATCTTCCCCAACAAATGGTGTTTCTAAAATTTTAGGTAAATCTTTAAATGCTTCATGATAAATAACTTCATGCAATGTATCAAAACCAATATGACCAAAGCCAATATTTTCATGTCGGTCTTTTTGAGCCCCACATACGTTCTTACTATCATTCACGTGGACAACTTTAATACGGTCTAAACCAACAATTTGATCAAATTCATTTAAAACATTATCTAGACGCCCTTCGGTAATTTCATATCCTGCATCATGAATGTGACAAGTATCTAAACAAACAGATAATTTTTCATTATGTGTCACTCCATCTATAATGCGTGCTAATTCATCAAAACTACGTCCGATTTCTGTACCTTTTCCAGCCATTGTCTCTAAAGCAATTTGTACTTCTTGGTCGTTCGTTAACACTTCATTAAGCCCTTCAATTATACGATCAATTCCTGCGTCTACTCCTGCGCCAACATGTGCTCCAGGGTGTAAAACAATTTGTTTTGCACCGATTGCTGCTGTTCTTTCAATTTCCATACGTAAGAAATCGACACCTAATTCAAATGTTTCCGGTTTTGTCGTATTGGCAATATTAATAATATATGGTGCATGGACTACAATGTCAGAAATACCGTTGTCTTTCATATGCTGTAATCCCGCTTCAATATTTAATTCCTCAATCGGCTTTCTTCTTGTGTTTTGTGGTGCACCAGTATAAATCATCAATGTTGTTGCACCATATTTTGTTGCCTCTTCACTGGAACCTAATAACATTTTCTTTCCACTCATTGATACATGTGAACCTAATTTAACCATATTCCCACCTCATTATTTTCTGCGACGTTTTTGTCGTTGTAATCTTTTCTTTATTTTTTCTTGTTCTTGCTTCATTTTCTTTTTATATCCTGGTTTTACCTTTTTTGGTTTACGCACTTGTTTCCATGCTTCTTTATCTACTTCCGTAGAAACGTTTTTACGAAGTGCCCGTACATTGTAACGTTTTGCTTCCACAAATTCCCCGTTTTTCACATCAGAATAAACAAAAGAAAGTCCTTGTTTTTCCAATTGTTCAACTAATGGAATGTCATCTTCTGTATAAAAACTAATTGCAGTTCCATCTAAACCTGCGCGTGCCGTTCGTCCAACACGGTGAATATAAAATTCTGTTTCTTTTGGTAATTCTACATTGATCACATGGCTTGCGCCTTTTATATCAATTCCACGTGAAGCCAGGTCAGTCGCAACGATATACTCATATTTCAAATCTAAAATAGCTTTGACCGTTTTTGTTCGTTCGCGACTCGTTAAGCCACCATGTAGTACACCAACATTTAATCCAGCACGATGTAAGTTACCCGCTAATTCATCGGCAGACTCTTTGCTATTTGTAAATAAAATAGCAACAAATGGTTGAATCACATTTGAAATTCCAACTATTTTCTGGACGATATCCCCATGTTTACGATCGATTAATCGATGTGTCATTGATTGTGGTGCAATACCATTTTCGATTTTAATATATGTTGGTTTATCTAGATATTTTCGGATAAAATGCTGTAACTGTGTTGGGATGGTCGCCGAGAAAATGAGCATTTGAATGTCCCTTTTACAAGTAACAAGTAATTCATCAATTGTTTCTATAAAACGTAAATCAAGCATTAAATCCGCTTCATCCACTACAAATGAAGTCGCACTATAAATTGATAGTACTCCTTCATTCACCATATCTAAAATCCTTCCAGGTGTTCCTACAATAATCTTTGGCGTTCTTTCTAACTGTTTCATCATGCGTTGACGATCAAGTCCACCTATTAATAAACGAGATGTCCATACATTCTCTTTGTTCGCTATAGTCGTCATTGTTTTTATTTCTTCATGTAGCTGCATCGCCAACTCCCTAGTTGGAGCAGTGATAACTATTTGAACTCCCTCTGCATCATCTTCTAACCTATTTAGTAAAGGTAATAAAAATGCATGTGTTTTCCCTGAACCTGTTTGTGATTGTCCAATAATGCTTTTCCCATGTAAAATGGCTGGAATTGCTTCTTCTTGAATTTGTGTCGGCTTTTTAAAGTATAGCTCATCTACTATCTGTTGTATTTCTTCACTTAATCCTAGAGCTTGAAACTTTTTTTCCATTCCAATTACTCCCTTCTATTTATAAAAATTGAAATGGATTCGTATTAATTGTTGATTCCATCACGGATAATGTTGGATATTTCGCCTCTATATAAGTTTTTGTTGCTTGTTTCATTATTTGTTCAATATAATGTCCTGCATCAATTAAATGAATTCCCATTTCCATTCCATCTTGTGCATGATGAAATGTTAAGTCTCCTGTTATATATACATCTGCCCCCATTTTTTTGGCAGCTGCAATATACTTTTCTCCACTTCCTCCTAGTACAGCAACTTTTTGAATCATAGCATGTACATCTCCAACTACTTTAACTTTTTCTAAACCATATGCATCTTTCACTCTTTCCACAAAATGCATTAACGATTGCGGAGTATCTAATGTACCGATTCTACCTAAGCCAAATGTATGTCCTTTTTGCTGTAATGGATATAAATCATATGCAACTTCTTCATATGGATGTGCTTGAAACATTGCTTGTAACACCTGTTGCATATTATTTTCCGTCACAATCGTTTCCAGTTTTATTTCATCTACAAATGTAAGTTCATTTTGTGAACCAATATATGGGTTTGTCCCATCTAATGGTTTAAATGTACCTTGTCCCTCTTGACGGAATGTGCAATGACTATAATTTCCAATATGTCCTGCACCAGCGTCACTTAATGCATCTCTCAATTCCGTTTCATGTGTGTTTGGAACAAATATTACTAATTTATACAGTGCTTCTTCTTTAAAAGGGATAAAATTCTTCCGATTTGATATGTCTAATGCATCCAGCAGTAAATCGTTGACACCACCTTCAGCGATATCTAAATTTGTATGTGCTGCATAAACTGTTATATTATGTTGGATTAACTTCTGAATCACTTTTCCTTTTGGCGTTGAAAAATCAATTTGTTTTATAGACTGAAACAATAATGGATGGTGTGCAATAATTAAATTCACATCATGACGTATTGCTTCATTCACAACATCGTTCGTTACGTCTAAAGTAATTAATACCTTTTTTGTTTCATCATGTACATTTCCTACTTGTAACCCGACATTATCCCAATCATATGCTAAACTTTTTGGTGCCCATTTCTCTAAAGTTCTAAAAACATTTTTATGTGTAATAGTATTCATCGTATGACCTCCTCTATCCATCGTAAAGTTTTTTCATACTGATATATTTTTTCCACATTTTTTTCTGTACTTTTATTCATCTGATTTAAAATATATAAAACTTTATCCCGTTCTTTCGTCCATTTTTTTATGAACGTTGATGATTTTTCTTGTAATAATATTGGACCAAACATATATTCTTTTTCATCTAATGTATGATCTTCTGCTCGCTCTGCAACAATCATTTCGTATATATGGTTATTTTCTTCGATAATTTGTTCTTTTATAGGTGTATAACCTAATTCATGTAATGTTTTACGTACAATATATCCATTCGTATTAGGTTGGGCAATAATACGTGTAATATGTTCTAATTTATGTGCACCTTCTTTTAAAATAGAGGCAATAAGTCCACCACCCATTCCGGCGATAACGATTGCGTCTACTTCATCTCGTTCTATTACTTCTAGTCCATTTCCTAACCGTACTTGGATTTGATCTGTTAATCCGTATTCTTCTATCGTTTGTTTTGCACGGTCATAAGGACCATTACTAATTTCACCGGCGATTGCTTGAACCGTTTGATTTTGTAAGCAAACATACGACGGCAAATAAGCGTGGTCTGAACCGATATCAGCAAAACGCATATTAGAATCAATATAGGTAGCAATTTGTTTTAATCTTTCTGATATTTGTTTAAAATCTTTCATCATAGTTCACCTTTTATTATTAATTAAACGTAAAAAGAGGCTAGGACACCTATCACTATTGTACCATAATCGATTCATGTTCTTTAAACATAATCGTTATTCTGTGATAATGTTGTCTAACCTCTCTAATATAATTTACATATTATTTCATTTCGCTTAGCCATTCAGCTAGTAAATCTGCCTCTTCTGGCCCTACTAGTCCTGGTGGCATTGCACCTTGACCATTGTTAATGATATTTACAATATCATCTGCTGAGTGGTCACTACCAACTTTTGTTAAGTCTGGTCCCATTGCTCCTGATAAGTCATCTCCGTGACAGCTCGCACATGAGTTCGCATAGACAGCTTCAGGATCGTCAGCTACTTCGCCATCATTGTTCTCAGTAACTTCTTCACCGCCATTTTCTTCTGCTAAACGAATATCTTCACGTTGCTCAACGCCAATATAGAAAACGATAATCGCTGCAAAAATACCAACGACAGCAATAATTCCAAATGGGAGAATGTTTTTCTTCATTCGATGTTTCCTCCTTAAATAATATGATGATAAATATAATTATGTAAAGACAATATCTATTTTACTCGATATTCGTCTTATATTAAAGTAATAATACATATGAGAGCTAATTTTTATAAAAAAACTCACAAACAAAGGAATAATTTCATAATGAAAAGTCATTATGAAATTATTCTAAGAAGTCCTTTAAACGTTTGCTACGACTAGGGTGACGTAGTTTTCTTAATGCTTTAGCTTCGATTTGACGAATTCGTTCTCTCGTTACTCCGAATACTTTACCAACTTCCTCTAAAGTTCTCGTACGACCATCATCTAAACCGAAACGTAAACGTAACACGTTTTCTTCACGATCTGTTAATGTATCAAGCACATCTTCTAATTGTTCTTTTAATAATTCGTATGCCGCATGATCTGATGGTGATACAGCTTCTTGGTCTTCAATAAAGTCACCTAAGTGTGAGTCATCTTCTTCCCCGATTGGCGTTTCTAACGAAACAGGTTCTTGAGCTATTTTTTGGATATCTCTCACTTTAGCAGGAGATAGTTCCATTTCTTTTCCAATTTCTTCTGGAGTTGGTTCACGCCCTAAGTCTTGTAATAGTTGACGCTGAACTCTAATTAACTTATTGATTGTTTCAACCATATGCACTGGAATACGAATCGTTCTAGCTTGGTCTGCAATCGCACGTGTAATTGCCTGACGAATCCACCAAGTTGCATACGTACTAAATTTAAACCCTTTTTCATGGTCAAACTTTTCAACAGCTTTAATTAATCCCATATTTCCTTCTTGAATTAAGTCTAAAAAGAGCATTCCGCGTCCAACATAGCGTTTCGCAATACTTACAACTAGTCGTAAGTTTGCTTCTGCCAGTTGTCTACTTGCTTCTTCATCGCCCTCCTTAATACGGATTGCTAAAGCAACTTCTTCTTCAGCAGTTAATAAATCGACGCGACCAATCTCTTTTAAATACATACGTACAGGGTCATTTATTTTCACCCCTAAAGGTACACTTAAATCACGTAAATCAGCTTCAGTTGAAAGTTCTTTTTCTAATTCTTCTTCATCGACATCACCGATGACTTCGATTCCTTGTTCTTCCAACTGCTCATAAAATTCATCGATTTGTTCAGGCTCGATTTCAAACGTAGAAAGTCGGTCTGCAACATCTTCGTATGCTAACGCACCTGATTTCTTACCTGTTTCTAATAATTCCTCTTTCACTTGTTCCAATGTTTGATCATTGTCCGCTGTTTGTGGAGTTTTATTATCAGACATTAGCCCCATCCCTCCTAAATATGCTCTACCTTACATTTTTAACTGTTTTTGAATATTGAGTATTTCCAAGCCAATTTTCGCTGCTAAAATTGGGTCTTTTTCTTCCTTCTGTTTACGTTTTAAAGAACGTAAATAGTCCCCATTTGACACTTCCTTTTGAATCGTCATGATATAATCATTTAATTCTGCATCAGATATGGCGTCATTTACTTCGATCATCGCTATTTCTGTTAGCAATTGTTTTATATGTTCATCTGATATTTTATCAAAGAGCTCACTAACAGATACTTCCCCATATTCCTCAAATAATCCATATACATGTGTTAAAATGACACGATGTGCTTCTTGAGTAAATTGGACACCTAGTTCTTGTTGTACTTTTGAAACGATATATGGATGATGAAACATAAGTGCAATGAGTTGTCTTTCGGCACGAATATGTGCTCGCAAAGTCCTTTGTCTCACTGGTGCTGTAACTGTAGTATTACTATAATTATTCACGTTATCCATATTATTTCGTTTCATTCGATTTTTATGGGTATTTATATCATGATGAATAATATCTGTTGATAGATTGAACTCATCTGCAAGCTCTTTTACGTAATATTCCCGTTCGATGGGACTTTCAACCGTTGCAAGTGCTTTTGTTATATGTTCTACATAAGCTATTCTTTCACTATCTACAGCTAAATTAAAATCTTTTCGTTTATACGTCATATAGAACTTCATAAATGTATCACTTACATCTAATACATCCCTTTGAAACGCTTCTCCCCCATATTGACGTATATAATCATCTGGATCTAACCCATCACGCATTGTTGCAATTCTTACATTCGTCCCATTTCTTTGAAACATAACCGCTGACTCATATGCCGCTTTGAGCCCCGCTTCATCTGAGTCATAACATAATGTTACTTGGTCAACATATCGTTTGATCAATTTCACCTGTGATTCTGATAATGCTGTACCTAAGGTTGCAACCCCATTTTTAATACCAGCTTGATATGCTTGAATAACATCCATATATCCTTCGAAAATAATCACACTATTTTGCTTTCGAATATGGTTTTTTGCTAAATCAAAATTGTAAAATAGTTGACCCTTACGAAATAATTCATGTTCCTTGCTGTTTAAATATTTTGGTTGTTCACCATGGATTGCTCGTCCACCAAATGCAACTGTTTTTCCTAAATGATTTTTAATCGGAAAAATAACACGATTACGAAAAATATCATTGAAATGAACGTTGTCTGACGTCGATAATAAACCCGCTTTTACTAAAAACTGTAAATGGAATCCTTTCTCTTCTAAAAATTCCGTTGTAAATTTACTATCTGCTGGAGCAAATCCAAGCTGGAATTGTTGTATAGTTTCATCTGAAATACTACGGTCCTTTAAATAGGACAGTGCTTCCTTTCCATCTTCTGCATACTTTAAAAGATGGTGATAAAACTTTGTCAACCAATCATGTGCTTCTAAGTTAGCAGTTTGTTCTTCTGACATAGAAGAACGTTTCGTGGGTGCCTCTGGTAAAGAAATATGTACCCGTTCTGCTAAAAATTGCACTGCTTCTATAAAGGTAAATGTTTCTTTTTCCATTAAAAAATTAAATACATTTCCACTTTTCCCGCATCCAAAACAATGAAAAAACTGTTTTTCTTTCACAACAGAAAACGAAGGTGATTTCTCATCATGAAATGGACAAAGCCCAAAATAGTTTTTCCCTTGTTTTTTTAACTGAACGTATTCACCAATGACTTCGACAATATCATTTTCATTTCGAATTTGATCAATCAGTTCATCAGGTAAACCATTTGCCATGTATATCACCTAAAAACGTATTTAATATATATATTCTATATGCATGCTAAAAGTCCTTCATTTTTCGACATTGTTTTTATAAACTATCGAAAAAAAATATCCTTCTTTATCTTTCCGCTATATTAAAGAAGGAGTATGCACATATATCGTATTATTTATCTTCCCGTTTTTTATAAAGGACAAACATATATACGATGTACAACATAGTATTATAGTATATATACAATATATAATCTAGTTTTTTAATTATTTTTTGTTTCTATCATTTGTAAAATAATATTTGCCGTCTCTTCTACTGCTTTATGTGACACATCGATTACTTCACAACCTATTTTTTCGATTAGTTCATCAAAATATTGTAATTCTTCTTCAATACGTTGGAATGTCGCATATGCAGCATGGTCTCCAAGACCAAGTGCTTTTAAACGTTCTTTTCGTATTTCATTTAATTTATGTGGACTAATTCTTAAGCCAATACACTTCGACTTATCAATCCGAAATAATTCTTCCGGTGGTACGACTTCTGGTACAATTGGTACGTTTGCTACTTTCAAGCGCTTATGCGCTAAGTATTGTGATAATGGTGTTTTTGATGTACGTGATACACCAATTAGGACAACATCCGCTCTAGCAATACCACGTGGGTCACGCCCATCGTCATAACGGACAGCAAACTCAATTGCCTCGATACGTTTAAAATAATCTTGATCTAATTTATAAACTAATCCCGGTTCATGACGCGGTTCATGATTAAACGTACGTTCCATTGCATCCATCATCGGTCCCATAATATCAATTGCTTCTACGCCCATTTCTGCCGCTTCTTTTGACATATATCTTCGTAAATTTGGATCTACTAAAGTATACCCAATAATACCTGATTCTTCTTTTACAAGCTCTAATGTTTCATCAATCGTCATCGTATCTTCTACATACGGGACACGCTGAATTTTATAATTTCCATTTGTAAATTGACTTAAACCTGCTTTAATCACAAGTTCGGCTGTTTCTCCAACCGAATCTGAAAGGACATATACTGTTGGATTATTCATGAATTATCCCTCGCTTCTTTATTCATCTAAGATTAATTCTACAAATGCTTTCGTTACATTCGTTTTTGTTATACGTCCGACTACTTGTAAACCTTTTGTATTTTGTTTTACAACTGGTAAACCATCAATCTGTTTATCAATTAACTTTTTAGCAGTTTCGATTAATAAATCATCACTATAACAAACTGTAATATTCGGCATCCTTGTCATTATAATATGAACTGGTAAACTATTTAAATCTTGATTGCCAATACTAGCACGTAATAAATCTTTTCTCGATAAAACACCAGATAAACAATGATCTTCATTCACGACAAACAATGTACCGACATCACCTAAAAACATCGCAGAGATTGCTTCATATACGGATACATCTTCTTTTACTACGACTGGAACAGATTGAAAATCACTCACTTTAAATTGTTTTATTTTTTCAGTCAAAAGTTCTGAACCACTTTTTCCAGTAAAAAAATACCCTACTCTTGGTCTTGCCTCTAGATAACCTGCCATTGTTAAAATCGCTAGATCTGGACGTAAAGTGGCACGAGATAAATTTAATTTATCGGCAATTTGTTCCCCAGTGATCGGTTCATTTTCTTTAACGATTTGTACAATTGTTTCTTGTCTCTCTGATAATTCCACTTTTCCACCACCTATAAGATAGTAATGAGGTTGGATCAAACATTATCCAACCCCAAAATCTTTTTACGAAAATGTATTACATATAGATAGTATATAATGATTCGTTGTAAAAGAAAACGAGTCATTCATATTTATTATCATTGTTGCTGTTTCCACTCAATTAACGTAACATCCGCAAATTGTTTAATCAAATTAGAAATGGCATGAATTAAAGCTAAACGGTTCTGTTTTACTTTTTCATCTTTCGCCATTACCATATTATGATCAAAGAAATCATTAATTGGAGTAGATAATGTAGATAACGTGTCTAATGCTTCTGCAACCTCTTCGTTATTCATTTGTGCATGAAATGTTTCACGAACATCTACATACGTATCATATAATTTTCTTTCAGAATCTGTTTCAAACAGTGCTTCATCTATATCAGTTTGTTCATATTTTTTACCTAAATTCATTACTCGTGTAAAGGATTCCTCAATTTGTTTAAACGAATTATCTTGGCGTTTTAAAGATAATAATCTTGCTTTATGGATTTTCACAAACATGTTACCAATGCCATCTGCTAATACAGCTTGTACGACGTCTGATTCAATACCACGATCCGCTAAAATGTACGCAGCTCTATTTTTAAAGAATTGAATAATTTCTGCACGAATATCTTCTACCGTTACACCGTATTGTTCACAAACTTTATGTACCAATTCCTCTATAGGCACATTCCATTTCTGTTCTAATAAAATACGTAAAATTCCTATCGCTTGTCTTCTTAATCCTAGTGGATCCTGTGAGCTGGATGGAACTAATCCGACAGAAATACATCCAATAATCGTATCTAATTTATCAGCAATACTGATGATTGATCCAACTTTTGTTTTTGGTAAAGCTCCACCAGCTGACGTTGGTAAATAATGTTCACGAATTGCAGTCGCTACAACCTCTGACTCTCCAAAATGTTTCGCATATTTTTCTCCCATAATACCTTGTAATTCGGGGAATTCATTTACCATATCTGTCACTAAGTCAAACTTACATACTTCTGCTGCACGAACAACATCTTTTTGTTCTTCTGTTGTTAACTCAACTTTTTCCGCTAAGTATGCAGCTATATTTTTTACTTTTTCCGTTTTTTCATACACCGTTCCAATTTTTTCTTGGAAAACAACTGTCTTTAATTTATCATTATAAAATTCAATCGAATGTTTACGATCTTCTTCAAAGAAAAAGGCACCATCTGCAAGACGAGCACGTAATACTTTTTCATTTCCTTTAATAACATTATCAATTGCATGATTATTTCCATTACGAACACTTACAAAATATGGTAATAACTCATTCGTTTCTTTGTTCTTAACAGGAAAATAACGTTGATGTTCTTTCATCGATGTAATTAGCACTTCCTCTGGAATAGCTAAGTAAGATTCATCAAATGAACCATAAAACGCTTGAGGATACTCCACCAAATTACGAACTTCATGTAATAATTCCTCATCAATTTCTATAGTGAATTTTGCATCTTTTTCTAACACTTTTAATTGTTCTACAATTAGCTGTTCACGCTTCACTGGGTTAACAATGACGAAATTTTCTTCTAATGCTTGCTCATATTCAGATGGCGAAGTTAATGTTACTTTACTTCCTAAAAACCGGTGACCGCTTGTTGTATTACTCGATGTAACATTTGCAACGTCAAATGGGATGACTTCATCATTATATAACGCAACAATCCAACGAATAGGTCTCGCAAAGCGAAACGAACCACTACCCCAACGCATCGTTTGTGGAAAAGGAATTGAAGAAATGATTTGTTTAAATTCAGGCAAAATTTCTTTCGTCTCTTTCTGTTCTGATACTTTTTCAACAAAGATATATGTTTGCCCTTTCAGTTCCTTCGTATAAATATCTTCTGTATTCTTCCCTTGTCCTTTTACAAAACCTATTGCCGCTTTGGACCAATTTCCTTCTTCATCTTGTGCAATTTTCATCTGTGGTCCACGTACTTCCTCTTTTACAACTTCTTGTTTTTCTGCGATATTTTCAATTAGTACTGCTAAACGTCGAGGTGTCGAGAAAGTTTTCATCGCTTCAAATTGAATATTCTTTTCACGTAACCACTTTGTAGTACGATCTAATAATTGTTTCTCAGCTTCATCTATAAATCTTGCCGGTAATTCTTCGATTCCAATTTCAAATAAAACATTACTACTCATTGCAAAGCTCCTCCTTTAACATCGGGAAACCTAATTTTTCTCGTTCTGCCACATATGCTTGTGAAATACTACGTGCTAAATTACGTACTCTCGCAATGTAGCCTGTTCTTTCCGTCACACTAATTACTCCTCTTGCATCTAGTAAGTTGAATGTATGGGAACATTTCAATACGTAATCATATGCAGGGAAGATTAACCCTTTTTCCATTGTTGCGCGCGCTTCTTCTTCATAAAGGGTAAATAATTCAAATAATGTTTCCGTATTTGATGTTTCAAACGCATATTTTGAATGTTCAAATTCCGGTTGTAAAAAGATATCGCGATATGTTACGCCATTGACCCACTCTAGATCAAAAACGTTTTCCTTATCTTGAATATAGGACGCTAATCGTTCAATACCGTATGTCAACTCTACTGCAACTGGATTTGCTTCCAATCCACCAACTTGTTGGAAATATGTAAACTGTGTAATTTCCATTCCGTCTAACCAAACTTCCCAACCAAGCCCTGCTGCACCTAATGTTGGGTTTTCCCAGTTATCTTCAACAAATCGAATATCATGTTCTAACGGATTAATTCCTAATGCAACTAAAGAATCTAAATATAAATCTTGAATATTATCTGGAGACGGCTTCATGATTACTTGGTATTGATGGTGTTGATATAGTCGATTTGGATTTTCTCCATAACGACCATCATCTGGACGTCTCGATGGTTCCACATATGCTACATTCCACGGCTCAGGTCCTAAACTTCTTAGTAATGTCATAGGTGACATTGTTCCTGCTCCTTTTTCCGTATCATATGCTTGCATTAAAATACAGTTTTGCTTTGACCAATAATTTTGTAATGTTAATATCATTTCTTGAATATTCATATTAACTCCTCGCTTTCTCATAATAAAAAATCCGTCCCTATGTCTTCTTATCTTAGAATAAAAAGACATAGGGACGGATTCTTGCCCGCGGTTCCACCCTATTTGCCTTACAATTGTAAAGCCACTTTAGATGATATTACGTGCTCCAGGGTGCCTTTCCATATTGTACTATCATCCAGCTTACACTATCCTGGACTCGCTAAAAAATAGGTGACAATATGTACTTTTCCCTTTCCTCGCATACAATTATCTTTATCATACAAAAAAAGAATGATAATTGCAACTTTTTTCGTTTATTTTAATTTATCGAGTTGCTCTAAAAATCGTTTAGACTTTAATGTATAACTACCAAATCGATCATAATATGCATCGAGCAAACGTCGCATCATTAAAACATTCTCTTCTTTTACCGAAATATTTCCAACCCTTTCTAATGAGACGGATTGTAAAATTGGCAATAACTTCGTTAAAGCTTTATTTAATGTAATCGCATATGGATCGACACTTTGACAACGTAGACAAAGTACGCCACCTTCCTGAACTGAAAAAGCAAATGGCCCTTCTTTTTCCCCACATTGCATACACTGATCTAACAAAGGTTTAAATCCACCTTTTTCAAACATTTTCAATTCAAACATCATAATTGGGATAAAATAAGAATCATGTTCATTAATCCAAGTGAGTGTAAGCAATAGTTCTTTAAACAAAAAGACATCTCGTTCTTTTTCTTCTGTTAATTTTTCAAGTAATTCGACGATATAAGATGCATAGGCTGTTTTTTCAATATCTTCTCTTATTTTTCGAAAGGATTGTAATACACTTGCTTGCTGTACAGTACTCAACCCTTTTGGCATATACGCTTGAAAATCACCGTAAATAAAAGGTTGTGAAACAGCACTAAGACGGCTTTTCGGTTTATTTGCTCCCCGACAAAGTGCTGTTATTTTACCAATTTGTTTTGTGTAGATTGTAATTATTTTATGTGTTTCCCCGTAATCACGACTTCTTAAAACAATTCCTTCTAATTGTCTTAACATGTGCATGCCCCTTTATGCTTGTTTATTTACTTCGGGCTTCAGAGAAACGATGTGCTTACTTATGTTTGGTTCATACGGTCTGTTAACATAACTAGCTTCCATTTTTTTTAACAATAAATATGCTTCAACGTTTCCTGTTTGTAAAAATACTTTCCACATTTTTTGATGCACAGAAAATCGTCCTTTCTATATTTTATTGTATTACATAAATGATGCTTACTTTATAATTTTTCCTACAGTACGTAAAACATAAGTTATAAAATTTACCAAACAGTTTATTCTGTTTCAAAGCCAAATTTTGTTAAGCTTGATTGTTTATTTCGCCAATCTTTTTCTACTTTCACCCATAGTTCTAAAAAAACCTTTTCATCTAACATTTTTTCAATATCTAGTCTAGCTTCTTTTCCAATCTTCTTTAACATGGACCCTTTCTTACCGATTAAAATTCCTTTTTGGGAAGATCTTTCGGTAATGATTAATGCTTGAATATGAACTTTTCCATGTTCAGATGTAGAAAAGTTTTCAACGACAACATTTATGGAATGTGGTACTTCTTCCTCAGTATGATGCAACACTTTTTCTCGAATCAATTCACTGACTAAAAATCGTTCTGTTTTATCTGTTAATGCATCTTCATCAAAATACTTCGGTCCTTCTGGTAATCTTTCTTGTACGAGAGAAATTAATTTCTGTACATTATTACCATTTAGAGCAGAAACAGGGATAATTTCAGCGAAATCGAATTGTTCTTTATACGTTGCAATCAATGGGAACAATTCATCCGGATGAATGAGGTCCACTTTATTAAGGAGTAAAAACACAGGTACATTTGCTTTTTTTAATTTTTCCATAATAAATTGATCGCCTCGACCTATTCCTTCGTTTGCGTTAACTACGAAAAGAATAAGGTCTACATCTGAAATTGTTTGTAAAGACACATCGACCATATAATCCCCTAAACGATGTTTCGGTTTATGCACACCTGGTGTATCGATGAACACAATTTGTCCAACATCGTCTGAATATATTCCTTGAATCGCATGTCTTGTCGTTTGTATTTTATCGCTAATAATAGAAATTTTTTCCCCAATAATTTGATTTAATAATGTTGATTTTCCTACATTTGGTCGTCCAATCATCGTTACGAACCCTGACACGTGTTTCTCTTCCATAACTTCCTCCTAAGTTGTCCTAGCTTTGTTTACATTTTACTACAAATTTAAAATAGTGCTACCATTTCGACAAAACTTCTTATAAAATCATGAAGTACATAACATTTTTACAAATTAAATCCCGAAGAATGCGAACATCTTCGGGATAAAAATAAGACTGCCAATGATTATACTTCCAATCGCTGCCACTAACACAGCTCCAGCAGCCATATCTTTAATAATTTTTGCTTCCATGGAAATTTCTGGCTTCACATAGTCAATGATCTGCTCACATACACTATTCATCATTTCTAAAGCAAAAACGAGTACGATAACTATTGTAATGGTGATCCATTCCAAACGTGAAATTTGAAAAATAAATCCAAAAAGTACCGTAAATAATGCCACTACACAATGGATACGCATATTTCTTTCTCGTTTGATAACTTGTACTATCCCGTTCCAAGCAAAAGATAGACCAATTCCTCTCTTCTTATCCTCTTTCAAGTTGAAACTCCTGTAAAATTTGCTCTTGTTTTCCGAACATTATTTTTTCCTCTTCCTCATCGTCATGTGTGTATCCAATTAAATGAAGAAAACCATGGATAGCTAAAAAAGCCAACTCTCGTTCAAATGGGTGGTTATATCTTTCTGCTTGTTCTTTCACTTTATCAATGGAAATAATTATATCACCAATCATAAGTGGTAAACGTTCGTCCACTTGATTAAAATCCTCTACCATCGGAAAAGATAGCACATCTGTCGCATTATCTTTTTGACGATAAGATTTATTTAATTGCTGAATTGCATCATTATCGACAATAACGAGAGAGACTTCAGCATTCTGTTGCAATTGTTCTTTTTCCGCAGCATACGTTACAATTTTTTGTAGCAGTAAACAATCTTTTTCTTTTAACTGTCCTGTTTCATCTGTTAGATCTATATGCATATTTATTCCTCCTTATCAGGATACTGGATTCTCGAATGAAATATCCCTTGTAATGTTGTACAAACCGTCTCACGAATAGTATGAATTTCTTTAATTGTTAAAGGCGTTTCATTAAATTGACCGTCTAATAATTTATTATTAACGATATTTTGAACAATATTTGCAATTTTTTCATTGGAAGGTTCGTCAAGTGAACGAACCGCCGCTTCTGTCGCATCACAAATAGAGATGACACCCGCTTCTTTCGTTTGCGGTCTTGGTCCAGGATAACGAAAGTCTGCCTCGTCTACCTGTTTCCCTTCTTTTTCTGCCATTCGATAAAAATATTCAACTAAAGATGTCCCGTGATGTTGTAAACAAATATCAATGATTTCTTTTGGTAATTGTTCCTTTTTTAACATTTCAGCCCCATTTGTTACATGACCAATAATAATTTCAGCACTTTCCTTTGCAGAAATAAAATCGTGTGGATTTTTAATACCGACTTGATTTTCAATAAAATAATATGGGTTTACTGTTTTTCCGATATCATGGTAATACGAACCAACTCTCGCTAATAAACCATTTGCGCCAATTGCTTCACATGCTGTTTCACTTAAATTGGCAACCATAACAGAGTGATGGTACGTACCTGGAGCATCTTGTAAAATTTTCCGTAATAATGGTTGATTTGGATTCGCTAAATGCAATAACTTACTATCTGTTAAAATACCTAACCCAGTTTCAAAGAAAGGCATTAACCCGATCGTAAGGACGACAGACAAAATAGCCGCCGCCACTCCGAAACTTGCATGTATAATAAAATCAATAAAATAATATTGTTGAAATGAAAGGAATAAAAAGAACATAATTGTCATAACATTTATTATAGCCATTCCAAATGCAGTTTTTATAATCGACATACGGTCTCTAACATCTCTCAACAAATAAATACCTGCCAACTGGAAAAATATAAAATATAAAAATGATTCAATATTTAATGAGCCCGGTATTTCTCCATTAAAAATAATGCTTCCTAAAATCGCATAAACAATCGCCAATATAATCGCTAAACGTTCATATATTAAAAGACGAATAAGTAAAACACCTGTTGCGACAGGGACTAATAAAAAGACAGATTGCAATTGATCTGTATATAAACTCATTATTTTCATGAGCGTAATCGTAATAATACTAATAAAAAGAACAGCAATCGTTTTTGCTGGAGTTAAATGTTGACGGCGATACAAGCGATTTAATTCATACGTAATAATACTTAATAAAAAAGTAGCAAAAATCAATAGTCCAATCGCAGGTAAAATTTGATTGCCACGATTTAACAACCCGACTAATTGCAATTCTTCGTATATTTCATTTGTTACAATTTGACCTTCACGAACGATAATATCCCCGCTACGAATCATAACAGGTTCTACCCCACTCGCAGCTTCGTTTCTTGCTTCCATCGTTTTTTCGATATCAAAAAAGGAATTTTCTACGACAGAAAAATCAATTAGCTCCTTAAATGCATCCTTTGTTTCATCATCTAAAGAGGAATATTTTAAAATAGATTTTACTTCTTCTTTGGCGCTTTGAATATTTTCAATGCGCACCCCATTATTCAATGTTTTTTCAACAGATTGAATAAATGTTTTCTTCGCTTTCGTCCGATCCTTCACATCCAGACGAAACAGCTGCATAAAAACAACCTCATCTATTTCATTGATTAACTCCTCTGATAATATTTCTTCTAAATGTGTCGTCTTATCTTCTAGAGAAATAGGCGTTTTATTAGTGTCTTCTTTTTCTATCGTTTCAATAGCATCAAACAGTTCCTCTAATAATCCTACTTGCTCTTCTGTAATTTCTTCTGAAACAGTATATCTGTCCACCACATTTGAAACAGTTTCTCGCATTTTCCTATCTGTTTCTACTTCATTTTCAATTGTAATTGGTGAACGTATCGTTTCCTTCGCCCTATCAAATCGCTCAATATCATATGTTTTTGTATATACATTATTAATCGTGATGACAAAGATAAAGGCAAGTAAAATAAACATTGGTAAATAAATCGCAATCGCTTTAGACTCACTATTAAAAATAGAGAATAATTTGTCGATAAACTTTTTCATTTGTATTCACCTCAAGTAAGGGCAATTATGTATCTTTTTTATCATATGCTGCAATAATCTTTTGGACTAGTGGGTGTCTCACGACATCAGATTCATTTAAATAAATAAAAGCTATATCTGCTACATCTTTTAAAATATTATTCGCTTTTATCAGTCCAGATTGTACCCCTTTAGGTAAATCAATCTGGGTAACATCTCCAGTTATGACCATTTTAGCTCCAAAACCAAGACGAGTTAAAAACATCTTCATTTGTTCTGGAGTTGTGTTTTGTGCTTCATCTAAAATAACAAAAGCATTATCCAATGTACGCCCACGCATATATGCTAACGGAGCAATTTCAATGATTTCTTTTTCAATTAACCTAGCTGCCTGTTCCTTACCTAGCACATCATTCAACCCGTCATAAAGCGGTCGTAAATAAGGATCTACTTTTTCTTTTAAATCACCAGGTAAAAAACCTAAACTTTCACCGGCCTCGACAGCCGGTCGTGTTAAAACGATTCTTTTTACCTCTCCTTTTTTCAATGCATCTACCGCTTTTACAACAGCCAAATATGTTTTACCTGTCCCTGCAGGACCAATACCAAAAACAAGATCATGATGGTGCATGGCATCAATATAAGCTTTTTGTCCAAGTGTTTTTACGCGAATAGATTTACCTTTTGCATTTTTTGTTATTTCGTCTTCAAATAATGTTTCAAATTGTTCGATGTTTCCTTCTTTCGCTAATTTAATCGCATATACGACATCCCGTTCTGTAATCGTTAGTCCTTTTCGAATAATTTGTAATAAACTATGTAAAATAACTTGAACAAGTGCAGGATCTTCACCAGAAACACTTACTTGTTCTCCACGTGTCACAATTTCCACTTTTAACTGTGCTTCAATTAATTGTAAAAATTTATCATTCGTTCCAAATAATTCTCTTGCTTCATTTACATCGTTCAAATGCAAATTTATTTGTTCTAAATGTTCTGACATGCTTTTACTCCTTTATCCATTTAACGTTTATGATGAATCTTTTTCGGTGATGCGATGTTTTCTGTTACACTTACATATAAGTTCCATTTTACTCTACCATTGACTTGTTCTTCATGCAAAATATAGTATTTCTTTATTTTAACATGTTTACCTAAGTTTTTCTTCAAATATTTTGTTATATAATGAGTCATTCGTTTTTTCAATTGATCTTTTGATACGCTATTTTCAATTTGTTCTTTTTCATAATAATATAGTTCACGTATTTCTACTGGCCATTCTCGAAAGAATTTCCATTGATCTTTCAGTATTTTCTCTTCCTTTTTAGGCTCATAAGCGTGAAATATATTTCCCCAAATAGGGATCTCTACATTATTTATTCGTAATCGATATTGATGTGCATTTAAACCTACAATTTGTTCTTTATATTGTTCAACTGGCATCGAAATATTCACTTCATACCATGTTGTGGCATATACAGCACCTTCAGCATGTACATAATGTTTTATATCATTATCTTCATCATTCACTATTTCACCTGATACAAGTATATCGCCTTTTTCCACCACTTCATAGCGATGTACGAGCATATCTCCTTGCACGATAGATGCTTTTTCAATCACACCCGATTTATTTGCAACTAAATGTTGTGGGGGCTTGTGTGATTCTTTCGGTTCCACCTTTTTCTCTTCTACATCTATCAAATATGTATTGCCACTTCTTTCAATTTGAATATGTTGAATGGAATGTAACTGGTCGATAATATACTGTTCCATTTGCTTAGGGTGGTCTAAAGATGGAATCCAAGCCCATTTTTGTAAACCTATGTTTTTCATTTCCTTCTCAATCTCTTTTTCAATATATATAGGCATCGAATTATAACGAACATCGAATACGACAAATTGTAATAAAAATAATAATAAAGACGACAGAACGAGTGTAACTACCCATTCCTTTCTATGTAAAAACCGCTGTACATAATAGGTGATTCCGGTTTGTCCAACGATTGTAACTGGAATCGATGCTTCTTCAATCATATGAGCTATTTTATGCCAATCTTTCCGTAAAATTTTTATAGACCATTTTTCTTTCTCTACCATACACAATTGATAAAATGGAACATTCATTTCATAACACATATGTAAAAAACGTTCGATATGTATGTTATGTAAGTTTAAATGATATGCTCCGAATATAGCTTTATGAAATTTCATATTCTCCCACCTACAATTACAATGTATGATGTTAGTATATGAGGAGAATCACAAAGAAAGAACAAAAAGAGCTAAGGACATAAGCAAGTCCTTAGCTCTTTTACTCAGCGTCTTCTTCTGTTCATTGGATTTGTATCATATGGCTTCAAAGCCCTTGGAGGCCCTAATACTTCAGCCATAATTATTCCTTCCACAATTCCTTCACGTGTCAATTTCTTTTCAATCGCAATCGATACATCTTGTTTTGCAGCCTTTTTCGGCTTTAATAAGGCTGATAAATCTTCTTTAACATCCTCTTCATTTGATTGTGATTGATATTGTGAACGTAATCGTTCATATTGTTTTTGACGTTGTTCTTCAATTGATTCCAATGTTTCTGTTGCATGATCCACACCGATTGTAGATTGTTTTTCCTTTTTGGACGGTGTTTTCTTTTCTTCTGGTTCTAAAAATTGATCTAATTGTTCTTTTAATTGATCTTGCAAGTCAGAAAAAGTAGGCATTTTTCGTTCTTTTTGTTCCTGTTGTTGCCTTGTTTGCTCAGGTTGATTTGTTCTTCTTTGTTGTCTTTGCTGTTGTTGACGACGTTTTTTCTCTTCTTCTTTTTTGGCAGAATTAAAGAAATTGATAATCGCAGCAACTATAATAATGACAAAAAACAAATTCCCAAAAATAAAGTCAAAGAAGCTATCCATTTCTCGGTGCCTCCTTATTTTTTATCGTTATCTGTTGATCCTTGGTCTTTTTTCGTTACATTTCCAATTGAGTCTCTCATATCTGTATCTGCATTAATGTTTTGGTAATTTAAGTAATCCATCACACCCATTTTACCAGAACGTAATGCTTCAGCTAATGCACGTGGTACATCTGCTTCGGCTTCCACAACTCGTGCACGCATTTCTTCCACTTTTGCAGTCATTTCTTGTTCTAATGCAACAGCCATTGCACGACGCTCTTCCGCTTTAGCTTGAGCGATATTTTTATCTGCTTGTGCTTGGTCTGTTTGTAAAATAGCCCCGATATTTTTACCAATATCCACATCTGCAATGTCAATTGATAAAATTTCAAATGCTGTACCTGAGTCTAGCCCTTTCGCTAATACCGTATGAGAAATCATATCAGGATTTTCAAGTACTTTCTTATGTGTTTCTGAACTACCGATTGTACTTACGACCCCTTCACCAACACGGGCAATTACCGTTTCTTCTCCAGCACCCCCGACTAAACGGTCAATATTAGCACGCACTGTAATTCTTGCTAAAGCTTTTACTTCGATACCGTCCATAGCAATCCCTGCAATAAATGGTGTTTCAATCACTTTCGGGTTAACACTCATTTGAACTGCTTCTAAAACGTCACGACCAGCTAAATCAATCGCTGCTGCTCTTTCAAATGTTAAACTAATATTCGCTCTTTGTGCTGCGATTAACGCATTTACTACTCTGTCTACATTACCACCAGCTAAGTAATGACCCTCTAATTGGTTAGTCGTTACATTTAATCCAGCTTTATAAGCCTTAATTAACGGATTAATAACACGTGATGGTACAACTCGACGTAAACGCATACCTACTAAAGTAAATAAACCAACTTTTACACCTGCTGCAAGTGCACTAATCCATAATGCAACGGGAACAAATGTAAATAATACAACTAATGCAATTAAAATAATTGCGATAATAATAATCGGAAAAATTTCTCCAAACATTGTACTACCTCCTATATTCTTCCATTTCATTTTTTACTAATTTTAAACATCGTACTCCCTTAAATCAAGCTTATCTTTACTGTGCTTCTCCATTACATCCATTCTAACAGCCGCAAACAAATACCATTAACCAATTTATTTACCTTCTAGCAATTAACGAAATAAAGCAGTAGACGGATTATGTATATTTGCAGCTTTTGCACTAACCATGACAATATTAGCAAATGCTTTATATCGAATGAATAGCGCAATATAGCATAATCATGTGTTTTCTTAAACAGTGAAGCAGACATAACTACACTTTATCCCTTACATACCATTCTTCTCGCGAACAACTACTTTTACACCTTCCACATGGATGATCTCTACCTTTTTGTCCTTTTCAATGAAATTTCCCTCTGAAACAACATCTAGTCGTTCCTTTTCAAATAGCACTGTGCCTGAAGGACGTAAAGGTGTGATCGTAATACCTTCTTTTCCTATCAACTCTGTTCTCGTCACTTGAGAAACATACCCTTGTTCTGTCATCGTTCGATCTCGTAAAATGAGCTTTTTAAAAATACCTCGTTCTGTCCCAATCCATTTATATAAAACAACCGCAGCAACAATTGCCGCAACTAAGGCAATGGCGACACTCATCGTCATATGAGATAATGTATATCCTGACATTAATAACGCGATAACAATCGAGGCAACACCGAAAAATCCGAGTATTCCCCCTGCAACAAAGAATTCTAATATAATCAATATGATTCCAACGATGAGAAGGATAACTGCTTCCATCCCTGCAATTCCCGCAATAATATGTCCATAAAAGAATAAAATTAAAGCGATAATCCCCATGGATCCTGCAATTCCAAAACCAGGTGTGTACAATTCAACAATTAACCCGATACTTGCAATAGAAAGTAAAATTGGAATGACAATTGGACTCGTGACAAAACGAGCAATCTCCTCTGCAAATGAAGTTTCTGTTTTCACAATTTTCGCTTGATCTAAATCTAATGCATGTAATAACTCTACCTCATTTTGTACAATTCCTTCCGCATATCCAACATCTAATGCGTGTTTCGGTGTTAACGTTAAAAACTCTCCTTTTGGAGCACCATATTCTGGTAAATCAACATTAGCATCTGCCATCGCTACAGCATATTGTGGGTCACGCCCCTTCGATTCAGCTGCACTTTCCATTGCTGCAATCCATGCAGATTGTGCCTTTTTATCTGCCGCATTTCCATCAGAGGTAATGACACCACTAGCTCCCATAGTTGCATTCGGTTTCATATAAATTGTATCGGAATTAAGTGCAATATACGAACCGGCCGATAATGCTTCATTTACAATATAGGCTGTCGTTGGTATCTCTAGGCCTTGTAATAATTTCCCAATTTGGCCTGCAGAGTCTACCCTTCCTCCAGGAGTATCAATTTCAAATATAATATGATTTGCACCTGCTTCGATTGCCTCGTTTGTTGATCTGACTAAAAAGGCTTCCAAACCTCTTTCTACTTCGTTTTCTATAGGAATCATATATACTAACTTATTTGAACCATCTTCCGCATTCTTTTCAGGTGGAAGAACAACAGTAAGTAAAAGGGTTAAAAGTAGAATATAAAACGTAAAAATCTTTTTGGACAAATACATTCACCACCTTCTTTGTCCATATATGTATAAATCGATTCTATTTTAGAATATCATATCGGATATATATTATCATTATTTATTTGAAAATTTTTATTCAATTACGAAGTAAATAAAAAGGAGTATGAGAAATTACTCTCATACCCCTTTTTAAAAACATTTGAAATATTAAGCAAGATGTTTCTGTACTAGCTGTTGTACGACAGACCCATCTGCCTTTCCTTTTACTTTTGGCATTAATTGTTGCATTACTTTACCAAAATCTTTTTTAGATGTAGCTCCTACTTGTTTAATTGTTTCCTGCACAAGTTGCTCTACCTCTGTCTCTGATAATTGAGCAGGTAAATATGGTTGTAACATTTCTATTTCAGATGCAAGTTTTTCTGCTAAATCTATTCGATTAGCTGCCTCAAACTCTTTCATCGAATCTCTTCGTTGTTTTAACTCTCTAGATAAAACGGTTATTTCATCTTCCTCAGACAATGTTTCCACACCTAGTTTAATAGCTTCGTTTTGTAAAGATGCCTTTACCATACGAATCACACTAAGTCGCTCTTTATCTTTTGCACGCATTGCTTGTTTCATGTTTTCATTTAACTGTTCTAACAGTGACATGATCACACCTACTTTTAAAATTTACGTTTACGTGCTCTAGCAGCTTCAGATTTTTTCTTACGACGCACGCTAGGTTTTTCATAATATTCACGTTTTCTGTATTCAGATAATGTTCCACTCTTTGAAACATTACGTTTAAAACGACGTAAAGCATCTTCTAAAGATTCGTTTTTACGAATTCGAGTTGTATTTGGCATACATATTTCCCTCCCTCCGGAGATAAAAACATTGATATTTAACATATCTTTTCAAACATGTTCGTTTTCATTATATTATAAGGACCGATTACGGTCAACAACTATTACTATTTATTCACGAATATCTACTATTTTTACTTTATAACAAGTTGATCAGCTACTTTTACGAATGTACCTTCGTTTAATGGATAACCTGTTTTCGTTAACTTTACACGCACAATCGAACCAATTAATTCTTCTGGACCATCAAATTGAACTTTTAAATAGTTGTCCGAATATCCCACTAATGCACCTACTTTTTCGGAGCTCTTTTCTTCAGGGATTACTTCAACAGCTTGATCCATATGTTTGTCTGCATATATTGTAGCTAATTCGTTTGATAGAGCGATCATTCTTTCTACCCGTGCATCTTTTATTTCATTTGGTACTTGGTCATCCATCCGTGCTGCTGGTGTTCCAGTCCGTCTTGAATAAGGGAAAACATGTAATTCGGCATATCCGATATCTTGTACGAATTTATACGTTTCTAAAAATTCATCCTCTGTTTCACCAGGAAAACCAACGATAATATCTGAAGTAATTGCAAGTCCTGGTAACGCTTGTTTAATTTTATCAATTTTTTCTTTATAATAATCCGCAGAGTACTTTCTTCTCATTCTTGCAAGCACCGTATTTGATCCAGATTGTAATGGAATGTGTAAATGACGCACAATCTTTTCTGATTCGTCTAACACTTGAATTACTTCATCTGTAATTTGACTTGCTTCAATGGATGAAATTCGAATTCGTTTTAAACCATCCACTTTCGTTTCTAATTCCCGTAATAATTTCGCAAAATTATAGTCTTGCATATCTTCTCCATACCCAGCTGTATGAATACCTGTTAAGACAATTTCTTTATACCCTGCATCTACTAATTTTTGCGCTTGTTCTAGCACATTTTCTGGATCTCTAGAACGCAGTAACCCTCTTGACCAAGGGATGATACAAAATGTACAGAAATTATTACATCCTTCTTGAATTTTTAAAGATGCACGCGTTCTATCAGAAAAAACGGGTACGTCCATCTCTTCAAATGTACGATTTTTCATAATATTTTGTACCCCATTAACCGGTTGTCTAGTTAACTCATGTTCCTCAATTAATTTAATCATATTTTTACGATTTTGTGTTCCAACGACAACATCTACCCCAGGTATTTCCATTACTTCTCCTGGTGATGTTTGTGCATAACATCCAGTAACACATACTACCGCTTCAGGGTTTTTTCTAACTGCACGTCGAATGACTTGGCGGCTTTTTTTATCTCCCGTATTCGTTACTGTACAAGTATTTACGACATAAATATCGGCTATTTTATCGAAATCAACCCGTTCAAACCCTTCCGCTTTAAACATATTCCATATGCCTTCTGTTTCATAATGATTTACTTTACACCCAAGCGTGTGAAACGCAACCGTTTTATTGCTCATTTATATCAAACCTTTCTTAACATTCCATATATCTTCATAAATAATAATTGTCGCATTATATCATAACATAAAATACGTTGAATCGATAAGGTTAAGCAACTGTTTGTTAATTATTATGCTCTCCCACTATATTAGGAAAAATAAAGAGCATAATAGTATGTTCAACAAAATATCTTCATTCGAATATAGTTAAATTTTCAATTTATGTAACCGTTCGTTTAACAGTTCTTTCCATTCATCTGCTAATGCTTCCACCGACAGTATTTTGTTCATACCTTCTACATTTTTATGTCCTCGGAAGTACACTTCATTTCCAAAAAGCACGGACACCTGTTGTGGATGTCGTTCTTCAAGTGTAATTTTGGAATCACTACATACGATACCTTCTTCTAAAACGCGACATAAATATCCTGTATAACCCGTTTCGATCATTCGTTTTAAAAGCAATGGATTTTTCGTTCTTTTCGTTATTGTGCTGCATGGAATTCTACTTTGTGTTATTTGGATGAATGCCTCTCCTAAACGATAAACATCGCCAAAATATGTATCTTTTTCCAGCATGTTTGAAACCGTTAAATTTTCACCAAAATTCGCTTTAGATAATGGGTATCCAAATTCCTTTTCCCAAAATGTATAATGTTCATAAGGGTATACACAAACCGCTCGATCTGGTCCACCATGATGACGTAAATCAGCTACTCCATCCCCATTAAATCCATCTTTTGTTAAGTAAGCTTCTTCTATAGACTGTTTACATATACCTGTTCGCATATATTTGTTTTCAGCGTACTTCATTTCTTTAGGTAAACTAACTGCAAAATCAACTATTTCTCTATTTCTAGTAAATTGCATGTACGAACACACCCTCCGACGAATCTTTTTATTCTTTGTTCAAAATAACGGTTTTTAACTATAACCGTAACTGATTATAACATAATTTACAACATAGTTTTCAATTTGATATATGGCTTTTAAGATGAGGATATTTGATATAGAAGTAATCTTTTACTCCTTTAAAAGAAAAAAACGCTAGCTATATACGACATAGCTAGCGTTTTAAAGTTAATAGATTATTAATTATTTTCAGCAATACGGTTACGAAGAACCATTTGTAAAATACCACCGTTACGGTAGTAGTCCATCTCAACTTCACTGTCGAAACGTACTTTAACATTGAACTTCGTTTCTTTTCCGTCTTTATGAGTTGCAACAACTTCAGCCGTTCCACCAGGAGTGATAGATTCGTCAATGTTAATTGCATACTCTTCCGTTCCGTCTAAGCCAAGCGTTTCAGCGCCCTCACCATCAGCAAAAACAAGTGGTAATACACCCATCATTACTAAGTTAGAACGGTGAATTCTTTCAAAGCTTTCTGCGATAACAGCTTTAATCCCTAATAAATTAGAACCTTTAGCAGCCCAGTCACGAGAAGATCCCATACCGTAGTCTTTACCACCAATAACTACTAAACCAGTTCCGTCTTCTTTATATTTCATTGCTGCATCGTAAATCGGCATAATTTCTCCTGTTGGCCAATAAGTAGTGTATCCACCTTCTGTACCCGGAGCAATTTTGTTACGAATACGAATGTTCGCAAATGTACCACGCATCATTACTTCGTGGTTACCACGACGTGATCCGTAAGAGTTAAAGTCACGAGGTGATACGTCTTTATCTTGTAAATATTTTCCTGCTGGTGAATCTAATGCAATCGCTCCAGCTGGAGAAATATGGTCAGTTGTAACTGTATCTCCTAATAAACCTAACACTTTTAAGCCACTTAACGGTTCAATTGTGTCGACATCTTTCGATAACCCTTCAAAGAATGGTGGGTTTTGAATATATGTCGAGTTATCATCCCATTCGTATAATGGCTCATCCGTTGTTTCAATTTGGTTCCATTTTTCGTTTGATTCGAATAAGTTATCATATTCAGAACGGAAAATTTCTGGATTTACAACTTCGTTCACTGTAGTTCTAATATCATCCATTGAAGGCCAGATATCTTTTAAGTATACATCGTTTCCGTCTTTATCTTTACCTAATGAATCATTACGTAAATCGAAATCAACCGATCCAGCTAATGCATAAGCAACAACTAATGGTGGTGATGCTAAGTAGTTAGCTTTCACTAATGGGTGAATACGACCTTCGAAGTTACGGTTACCTGATAATACAGATGCAACTGTTAAGTCAGCATCCATAACTGCTTTTTCGATATCTTGACGTAATGGTCCAGAGTTACCGATACAAGTCGTACATCCATATCCAACTGTGTTGAATCCTAATGCATCTAAATATTCTGTTAAACCAGAATCATTTAAGTAACGAGTAACTACTGTTGAACCTGGTGCTAATGATGTTTTTACGAAATCAGGTACTGTTAACCCTTTTTCTACAGCATTTTTCGCAAGTAGACCTGCACCTAACATAACGTACGGGTTAGATGTGTTCGTACAAGAGGTTATCGCTGCAATTGCAACTGCACCTGTCTTCATAACAGACTTCTCGCCTGTTGTTGGGTTTGTAATTTCTACTTCTTTATCAAACTCAGATTTATCTAAACCTAAACCTTGGTTTCCAGCAGGAGCTGTAACCGCAGTTACGAATTTTTCTTGCATATCTCCTAATGCAATACGGTCTTGTGGACGCTTTGGACCAGCAAGGCTTGATTCTAATTCAGATAAATTAATTTCAACTGTTTCTGTGTACTCAGGGTCTTTCATATCTGCCGAATACCAGAAGTTGTTTTCTTTACAATATTTTTCAACTAATGCAATTTGCTCTTCAGGACGACCTGTTAAGCGTAAGTAGTTTAATGCTTCTTCATCAATTGGGAAGAAACCACAAGTTGCACCATACTCTGGAGCCATGTTTGAGATTGTCGCACGGTCAGCTAATGGCATATCCGCTAATCCCGGTCCGTAGTACTCAACGAATTTACCTACAACGTTTTTCTCACGTAATACTTCCGTTACTGTTAATGCTAAGTCTGTCGCAGTCGTTCCTTCAGGGAATTCACCTGTGAACTTCACTCCGATTACTTCTGGTTGTGGGAAATATGATGGTTGTCCAAGCATTCCTGCTTCCGCTTCAATTCCTCCAACACCCCATCCTAGTACTCCTAGACCGTTCACCATTGGTGTATGAGAGTCTGTACCAAATACAGTGTCTGGGAAAGAATCAAAAGATCCATCTTCATTTGCATTTGCATGTACTACATCTGCTAAATATTCAAGGTTAACTTGGTGTACGATACCTGTTGCTGGTGGTACAGCACGGTAATTATCAAAGGCTTTAGTTGCCCAGTTTAAGAACTGATAACGCTCTGCATTTCGCTCAAATTCTAACTCCATGTTAGCTTCTAATGCAGTTGGGTTACCATAATGATCTACCTGTACAGAGTGGTCAATAACTAAATCAACCGGTACTTCAGGGTTAATACGATCTGGGTCTCCACCCATATCTACCATAGCTTTTCTTAATGAAGCTAAATCAACTACAGCTGGTACCCCTGTAAAGTCTTGCAAAATTACACGTGAAGGTTTAAACGGTACGTCTACACCTTTCCCCTCAGGTGTTCCCCATTTTGCTAATCCTTCAACATGTTCATCTTTAATGACACGACCATCGTGTTGGCGAATAACTGATTCTAATAACACACGAATTGAGAACGGTAAACGTTCAATAGAACCTAATTTAGCATCTTCAATACCTTTTAGGTCATAGTAATTATACGTTTTACCATTTAGTTCAAACGATTTTTTTGTACGAAAGTTATCGTTTCCCATTAATTGTTTAGCCCCTTTCATCATTTCATATATTTCTAGGTTAAAAATACCCTTTTCAATAATAGTCTATATGAAACTGAAAGATAAAACAAATGTTTACAAACATTTCATCAATATGTTTTTGTTATTTCCTCTAATAAGTAAAAATTATACTTTAGCGTCTTTCGGTTAATTTATTATTATTGTTCGAAAAATGGGGTAGTGTAATCGTCGCTATTGTTCCTTTCGTTTTTCTATTTTCAAAAAACATTTTCCCTTGATGATTCAATATGATAGAATGACTAATCGCTAATCCTAAACCTGTCCCATTTTGTTTGGATGTACAAAACGGTTGTTTCCATTCATGAATCATTTCTTCTGACATGCCCTTACCTTCGTCTTTAATTTCAATGACAACTTCATTCATATACTCGTTTAAAAACACATGAATCAATATGTTACCTTCATACTCCATCGCTTCAGCACTATTTTTGCATACATTTAAAAACACTTGTTTAATTTGCCGAGCATCTACAAATAATTGGTAATCCGCCTCCATATTTACCTCAAATGTAACATGTCGTAATTCACTTTGTGTTTGTAGTATAAACAAGCAATCTTCAATTAAATTTTTAACTGTTTCTAATTGTTTCTTCTCGTCTAAAGGTTTTCCGGTTTGTAATAAATAGGTCGTAAGTTCTTCTAATTTTTCGACCTCTTTAATCATTACCTCATAATATACTCCCTCTTGCTTTACCCCTGCTTGTAATAATTGGAGAAATCCTTTTATAGATGTTAACGGGTTCCTTAATTCATGAACTACACCAGCAGCTAATGTTGCCGTCTCGATCAATGCTTGTTGTTTAATATTCATTTGTTCTTGGTGTACTTTTTCAGTTATATCTTTTAATAAACTAAAATAATATGTTTCACCTTCTACTTCTTGTTCTTCAATCAACAATGAAAAGTAGTATTTTTTATCTCGTTGTTCGTGTGAAAATTTAGGAATGAAAATATGATGTTCATTTTGAAATTCATCTTCCATGAAAATTTCATGAGGTATTAGTTGAAAGAAATTCATGTTTATGTACGAATGTTTATACTGTGGAAAATACTTTTGGATTGTCGATGACACTTGAATGATCTTCAATTCGGAGTCTAATAAGAACAAGACTACTTCTTCCGTCACTTGCACGTACCATTCCGAAAAACACCGCAAAATTTCGCGATTACCTTCATTTAATGGTAATTTATGAAACATTGTAAACATTCCCCCTACAAAACGTGGTCTCTATGTCAATATATGCCACTTACTTGTATGTATGTCTCTTAATGTTTATAATAATAGGCAGATAAAGAACGGATAACTTTATTATGATATTACTATATCATGGAGAAAAAAGATACCATTTTTTGCATGAAAGGTGAGATTGAATGGAATATATTATCGTTTTATGGGGATTTTTCCTAATTGGTTTTTTAGCAATTGGGGGATATTTTATGTTCCGAAAGTTTTTAAAACAACTACCGAAAGAAGACGGTAAATCAGATATGTACTGGCAACATCACTATATCGACAAAACAAAACATATGTGGGGAGAAGAGGAACTTGGGTTGTTAAATGAATTAGTATCACCGGTTCCAGAATTATTCCGTGACGTTGCAAAACAAACGATTGCAGGTAAAATTGGGGAAGTTGCTTTAGATAAAAATGCTACAAAAATTACCGAAGATATCATTATCCAAGGCTATATTATTGGTACGCCAAAAAGGGACCATAAATTTTTACGAAAAAAACTAAAAGAGAAAAACATCGATGTTGCACCATATGAACAATATTTCGAGTTATCGAAAAAAGAATATCGTGAAAACTGGAAAAAGAAATATGAAAGACAACAAAAAGAAAGTCAGAACAAACATTAAAATATGTTCTGACCTTTTTTATTTATATTAGTTTGTTCAAGCTTACAGCAATTTGTGCTCCAACTTTTGCATTATGCTTCACTAATGCAATATTTACTTCTAAACTTTTCCCATCTGTCAATTCTTTTACTTTCGCTAATAAAAACGGCGTACTATCCTTCCCAAAAACATTATTTGCTTCCGCTTCCTTAATTGCTTCTGCAATAATACCATTAATGAATGTTTCATCCATTGCGTTTTCTTCTGGTATCGGGTTAGCTATCACTGTGCCACCTTGTAATTGAAGATCCCATTTCGTCTTTAATGTTTTTGCAATGATTTCAATTGAATCCGTATGGAAAGGTACTTTATGTTCACTTTTTCTCGTATAAAATGCAGGTAAATATTCTGTTTCATACCCGATTACTGGAACACCTTTTGTTTCCAAATATTCCATCGTTAAACCTAAATCCAAAATTGACTTTGCTCCAGCACAGACGACAGCTACATTTGTTTGTGCAAGTTCTTCTAAATCTGCTGAAATATCCATCGTCGTCTCAGCCCCGCGGTGTACCCCGCCAATACCACCTGTTACAAAAATTTCAATTCCGGCCATTTCTGCACAAATCATCGTTGATGCTACTGTAGTTGCTCCTAACTTGTTTGTAGCTATAACTTGAGCTAAATCTCTACGTGACACTTTTTGCACATTCTCACTTTTACCAAATAGTTCCAACTCATTATTGGATAATCCAATTCTAATCTTTCCATCCATAATCGCTATCGTAGCTGGAACTGCACCTTGACTACGAACAATTTCTTCTACTTCTCGTGCCATTTGTACATTTTCAGGATATGGCATCCCATGAGAAATAATCGTTGATTCCAAAGCGACAATTGGTAATCCTTTCTCTTTCGCTTGTTGCACTTCTTCAGATAATAGTAAATAATCTTTCACTTTTAAAGTTCCTCCATCTCTTGTAATAATTGACTTTTGCTTAATTCTAATCGAACGGTGTATGGGGACAAAATTGTTTTATATGCATTTATCATCCCAAGTTGAATCGATTCTTTTAATGTATTTCCTTCTATAAAACCAAAAATTACCCCTGAACAAAATGCATCACCAGCACCTGTTACATCGATTACTTGTTCAGCACGTATCGGAGGAAAACATTGTATATTTAAATCGTTATTTTCCGCTATATTTCCGACCATCACTCCATTGTCTCCGTTTGTTACTACGACTTGTTTTATACCCTTTTGTAACCATTTCTTTACCGCTTCTTTCCACGCATTATGTGAATGAATTGGCATTTGAAAATACGTCTCAGACTCATCTTTATTTGTAATGAGCCACTCCACACCTTCTAATGTGGTAGGTAATCTGTCCATTTTAGGGGAAGAAACAGGAATAATAATGAGTGGGATTGTAAAACGTTTTGCAATTGTATATACATACTCTACTGTTTCTTTCGGACAATTTAAATCTATTACAATACAAGTTGCAGAGCGAATTAATGATTCTTTTTCCTTTATTCGTTCGATCGTTAGTTGATCAAATATATCCATATTCGCATAAGCAACTTCCATATTACCTTCTTCATCTAAAATGGCTGTATATGACCCAGTAGAATGTCCCTCGACTTCCAAGACGTCATTCATATCGATATACTTTTTCGAAGATTGCAAAATCTTCAACCTATCAGCATCATTTCCTACCGCTGTTAGCAATTTTACATCATTTTCTAGCCTTCCTAAATTCTCAGCAATATTTCTACCAACACCACCGATAGAGGTAGATGATACAACTGGATTGGATGTCCCTTGCATAATTGGTTGTTTCGCCCGATATTTTCGATCAATATTCGCACCGCCAATACAGACGATGTATGTATCTTTTTTCACTTGTTTATTCATATACCCTCCATAAAACAAATGTTTATAATCAAAACACAAGTTTATTTTACCTATCAAATTCTCCGCTGTCAATATCATCTTTTCTATTCTGGGAGAAATGCAAAAAGCCCAAACAAAAGGGCGGTTGCAAAGATGAATTACGTTAGAAAGGTGGTCCTTACATTTATTTCTCTTCTATTTAACCTCGCCTTTACATTCGAACTTCTTATTTGCTTCTTTATACGTTTCATTTGTTATACCCTATTTTTTCCACCTGTTTTTTCAATAACTCTGCAGTTACTTCGGGATAAACGGATGTGTTTGTTTGGGCTGTCAAACTCATATTACATAAACCATAGTAACATGCATCTTTTAAAGTGTTTTCTTGCAAGATGGCATACATCAATCCCGATACAAATGCCTCTTGCATCCCCGTTTCATCTTTTAAAATATATGGATGAATTGTTATAGGTTGTATTTTCCCATCGATTTCACCGTAAACGGTATAATGATTATGTAAAATAACCGGATATACTACACCCATTTCTTTTAAACGTTTAATCGCTTTCATATAGTCGTCATCTTTATTTAAGTTTAATTGGAACAAATATTCCACTTCTCGTTTATGCAAGATGATTGCTTCCACTCCTCTCAATTCAAAGGGAAGTTTTTTCAATTTCACAGATGAACTAGAAGTTATAAATAAACGAATTTTTTCTTCCCGACATTTAGCAATAATAAACTGAATTACTTCTTTACTTACATTGGTATCCAAAAATACAGCTTTTGCATTTTCTATCTTCGCCCATCTATCTTCTACCATGTCAACCGTAATTTCATTATAAATTTTCATATCTGCCATCGCTACAACAGTTTCGCCTGTTACATCTATTAATGTCGTATAGGATCCAGTTCTTTCTGAATGTAATGTCCATACTTTACTTACATCTAGCCCACTTTCTTTTCCTTGTTCTAATAACCAAATTCCCTCCTTATCCTCTCCAATAGCAGACAACAATGATACATTATACTGTAAACGATGCAGGTTTTCAGCGACATTTCTTGCTACACCACCAGGAACTTCTAGGACATGCACTGGATTTGAACTATGTAAGATAACATTTTCCTCTGCGCTTGCTTTTCGATCTATGTTCATACCACCAATACAAACTATCGCTTCATTTTCACGAACAATATACGCTCTACCAATAATTTTTCCGCTATTTGTTAAAGCGCGAATATAATTAGCGACAGCTGAACGGGATAGTCCTACTTTTTCTGCTAATTCTTGTTGTGTTATATATGGATTTAAAATAATATAATGTAATATTTCTTCTTCCTTTGTCATTTTCTTTTCTCACTCCAACGCTAGTATACTTCTTTAAATGTATCATACTTATATATGTTTTGGTTTCTTTTACATAAAAAAAGAACATAGTATATAACTACATTCTTTTTTCGATAACATTTTTCAATTGATAATATTTTCGAAGCATTGCGATCCGCCAAGTTAGAATCATAGTAAAAGCAAGTATGAAAAACATGCCACTTGTTTCTCCAAATGAAATGATACTACCTATAATCATTTTAATTATCATACGGATAATTAATAAGCCGATTAAAATCAAGATGAATGCCTTTGACGGGATTAAATATATATTTTTTTCGCTTATTTCAAATTTCGTTAATTTAATAAGAAAAATCGAAAAAAATAGTCCAACGATTACCGCCTCTCCAATCCCTAATAAAGAAACACGGAATGCTGGAAAAAGAAACATAAAAGCCCCCGTACTCATGAAGACAGGGGGCAAAATAATTTTCTTGGGAGTAATTGGCTTTGTTGCAGCTTTTGCCCGTACAAAAATCATAATGGTCGCCATCCCAAATGCAACTATCGTACTGGCAGCAACTAAAACTGTTTGGTCCATTGATTTCATCATTTTGCTTACTCTTTCACTGAGCCTCTATCTGAAGCAATTGTTAAAATAATTGTCATTGTAGAACCGAATACAGTGAAATAAACACCAAGATCAAACAACATCGCCGTTGCTAGTTCCACTTCGCCAACTAAAGGGATTGTAAATGTGCCAAATGTGTGTGTTAAAAATGGGACATTAAATAATAATGAACCTAGCCCAGTTAAAATTGCAACGAGCAATCCTAACGGAATAAACTGAATATAATTAATACGAATAATTTTATTCACTTGTTCTTCACCGTATGCCATGAACATTAATAAAACTGCCGCGGTCGTCGTTAATCCACCAACGAACCCACCACCTGGAGAATTATGTCCAGCCAGTAATAAATATACAGCAAAGCCTAATAAAATAAATACAATTAAAGAAGACGTTACTTTTAATATTAGATTATTCGGTTTATGCATCGTAAAACTCCTCATTTGTTTCATCATTTCTTTCTCTATTCTACACGAATATAACTAAAAATGAAAGCGCTAATTAAAACCCATAAAATCCTGTCCATTCTGCAAATAACGACGATAATTTAGCCATCCAATTGAAAAATAACGCTATACCAAATACAACCATAATATAGCCACCTATTTTTACTACCTTTTGGCTATGACGCTTTATAAAATCCATTTTTCCTATAAAGAAAGACAATACTAAGAATGGAATTGCAAAACCTAACACATAACTAATCATTAAAAGAACTCCTTGATCTGGATGTGTTGCTGCCATGGATAAAACAATCGCTAAAATAGGACCCATACAAGGTGTCCATCCCATCGCAAATGCTAGACCAATAATAAATGTACCGATAAATCCTGACGGTCTATTTTTAAATTTAATTGATCGATCTTTCATTAAAAACTCAAAGTTTAATATTCCAACTATTACTAAACCGAAGAAGATAATAACAATCGCACCAATTTGTCTAATTAAATCTTGGTACATTAATAAATATTTCGAAAATGCATTCGCCGAAAAACCTAACATAACGAATACTAATGAAAATCCTAATAAGAAAATAACTGTATGAATCATACTGTTCATATTAAATTTTTTATCATCATTCGTTAATTCATTTACACTCATTCCAGTAATATAAGATAAAAATGCTGGAAATAGAGGCAACACACATGGTGATATAAATGATAAGAATCCTGCTCCGAACGCTAAAAATAAATTTACTTCTTCCATTTCTCTCCCCCTAACACAAGCTATCATACATATTGTATCAGAAATTTCATGAAATAAGCGTCATCTGTTTGACAGTTATCTGAACGTTTAATTTCCCAACTAATTTCCTTTTATATTTCCCGGGTACCCGCAAAATGCTACAAATTACACAAAGATTAACGGTAAAATTTGTCGAATCATGCTTTTTCTCATCAAAAAAACGAGTAATGTGCCATTACATTACTCGTTCATATATTCCATATGTCGCTTAATTTTCTTGCGATAAACGATCTGTGATAAATGAATACTAATTTCATATAAAATAAAAAGTGGAATTGCAACCGCTATTTGTAGTACAACATCAGGTGGGGTTACAAGTGCCCCAACAATTAACAAAATAAAATATGCATATTTCCGTGACTTTCTTAAAAAGTCCGGTGTTAAAATGCCTAAACTCGTTAAAAACATAATAATAATAGGTAGTTCAAATAAAATAGCAAACGGCAATGTAACACGCAACATAAAACGGAAATATTTTTCTACTGTAAAAAGTTCATTAAACATACCATCATTTAAATTTAATAAAAATGGTAAAATTAATTTAACAAACATAAAATACCCGAATACTAATCCACCAAGAAACAATAAAAATACTGCTGGTATGTAAGATAGAGACACTTTTCTCTCTTTCTCTGTTAATCCGGGTTTTACAAATAACCATAATTGTAAACTAAGAACTGGTAATGTTGCTACTATTGCTACAAGCCCCGCAATCGTAAAATAAATCCAAATAATATCTCCTGGACTTGTCACAGTTAATTTAAAATCGATATCATTTTCAAAAAAACTGTAAATATCTTTAATAAAGATAAAAGCAAGGATAAAAAAACCAACGAAAGCAAAAGCTGTAACCATTAAGCGGTTTCTCAGTTCAGACAAATGTCCAACGACGTTCATTTCTTTCCCATTTACATTAGTAGACATTTTGCCCTATCGCTCCTTTGTTACACTAATATGTGTACGATTAAAAAAGATGTAAGGATGTCCTTACACCAATTTATTCGTTCGACTCTTTTTTATCTTCTTTTTCATCGTCACCCATCATACCTTTTGTTGCATTCTTAAATTCTCTTAACGAACTTCCTGCAGCTTTCCCAATTTCAGGTAACTTTGAAGGTCCGAAAATTAATAACGCGACAACTAAAATTAATATTAAACTTGGAATTCCAATTTGCGCCATGAATTTCACCTCATTTTTTAAACATATACAATGCTATATAACGTTACATGTCATACAGTCATTGCTAAAAGTATGTTCCTAATTTAACCATCTTTATTATAAGCGAATTGTTTTATCATTACAATAAAGAACGACTATTTTTTTCGATCATATTGAATAAAGTAATACTCATACACATTTTTGTCATCTTTTATTCCTTTTTCCTTCGTTGTTTCCTCCCATATTGTTGGATCTATTTCTGGAAAATAAACATCGCCATCAAAGGCTTCATTGATAACCGTCACATATAAGCGATCGGCATATGGAAGTATTTGTTCAAATAAATGCCCCCCACCTATGACAAACAATTCTTTTTTCTTATCCTTTTCTTGTAAGGCAAAAATTTCCTCCATAGAATGGATTACTTCGACACCTTCAGGAAATGATTGTTTTCCCCTCGTTAATACGACTGTCGTTCTACCAGGTAAAACACGTCCAATAGATTCAAACGTTTTTCTACCCATAACCATTGTTGAACCTAAGGTTGTTTCTTTAAAATGTTGTAAATCTTTTGGCAAATGCCATGGCATATCATTATCTTTACCGATGACATTATTTTTATCCATTGCGACTATAAGGGATAACATACGTAATACTCCTCACTTATTGTTTTTTACACAAACCGAATTATAGCATAGGTAATATATCTATTCCATAGCAACCTACCGTCTCTACATGAACATATATAAAAGTATGAAACTAAATCCAGCAAAGTGAATGTCATGCAATGTGTACTTATCATACTAATTTAGAAAATACTTAAATCACTCCATTTACACCGTATAACCTAAGAAAATAAAATGTATGCTCATGTAAAATGAAAGGAATAATAATTGGATTATTATTATAGTCTTTCCTTTTCGAGTCTTTCTACTCGTTGTTTTAAATCTTTTATTTCTTGATGTAATGCATCTTTCGGTATCTTGATTCGATTACTTATAACAGAAACAATCGACAACAATACAATGATAATAAAAAAGATGCCGATTCCAAAAATTAACATTAGTGCCATCGAGTCAATCCTTTCATTCATTATATCCACATTGTACCATATCCTATATTAATTAAAAAAGGAGCATAGCGAAGTCAATACATTGACGATGAATTTTTTCACATAAATGAAGAGCCGATAAAATATGCTAGTAATCGAATAACTACATGATAAATGAATATAAATAAAATTGGGCAAAACATACTGACACCGACAAGAGAATTTTAGTTTCATTAAATAAATTTTTATTGCAAAGAATTTTGTTCAATCTAATGTGTCGCTTGTCGCTTCTTAATATTTGCTTCATGCTCCATAGGCTAGCCGTAATCAACAGAAAAATTAATCCGTTTTTAATAAATTTAAACATACAAAAAAGCACACTCTAGTAAAATTAATGTATTTATCTAATAATTTATAGAGGTGCTTCTTATTTTTAAATATTGTAGGATGAATCAAATTGTTTTAACTTTAAGTTTTAAAAAATATAATATTTAAGAACGGTATATCTTTAGCAAGAAACAGTCTAATAAAAGTATACTTGAAAAGCATTTGGATTTTTTGCCCAAATCCATTTTTCATCTTTTCGTCCTAAAATGTAATTTCCATTTATACGGCAATATCTGCTTTTATTGTAGGGTGTGGATCATAACCTTCTAACTCAAAGTCATCCATTGTATAATCAAATACTGTTTCTGGCTTTCGTTTTAACTTTAATGTCGGTAATTGTTTTGGTGTACGGTCGATTAATATTTTTGCTTGTTCCATATGATTGCTATATAAATGGACATCTCCCCCGGAAAAAATTAATTCTCCTACTTCTAAATCACACTGTGCAGCAACCATATGTGTTAAGAGAGCATAGCTTGCAATATTAAATGGAAGACCGAGGAATGTATCAACACTTCTTTGTTGCCACATTAAGGACAATTTACCATCTGCAACATAGAACTGAAATGCATAATGGCATGGTGGTAATGCCATATGATCTACTTCTCCCGGATTCCACGCGTTTACTAATAAGCGTCTTGAATTCGGATTATCTTTAATTTGCTCAACCACATTTGTCATTTGATCGACAAAACTACCATTTTTCGATTCCCATTTCCTCCACTGTGCTCCATAAACAGGACCTAATTCTCCATATTGTTTGGCAAACGAGTCATCTGTCAAAATACGCTCTTTAAACTTTTCCATTTCCGCATCATATTCTGCTTTAAATTCTGGATCTGTTTGACTACGTAAACCAAAATCTGTCATATCAGGACCATCATAATCTTCACTTTCTATATATCGTTTAAACGGCCATTCATTCCATATATTATTCTGATGTTCTAATAAAAACTTTAAATTTGTATCCCCTCGTAGAAACCATAACAATTCACTTGCAACGAGACGAAATGGTACCCGTTTCGTCGTTAATAATGGGAAACCTTCTTGCAAGTCAAAACGAAGTTGACGCCCAAATACAGAAACCGTACCTGTCCCAGTTCGATCCCCTTTCGTCGCTCCATTTTGTAAAATATCTTCTAATAATTGTATATAATTTTGCATCTATATCACCATTCTTACTTATTAATTTTATCGCTTAATAAACTATATCATTAATGATACAGTTACGAAAGCAATTTTACACGATAACCCAACCTCACTAATCAAAAAATACTGTTTCTCATAAGTGCTATTATTGAAACTTCAATATGAATTAAACAAATTTTATGAAATAATATAAAATAAATAGTTTGTAAATTAACTGAATGTTATGAATGTAACCGCTTGACTATATAAATGAAAATCGTTATATTAATATATAACAAAGAAGTTGAATGGATTCATAAAAGTTACTTCATGTGTGCAGGTACAGACGCAATCCACCTTCAGCATGATGTTTTTTTATGTTCAATCTTTTCTTTGTATATCAACACGGCATTCGTGAAAGAATTTAGGAGGATTATGTACATGCAAAATGGAGTTGTAAAATGGTTTAACGCCGAAAAAGGATATGGTTTTATCCAATTAGAAGAAGGAGACGATGTATTCGTACACTTCTCTGCAATCCAAGAAGAAGGATTTAAATCATTAGAAGAAGGTCAAGAAGTTACTTTTGAAATTGTTGAAGGTGAACGTGGGCCTCAAGCAGCAAACGTTGAAAAAGTTACAAACTAAAATAAGGGACACATAAAAGTCCGAGTATATAAAATAACCTTTCTTGCTTATAAAGCGAGAAAGGTTATTTTTTGGTCTGTAATTCTTCTTTTTCTCCCCTCTTGTAACGTTTTATCCAAAAAATGGTCACAGTTTTTTCACATACTTTTATAACATTTATGTTTTAAAAACTAATTGAATTTACCTTTTAAAAGACTTTCGTCTAAATTGTGAAACGTTGACATGAAGCCTTTTATAAGGCCTTTTCTCGTGTATCATAAAGATAGAGTTAAAAAACAATATTCGTTACAAAACATGATGAAACATTTTGTTTTTTTAATTCTATCGTACTTATACATTATCTTTAATGAATGAATTTGTGGTAGAGGGGAGAGGTAAGTATGGGAGAACCGCAAAAGAAAAATCAAGCACATGTAGATGAACATGATGGCATTGATTTACGAGGTACTTTATTCGGTGTAGGTGTAGTAGGTTTCGTCATTATTATTATGTGGTTTGGAGTTTGGTCTTTATTCTTATCAAGATAGACCGAGAGATTGGGAGGAATAGTTAAATGAATATGCACAAATATGAAAAGATATGGATCTTCTTCGGATCTGCAACATTGCTAGTATTCCTGACATTAGTTGGAATAAGTGCTTTCTATATGGGAAACAAGCCACCTAGCTGTGCAGTAACATTAGATCCAGAAACAGTTAGAGAGCATACACTCTTTAAAGAACCAGGATTAAAAGAAATTGGGGACAATGAATATCAATTAACGATCGTTGCTTCTGCATTCGATTATGATGTTGGAAACCCTGAAAAAGTTATTGAAATTCCAAAAGGTGCGAAAGTACATGTTTCTTCAACGACAACAGACGTTATCCACGGCTTTGAGATTGCTGGAACAAACGTTAACATGATGTTAGAGCCTGGTTATATTAGTACGTATACAAATACATTTAAAAATGCAGGCACATATACATTAGTATGTAATGAATATTGTGGTGTAGGTCACCATTTAATGTCTGCTACGATTGAGGTGGTTGAATAATGACACAAGGAGTAAGAAGTTTATCTAAAAAAGAATCACGTCTTGTTATGTCCCATATGTATGTTGCTTTTATTTCTCTATTTATTGGGGCAACATGTGGTTTATTACAAACATTAGAACGTTCAGGTCACTTCCAATTACCAGCAGGTATTGGATATTATCAAATCTTAACAGTACACGGTGTTATTTTAGGTTTAGTATTAACGACATTTTTCATTTTAGGTTTTATGTTATCTGCACAAAGTAAAACGACAGGTGGATACAATAAAACAGAGCGTACACTTGCATGGATCGCATTTTGGTTAATGTTAGCTGGTACGATTATGGCAGCGACAATGATTTTACTAAATGAAGCAACTGTTTTATTTACATTTTACGCTCCACTACAAGCACATGTTATTTTCTATATCGGTTTAGCTTTAGTTATTGTTGGTACATGGTTTGATGGATTTGTTATTTTCAAACGTCATGCACGTTTCCGTAAAGAAAATCCTGGTGAAAGAACACCTTTATTAAGCTATATGGCTGTTATAACAATGTTAATGTGGCAAATTGCTTCTTTAGGTGTTGCGATTACGGTTATTTTCCAAATGATTCCTTGGGCATTAGGATGGACAGAAACGATGAACATTTTATTAAGCCGTACATTGTTCTGGTATTTCGGTCACCCATTAGTTTATTTCTGGTTATTACCTGCATACATGATGTGGTATGCAATTGTACCAAAAATTATCGGTGGTAAAATTTTCTCCGATTCACTGGCTAGATTTACATTTATTTTATTATTGCTATTCTCAATCCCAGTTGGATTCCACCACCAGTTAACAGAACCTGGTATCGATCCATTCTGGAAATTCATTCAAGTTATTTTAACGATGATTGTTGTTATTCCTTCTATGATGACAGCATTTAGTATGTTTGCAACATTTGAAGCACGTGGGCGTGAACTTGGTGCGAAAGGAATGTTCGGTTGGTTAAAGAAAATGCCATGGGGAGATGCTAGATTTTTAGCTCCATTTATCGGAATGCTATTCTTCATTCCTGGTGGTGCTGGTGGAATCGTTAACGCATCAAACCAAATGAACCAAGTTGTACACAACACGATTTGGGTAACTGGTCACTTCCACTTAACTGTTGCAACGACAGTAATGTTAACATTTTTCGGTGCAGCTTACTGGTTAGTCCCTTCTTTAACAGGAAGAACCTATACAAAGTCAATCAATAAATTAGCAATTGCACAAACGATTTTATGGACAGTTGGTATGACTATTATGTCTACAGCAATGCATATTCAAGGTTTATTAGGTGGACCACGTCGTTCTGCATTTTCTACATATGCAGGAAACGAAGATACTGCTGCATGGGGTGCATATCAAATTGCACAAGCTGTTGGGGGATCAATTTTATTTTTAGGTATGGTTGTTATGATTATTATCTTCATCAATTTAGCATTCTTCGCTCCTAAAGGAGAAGAAGAATATCCGATTGCTGAAGTAAGTAATAAAGCAATTGCACCACCTAAAGTTTTCGAAAATTGGAAACTATGGACTGCAGTTACATTAGCATTAGTTTTATTCGCATATACAATTCCTTTAATTGATATTATTCAGAGTGCCCCTCCGGGAGCTAAGGGATTTAAATTATGGTAATGTAAAAGAGGGGTTCTCTCCCCCTCTTTTATCATTTTTAATGGAGGAAGTAAGATGAAAAAAATTTATATTACTTTTATCGCCCTATTTGTTGTAGGGGTTGGTGCTGGTATTTATTATTTAGAGATTTTCCGTCCTGGAACGGCTGAACTTCCAGACGACGTTGTCATGGAAACCGCATTTGAAGAAACCGTTGATTTTAATGAACTGCCAAAACGTGCACGTTTAATCGAATTTATGTATACATCATGTCCTGATGTATGTCCTGTTACAACGCTAGAAATGGCTAAATTAAAGTCTACTTTAGAAGAAGAAGGTGTATTCGGCGATAAAGTCGAATTCATTACTATTACAATTGATCCAAAACATGATACAACAGAAGTTTTACGCGATTATGCAGGTCGTTTTGAAGTAGAGTCAGATGATGATGGTTGGTTATTTTTAACTGGATCTGAAGAAGAAACAAGAAAAATCGCGGACGCTTTAGACTTTGCATATCGTGACCCAGGTTCAGGAGAAATCATACATTCTACTTACACATACTTCATGGATGAAAATGATAACCTACTTGAAAAATTTACAATGGGAGAAGACTTTGATCGTGATCGTGCATACAAACGCATTATGAGGACAATCAATTAAAAAATCAGGGAGAAAACAAATATATGTTTTCATCCCTGATTTTTTTATTCATAATTAATAGCTGTTTGGAATTCAATGGTTTCTACCCCATCATCTTCCGTTTTTAATCGAAATTCTCCATAAATTTTTTCTTCAAAAGTTAATTCGTTTTCATTGGAAACCATAACATCTAATACTGTTGTGTCCTTTTCGTTGACAGTTGTACCAAACATATTTAACTTTGTACCTTCAATATTACGGTCATCGAAAATGACATGGTCAAAATTAATGTGGAATGTTTTGTCTGTTTTGTTTTCAACTGCAAATTTCAATTCAACTACATCTCTTACATTACTTCTTCCATGAATAGATTGTGTTAATGTCATCTTAATCCATTCATCTTCATATACTTTTGTTTTATGGGCTTGTTCATGAATTAATTGAAACCCTTCTGTTTTATCCCCTGTTATACTGGGAGCTAGTTCAACTTCTTCCGCATTATTCATATTTGATTCATTTATATTTTCCTCATTATTTCCACATGCTACTACTAATAATACTACTCCTAAAATGATTGTGAATTTTCTTATCATACGTCTCCCCTGTTTCCAGTCTCTCATTTTGTTGAACGATACTTCTTCCGAAAATATTAGTATGTAATAAAACTTAACAATTATGTACAAGTATTAATATATCAACGTTTCTACGATATTTCAAAAATAATGATTATGCAATAAAAAGATGAACTCCCATGAATGTGTAACTTTTTTAATTTCCTTTGTATTCCTTTCGTATATTTTACACCGTAGATACTGTTTTATTTTCTTTTTTACTTATTTGTAACATTTCCATACTACTAGTTGTTCCACTATCAACCGACATGATGAATATATAGTTATGGATCAACTTGCTATTCTTCATCACCAAATAAATCATCTAATGTACAACCAAATGTTTTCGTTATCTTTTTTTCTTTTAGGATAAAAAATCACTTTTACCAGTTTCTTTTAAGTGGATTATCCCAATGATTTTAGTGATCTACCTCTGCTACATATTTTTCTTATTTCTAATCTTATACAATTTTTCATATTTCATTTTGTACCTTCCTCCCCAATTGACATATAGTAAAAGTGTTGATTCCCTTTCATTCTCGATATACTTGATAACGAAATAACACCTTTGCGACTTAACCATCAGTAATAACCTTGCTTTTTTTAAGGAAACTGTTAAGTCCAGAAGCATGTTAATATATGTCTTAAAGAAAGATTATACCACTCCTAAATTTTCCGCTATATACTTATCAATTAAACCATCTCTTGTCCTTCCTTCCATCTTTAAAAGTCTAGATTCAACATGAGTATAATAGTTAGTTCTACGGTCAATTCATTTTTCTTTTTACACATATTATATAATCACCAACCACCTAATTTTGGGTATTAAAAAAGCACCACTATGGGTGCTATCAATCGGAATTATTCCATAATCTTATTACCTACTTTGCTTCTGACTCCTCGAAAGACCATTCTGCATCATTGATATCAGATGAGTAAGATCCAAAATGTAAAGTGTATTCAGAGGTCTCCGACTTGGGAACTTCAAACAACATTTGACTATCATACGATTTTTCAGGTTCAATCGTTTCCGCTATTTTATCGACAAAATCATAGTCATAATAAGTGATTTCTGAAGCTATATTTCCCTGCGAATTTTTTAATAATAAATCGCCTCCTATTAACATTTCTTCTTCCTCAAACCCCTCTTCACTTAAACTTTTTATTGTATAGTCGATTAATACAAACACCTCATCATCATTATTAACAGAAGTTCCGTTTCTTTCCTCAAATATTTCAAAACTCAAAGGCGTAATTTCATATTGAAAAATTCCATCATCTACGTAACCTGTTTCGCCTAGTTTCATGACCTCACCATTTTCATTGTTACGATCTATTTCGTCTCCATTACTTTCTTCGGACTTATCATCTGTTTCTTCTTCCAATTCATTTACAACCTTTTTATCATTTGATCCACCACAAGCTGATAAAATTAATAATGCACTAAAAACAATAAATAAATATTTCCTCACATTACCAACCTCCAAAATTAAATATATTTCTAATTATGATAGAAATGGTTAAAAATATCAATTAAACAAATACTATCAATCGACTGTTTTATATTTGATTATGAAAAATCCCCTATTGAGATTACTTTGTTATGTATCGCATACTGGACATTTCTAATACAATTAATATCTTTTGCGTTTCTATTGTGTAGCTTTATTAATTTTTCATTATTATCCCTTCACGATGGACAATAAGTCTTTTTTCTCTTTTTTCGCGCCAGCGTGATAATACTAATTTTCCTTAAATACTAAGCTGTTTTTCAATTTACTTATATCGTTTTTTTTTCCAATTTTACACTCAGTTCGTTTATTTTATCGTTGAGATTATAATTTTATTCAATTAATACGTACACTTCTTGCTGTAAGTTTATCATACTCCAGTTAAGTTCATTGTTCCCATTCCCTTTCACAATTTAGGTACTTCTTTATATGTATCCATTTCTAATTAAGTTTGAATGATATACTCATCCACACCGTTAATGAAAGAAAAATTCAAGGTTTCCTGATTTTTTCTAACAAACAAGAATTGCCGAAGAAACGGTTGGGATAGATAATATAGCTATTTCTTTTTCAGGATGGAGTATTATAGGGACGATGATTAATTCTTCATGCGACATAGAAAAACAACTCTTTCAATTGAAGCCTTTATCATAACGAGAGATGCTTGATGCCATACATGTGTTGTTTGATTACGGCTTACAATTAGATAAAAAAATAACTACTTTCCCATAACTGAATTCAATGAATTATGTAGTTGTGAAATATTAAGAGTGGCATTTTTCAGTCATGCAGTAGGTTTTGAGAAAGAATTAGGGGGAAGATAACCCCCAATCCCTCGCAAACCTATATATATATCAATAGACTATCGTTTCTTTCCAAAATATTGGTAATACTGCGTTTCAATAAAACCATTAAACAGTTTTCTTCGTTTCGTTGCTTTTGAACCATAGGCTTGTTCAAATTTTTTATAGGAAGTTAATAAGTAAACACTCCAAGTTGGATGCTCCTTCATTATTTTTCCTAATGTGTTGTACAACTCATGTACATATGTTGCATCTTTTATTCTCTCTCCATATGGAGGGTTTGTGACGATATATCCATTTTCTTCTTTAATGGAAATATCTGCCGCTTGCATTTGTTTAAATGTAATTAAACCTCCTAAACCAGCTTCTAATGCATTTTGTTTACTTATTTCAATCATTTTGTGATCAATATCTGTACCGATAATATGTAACGGCTGATCATAATTCGCTTTGTTCTCCGCTTCTTCAAATGCTTCATCCCATAATCGCTGCTTAATAAACGCCCATTCTTCCGATGCAAAAGCACGATTAAAACCAGGGGCAATATTTTGTCCAATTAAAGCAGCTTCAATTGCAATCGTACCAGATCCACAAAACGGATCCATAAAAAAGTCATTCGGTGTCCAATTCGTTAATTGGACTAAAGCAGCAGCTAATGTTTCTTTTAAAGGAGCATCTCCTTGCCCTACACGGTACCCTCTTTTATGAAGTCCTTCACCAGATGTATCAATTGTTAAAGTTGCAATATCCTTTAATAAAGCAACTTCTACTTTATACATTTCTCCCGATTCTGGCATTCTACTTGCTACTCCGTGTTTTTGTTTTAATCGTTCAACAATTGCCTTTTTTACGATTGCTTGACAATCCGAAACACTAAATAATGTTGATTTATGTGATTTTCCTGATACGGGAAATTTCCCTTCCTCAGAAATATACTTTTCCCAAGGAAGACCTTTCGTCTTTTCAAATAATTCATCAAATGTAATAGCTTTAAATTCCCCAATGACTAATTTTACACGGTCTGCAACACGAAGCCATAAATTACAACGGGGAATTGCCGAGATTGGTGCTTCAAAAACAACTTTTCCATTATCTACAGTCGGTTCATATCCTAAATCACGCACTTCATTTGCAACAAGTGATTCTAAACCCATCGCACTTGTAGCAATTAATTTTACTGTTTGTGCCATATTATTGTCCCTCTCTATATCCATTAATAAAAAATAAAAACCTATTTACAGTAAATACTGCTAAACAGGTTTCAACTTTTTGTATCAATGACCTAAGAATACTTCGTAAGCCATGTTCTGTTCTTTCGTACTACAAACGGTGGTCAACCTCGTACTCCAGCTGTAATCATTTATCTACAAGTATTTACTACTCGTCTCTCCGTTCGTTCATTTCCTACTAAGAGAGTGCCCCTACCATAGTTTGGGTTGCTCACTCATGGGGTTTACCCGTTCCACTTCCGATTGTTTCCAACCTTCCTCGTCACTGTGGCACTTTCAAGGCTTTATTCCATATCAAAATCGACGTAGGAATAAACTCCTGCCGTTAGCCTTATATAAAGCTACCTTGACTTATTTTTTCGTCAAGCATGAACACTACAAACATCGCAGTTTGTGTGAGCATGGACTTTCCTCTACGTACACAAAGCACGCAGCGATTACAAAAGTATTCCTAAAACAGTATACTATATACAGTCATTTTTAAACAAGTTTTACCCTTCTTTTTCGGATAACTTTTGTCCAAAAACAGCCTTTTCCAAGTTGGATAGTCTTTTTAAAACATCATAATTAACTTGGGATGGTGTTGTTTGTTGTCTTTGTGGTGTTGGTGTTTCACTTCTTTTAAATCGTTCATTCTCTTGTTTTAATGCTTCAATTTCTTTTTGAAAAGCTTCATAATCCTGGATAATAACGTCTAAAAATGCATCTACATCTTCTTCATTATATCCACGCATGGACTTTTTAAAATCTTTTTCTAAAATATCATTTACGGTTAATTGAATTCGATTAATTGACATACAAATCACCTCAACAATTCATATAAACAACTTCACATTATTTATATTTCTACTTTTATATATTATACCATAAAAAAGAAGCTTACAGAAAGCTTCCTCAAATAAACATTATAATTTATCTAATGAAAACGAATATGGCAATAATTGTGCTACCGTCATTTCTTTTATTTCATTGTGGTGATTCGTTAAATAAACCTTCATATGCTCATCAAAAAAATCTGCCATTACTTGTCTACATGCCCCACATGGACTTACTGGACCTTCACTATCTCCAATTACAGCTATTGCCCTAAATTGCTTTTCTCCTTCAGATACCGCTTTAAAAATAGCTGTTCTCTCTGCACAACACGTTAATGAAAAAGAACTTACTTCAATATTGCATCCTTCATAAATTTTTCCATCTTCTGTCAGTAATGCAGCCCCAACCCGGAAGTTTGAATATGGTACATGTGCTTTTTCTTGTGCTTTTTTTGCTCGTTCAATTAATGTTTCCTTCATGAAGACAACTCCTTTAATAATAATTGCAATACATATTCAACTGATTTTTTTATATCTTGATATCTTCTCTTGCGAACATCTAGATAATAACTATGTAATGCAATTGCTTTTATGCTTTTTACTGTTGCATCAACTTGTTTTGGATGTAAGTCCACTTTTCGTTGCTGGATAAGATAACTTGTTTTTTCCTCCCATGCCTCCACCATATCATATATCGGATTGATTTCTGTCCGTACCTTTTCAAAAAAAGCATGATCATTATGAGTTGGTTTTTCTCCTTTATTAAATACTATTTCCAATTTTTGCATATATGCTATAAGTGATTCTGTTAATTGTTTCACTTCTGTCATGTGCATCAACCTTTTCTGTCTAGTTATTCATATTATCAATAATTTTCTCATAAAAATCAATGGAAGTATCAAATTTTTTAAATTCGGTTGAAATATATTCATTTACTTTTTTGGCATACATTTTTTCAATTTTAACACATTGAATATACAAATTTTGAAACAATTCATCTACTTCTTTCTCTTTCAACTTTAACATATATTTCCACATCCTTTTTTTTACTCTATTTTTCTTGATGAAATCATCATAATCCTTTTAAATGACAAAGGTTTTTAAAATATGACATGATATGACATTTCATTTTAATTTGTCTAAAGAACGTCAAAACATTATGAGAATACGATGAGAATAAGATGTTACATGTTGTAGGTTTCAAAAAGTAATACTATAATATAAGGTGTTAGGAGGATGAGCATGAATTATCCAAATGGAGTTCGTCCACGTGCGAATCAATCAAACCGTGTAAAAAAAACGAATAATGTCCAGTCTTATAGTAATAGAGGAATGTCATTGGAAGAGGATATTAATGCAACGAATGAATATTATCTTGCAACGAACAAAGCTATTGTTCATAAAAAACCGACACCGATTCAAATCGTCCGTGTCCATTATCCAAAACGTAGTGCAGCCGTAATCACTGAAGCTTATTTTCAAAGTAAATCAACAACAGATTATAATGGGATTTATAAAGGAAAACATATCGATTTTGAAGCGAAAGAAACAAAAAATAAAACATTATTTCCTTTAGCAAATTTTCATGATCACCAGTTTTCCCATATGCAACAAATTGTAGAACATGGCGGGATCTGTTTTTGTCTCATACGTTTTACAGCGATGGATGAAACATATTTCATAGAGGCAAAAGACATCTTACAAGCATACGAAAAAATGATGCAAGGTGGAAAAAAGTCACTTTCATATGAGGATATAAAAACAAAAGGCGAACAAATACCACTACAATTTCAAGCTAGAGTAAACTATTTACCAATTATTGATGAACGTTTTTTTAGTTAGGAGGATTTAATATGGCTGATACAAAATCAAGAACAGCAAGAAGAAAAAAACAACAAAAGTCTAAAAAAGGAAAAAAACCAGTATGGAAACGAGTAATCACCTATTTATTCGCATTTATATTATTGATGTTTTTAGTAGTAGGTGGAGTTTTTGCTTATTTCATTATGACTGCTCCAAAAATTGATATTGACAAACTTGATGTAGCATTCGCTTCACAATATTATGATCAAGATGGAAATCAATTCGCTGACAGAGGTGCCGAAAATAGAATAAAAATTGAATATGACGATTTACCTCAAGTTTTAATTGATGCGGTTACTGCAACAGAAGATGTTCGATTCTTTGAACATAAAGGAATCGATTTACGAAGAATCGCTGGTGCAGTGAAAGCGAACTTCCAACGAGGATTCGGTGCAGAAGGTGCTAGTACTATTACACAACAAGTTGCCGAAAATTTATTTTTAACTCCTGAGAAATCTATTAAATTAAAAGTACAAGAACAATGGATTGCAATGAAGTTAGAGAGAGAATTTTCAAAGGAACAAATAATGGAAATGTATTTAAATAAAATATTCTATGGAAGTAATGCGTATGGTGTAGCAAAAGCGGCAGAAGTTTATTTTGGTAAAGATGATTTACATGATTTAACATTGCTTGAAGCTGCAATGTTAGCTGGACTACCGCAACGACCATCTGCATATAATCCTTTTGAAAATCCTGAATTAATGCAAGACAGAGTTGATACAGTATTAAAATTAATGGTTCGTCATGGAAAGATTACACAAGAAGAAGCAGATGAAGCTGCGGCTATTGACGTATCTTCTGTTTTAACAGATGAAAAACCAAAATCTTTCCCATATGATGCATTTATTCAACAAGTAGAAAGAGAATTAGAAGAAAAATTAGAAGGTACAGATATTAATACAGCGGGATTAAAAGTTTATACGACACTTGATACGGACGCACAAGAATATGTGGAATTTTTATTAACGGATAGCGAGGAAAACCCAATCCCATATCCAGACGAAGATTTATTAGCTGGAGTATCTGTAATTGATACTAAAACAGGGGCGATTCAAGCAATTGGTGGTAGTAGAAATAGAGAAAATGCATTTGGTTCAAACTATGCAATTAACGCACATAGACAACCTGGATCGGTCGTGAAACCATTACTAGCCTATGGTCCTGCAATTGAATATGAACAATGGTCTACGTATCATCAAATCTTAGATGAAGAATATACACCTGAAGGCTCAAATACAATTCGAAACTGGGATAGACAATATCACGGTTGGGTTTCACAAAGATTTGCCTTAGAACAATCTTATAACGTACCAGCAGCTAAAACGTTAGAAGAGATTGGTTCTGATCGAGTAAAAGAATTTGGAGAAAATTTGGGACTCTCATTCAACACAGATGTATTAGACCCTAGAGATGCCATTGGTGGAACTGTAAATGAATACTCACCTTTAGAACTGGCGGGTGCATTCAGTGCATTTGGAAATGAAGGGGTTTATACAGAACCATATGCTGTAACAAAAGTTGAATTTGAAGATGGTTCTGTCGTTGACTTAAAACCTAAATCTGAACCAGTTATGGAAGATTATACAGCATATATGGTAACAGACATGCTAAAAGATGTTGTCGATAGAGGTACTGGTACCAATGCGAACGTCTCTCATTTACCTATTGCAGGTAAAACAGGTACTACTAACCACCCTGAGAAGGCTGGATCTAACAACGCCTGGTTTGCTGGATATTCCACAAATTATACGATAACGGCATGGACTGGATATAACGACAATAATGAAATATTACCTGATACACAAATACCGTTACACTTATTCAGGCATATTATGACAGAATTATCGAAGGATATTGAAACAGATGATTTTGTAAAACCAGACTCCGTTGTCGAACAAAACATTGTAAAAGGTTCTAATCCTCCTGTCGTTGCTGGTAGTGGAATGGCTTCCGACAGTGTTACAAGAGAGCTATTTGTTAAAGGAACAGTACCAGATGAAGTAGCCGATGAAGTAGATTCTTTAGATCCTGTTTCTAATTTAAGTGCAACATATGAAGAAGACCGAAATGAAATAGACATAAGTTGGGATTATGATAGTGACTTGGACGTAAGCTTTGATGTTCGTTACAAAAAAGATGATGGGTCTATGAAAGATCTAACTTCAACATCTGATACAGGGGCAACGATATCTGATGTAGATGATGGTGCCACATATACGATAGAAGTTGTTGCAGTTAGCAAAGAATCAAATGAAAAAAGTGATCCTGCATCAACTTCCATTACAATTAATGAGGAAGAAGAGGATATAGGAGAAATAGAAAATCTTCAAGCAAGTTATGATGCTTCTTCCAACACTATATCCGCAACTTGGGATTATGATGGAGATGGTGCAACATTTGAAGTAGATATAAATGGTCAAAAAGATTCTGTATCATCGACGAGTTTACAGTTTTCTAATGTCGAACCAGGAACAACCTATACCATTACGGTGACCCCGGTTGTCGATGGAGAACAAGGAAATAGTAAGAGTACGAGTATAGACGTTCCAGATGATGATGAAAATAATAATGATAATGACA
>DXHX01000154.1 GCA_019113205.1 Candidatus Pseudogracilibacillus intestinigallinarum | reverse complement strand
GTCACAATCCAAGTCCAAACATTAAAAGCATGTGCTAAACCAATGACCCATAAAACTTCCAAAAATGCAGCAATTATTAATTTAATCCAATTCGTATCCAACAGTCATTCCTCCATTCAATCATTTTTGGTAAATAAAAAAAGCCTAGGAGTAACTGAATAAACAGTTATCTCCCAGGCTTTTATCCTTCCGTGACATAGCGATTGCTATGAGTTTTCTCTCGGTCCAGGCCAAACAATCATTTGCGGAACCCTAGAAAACTTTTACATATGAAATTATGTGTAAGATGAATTCATTATATTATAGCACATATAATCATGGATGAAACTACTTAATGGGAAAAATATTGGAATATTCCATTTAGCATTATAAATTTTCATGAAACAAAAATACCGAGCCATATAGCAATAATGAAGGCAAAGAAGAGAAATAGCTTTTCGGTTTTTGTTATGTCATCTACATCATCTATGTTCATTTTTATTGTCAGATATACACTATAAATGAAAAGAATTCCTACTCCGATTCCAGCTAACGGTCTTGTAAATGCTATCCAAACGGCTAAAATCCCGATGAACATGAAATATAAAATAGCAGGTGCTTTAGCAGCTTGGCTACCGAAGATATCTTCCGACCATACGACAGATGTACGTTTGACAGGTTGTGCTTTTCGGTCGGCATGACGATCTGGAATATGATGGACCATAACCCAAGCCATACACCATATGGCGTTGACTAGAGCATTTTGCCAAGCCCATAAAGGTATTTGGTCAAGTAAGATCCAAGGTGCTGCAATCCCTAATAATAACATCGTTGGGAATAAACTAAACCATTCTCCAATAAAAGGATAATAGGCTAATTGGAATGGTTTTAATGAATAAGATACAGCACCCCATATTCCAACTAATGTAAGGATGGCAAACTTGGAATAATCGAGAAAAATGAATAAACCTGTCATAAGTAATAAAAAGATACTAACAGTAATCCCTAATTTGGTTAACGATTGTACAGACATTGTTTTTGTCTGTAGTACACGACTCCCTCCTGAAAGAACACCGGGGCTATGCTCGTCCGTTCCAGAATGATAATCAGTCAGATCATTAAAAGTATGTGTCAACAGCCCATGTGTTAATAACGTTCCCATTAATAAAATAAATGCAACACCGATAATAGTCATATTCGAAACAGAATAATGAAATATGAGCGGTAGGACAGTTGATAAAATTGCTGCGACACTAGAAAACACCACTGCTATGATTCTTAATAACATTGCAATTCCTTTCATACTTATTGCTGGTTGAGTCGGAATCATTTTAATCATCCTTTCGATTACTTAGTAATTTCTTTGTATCCATAGTATGGCTAGTATTCACATCATTTATAACGGAGGGATCTAATTTTAATGGCAAGTTTTAATTGTATAGTTCAATCAAATGCAATATTTATGTCAAAAAAATTGCAGCCAACCTATTTTAAAAATAGAATCGGAGCTTTGTAGATGTTACAATAAATGAATATTAAGATGAATCTTTATTCTTCATAAAATTGTTATGTACAGAAAACATCGATAGTTTATTATTAATCGTATTATATTCAATAAACCTTTCCTAGTAGTTGAAGGATAAGGTTTTTCGTCATAAACTTAAAAGAAAATAAATTTACACATTAATTTACGTGAAAAAGGAGGAATATTTTGAAAAAATATTTGTCAGAATCATCTCCTATATCTTCAAATGAACGAATTATTTCTTTAGATATTATTAGAGGTTTTGCATTGTTTGGTATTTTATTAGTAAATATGCCGCTATTTCAAACGCCAAAATTAGTGGAAGAGTTGTATATGATTTCACCTGAATTAAGCGGTATAGATCAATTTGCAAGAATTATTTTAGATGTGTTTGTGGAGACGAAGTTTTTTGCAATTTTTTCTATATTGTTTGGAATAGGATTTTATATTTTTATGCAACGAGCTGAAGAAAAAAGCGCATTTTATTATCGGTTATATTCACGGAGATTAATTGCATTAGGTGTATTCGGCTTTTTGCATCTATTCTTTTTCTGGTATGGAGACATCTTGTTGCGGTATGCTCTAGCAGGTTTCTTTTTAATATTCTTTTATAAAAGAAAGGAAAAAACAATCTTCATTTGGATTTTGTCCTTTGTATGCTTGCTCTTTGGATTACTTTTGTTCAGTTTTTTTTCCTCAACGGAAGCGATGGAGCAACAAATAAGTATTCTGCAAATGGAAGGTGCCTCAAAGGTAGTAGAGGCAATTGATATTTATAATAATGGCAGTTATACGGAATGGTTGTCCTATCGTTTTACAGATGAAGTAATTCCTGTATTAATCAATATGCCACTTTCTATTATTACTCCATTGTTTTATTTTTTAATCGGTTTATATATAGCGAAAAAAGGAATTTTGACTGATTTTCATACGCATAAGCAGTTTGTTAAACGTGTATGGTTGATTAGTTTATTAGTAAGTATTCCATTAAGTGTAGGGATCATTCTTTTTCACTTAAACGTTATAGATGTAGGAATGCTAAACGATCAAATAGTAGAAGTTCTTTTACTTGCTAGTGGATTAAGCTTGTCATTCTTTTATATAGCAACAATTTTTTTACTACTTGAAAAAGAAAAATGGAAAAGAATATTGCATCCATTCCATTATGTCGGGAAAATGGCATTAACTAATTATATCATGCAAACATTCATAGGTGTCGGTATTTTTACGGGATTGGGGCTGTTTGGAGAATTACATGTATGGTTAGGAATAGTGATTAGTTTCCTCGTATTCCCACTTCAAATCCTTTTCAGTTACCTATGGTTGCAATATTTCAGATTTGGTCCGTTAGAATGGATATGGCGCTCCATCACTTATGGTCAATTACAATCGATAAGAATAAATAAATCATAATTATTTATTCTTATCGAATGTTAATGAGTAATGTGAAAATAAATCTATGGGTTGCAAGAATGCGGCCTGAAGTTGCAAGAATGTGGTCCAAAGTTGCAAGAATGCACCCCGAAGTTGCAAGAATACACCCCAAAGTTGCAAGAATACGGCCCAAAGTTGCAAGAATACACCCCGAAGTTGCAAGAATGCGTCCTGAAGTTGCAAGAATACGGCCCAAAGTTGCAAGAATACACC
>DXHX01000153.1 GCA_019113205.1 Candidatus Pseudogracilibacillus intestinigallinarum | reverse complement strand
GGGTTCGGCAGTTCGAATCTGCCCCCCTCCACCATTTTTCTAATATAGGGGTATAGTTTAATGGTAAAACGAAGGTCTCCAAAACCTTTGATGTGGGTTCGATTCCTACTACCCCTGCCAATAGTAATACCTAATGATATATGATGGCGGTCGTGGCGAAGTGGTTAACGCACCGGATTGTGGCTCCGGCACGCGTGGGTTCAAATCCCACCGGTCGCCCCTTTTTTATACATTGGGCTATAGCCAAGCGGTAAGGCAACGGATTTTGGTTCCGTCATTCCTAGGTTCGAATCCTAGTAGCCCAGCTTGCTTGCGGAAGTAGTTCAGTGGTAGAATATCTCCTTGCCAAGGAGAGGGTCGCGGGTTCGAATCCCGTCTTCCGCTTATAATTTTATGGCGGCATAGCCAAGTGGTAAGGCCGAGGTCTGCAAAACCTCTATCATCGGTTCAAATCCGGTTGCCGCCTCCAAACATTTTATTTAGGCGGACTTTATAACTTACATATACTACGTCTTAACGAGAATAACTCGTTAAGGCGTTTTTTATATTTACAGGCCCTACAATATACGGTGTTGTGATGAAAAAATCCACTGGTACTATTTTTTGCATAAAAATAGAAAAAAAGTGAATTTTCCTTCATAATGAAAGACAATATTTTTAACACATCTTATATTTAGATTCCCTTACAAAATTTACCCATATGTGGTATATTTTAAATAATTTAAGGATTGTTTTTATCTACATAGAGGAGGAAAACATTTTTGTTAAAAGAAAGAGATTTTATTACAAGATTATCAAATTATTTACGAGCGAGATTCGCTTTTTTATCCATCTCTACTTGGGAAGAATCAAGAGTAATATCAGATATTAGACGAATATGTGAAGATGAAAACATCATAAAGACGAAACGAAACTTATATACATGGAGTGTAACAGATGGGTTAGTATCTGAAACTGGAAAAAGTAATACTCGTTTAAAACAACCTATACAAGTGCTGGATGAAATTGCCAAAATAGATGAACCGAGTGTCTTTGTATTAAAGGACCTTCATGTGTTTTTAGGAGGAGAGGGGAGACAAACAGATTATCAAGTTGTTCGAAAAATAAGGGATTTAGTACAGTCTATTGAAAATGCACCAAATCCTAAAAACGTAATATTATTATCTCCATCGATAACCTTTCCAATTGAATTAGAAAAAGCTGTGATGAGTGTTGATTACCATTTACCTTCATTTGAGGAAATAAAAGAAGTGTTATATGAAATGATCGAAATGAATAAAAATAACCCTCGAATTGTCATTGATTTAAGTGAAGAGGAAGAGGAGCAAGTTATTCGTTCAGCGTTGGGATTAACATTGCAAGAAGCCGAAAACTCATTTGCATTATCACTTGTATTGGATGGCCGTATTGATATTAATACGGTTGATCATGTATTAAGTGAAAAACAGCAAATAATTAAAAAGAGTGAGGTATTGGAATATATTCCCGAGAAAATTAGTATGGAAAACGTTGGTGGATTAGAAAACATAAAACGATGGTTAATTAAACGAAATCATTCGTGGGTTGGTCAAGCGAATGACTATGGTTTACCAGCTCCAAAAGGTTTACTTATTACGGGTGTGCCTGGTTGTGGGAAAAGTTTAATAGCAAAAGCTGTAAGTTCTTTATGGAATTTACCTTTACTAAAGTTAGATATGGGCCGGGTATTTAGTGGCATTGTAGGTAGTAGTGAGGAAAATATGCGTAAAGCATTAGAAACAGCAGAAGCGATTGCACCTTCTATTTTATGGATTGATGAAATTGAAAAAGGTTTAGCAGGTACGAATTCTTCTGGAGATAGTGGGACGACATCTCGTATTTTTGCGACATTTTTAAACTGGATGCAAGAGAAAACATCGCCTGTATTCTTAGTTGCCACAGCAAATGATATTCAGCGTCTACCGGCAGAGTTTTTAAGGAAAGGGCGATTTAACGAAATATTTTTTGTGGATTTACCAACGAAACGCGAAAGAAAGGCAATATTTAAAATTCATTTGGAAAAACGGTTGAAATCGGAAAAAGCAAAAGGGACTTTTTCATTGTCCGAGGAAACGTATGACCATTTGGCAGATTTAACAGAAGGGTATATTGGTGCGGAGTTGGAACAAATCGTTATTTCGGCACTATTTGAAGCGTTTGCTGAATCGAGAGGTCTACAAATGAAAGATATAGAAAAGGCGATTGCAGAAACAGTTCCACTATCTATTACACAGGCAGAACAAATAACTCGATTACGAGAGTGGGCAAGTGTTCGTGCGGTAGCTGCCACTCTAAGTGATGACCGTCAAGAATATGTAAATGTAGAAGATGAGGAAAAGAAAAAACCGAACGATCCAGAAATTTTATCTAAACGAGGCGGACGTATGCTAGAGTTTTAAAGGAGGATATGAATGAGTTTATCGGCATTTTTAGTTCCGGTAGCAATTGGCGTACTTGGAACAACAATAGGTAAAAATAAAAAGATCCCTGTAGACATTATAAATGATGAAAAGCAATTAGAAGAATTACGTCATCGTGTAATGGCAGAAGAAACGAATTTTTATAAAATTGAAACGCCAATCAAAAAGGAAGATATTTTAATAGAGGCGTTACAAAACTATGGAAATAAAGTGGAAGAAACAGAGACGAGTATTGAAACTGTTGTCTTGGAGACTTCTATTACTTTTATAAAAGAAGAAACAGGATTATATAGTGCAGCTTTTAATGATGATATTAAAAAGGAAGATGCAGCGGAATTTGTTGAAAGTATAGTAGATGAGTATACAAATATCGTGCAACAACAAGTGTATGAGAAACTAATGTCGAGAGCTGAGCAAGAAGGATTAGTTTTTGAATCTGAAGAACAACGTGAAGATAGTGTCGTTTTAACATTTGGTGTAAAGGGATGAGCGATATGAAGAAGAAAATTCGTTTTACGATTCATAATAATGGGCAAATTCATATGAAAACATTAGGGATGACGGATGAAACATGTTTTGATTATTTAGCATTAATGGAAGAAATATTAGAAGCCGAAACGATTGATTCTGATTATACGGATGAATTTTTACAAGAATATGTTAAAGCAGAAGAACAGGTAACAATGAAACAACAAAGTGTGAAGGATTATGACTGATAAAGGATTATTGCCAATTCAACTCCATCGTTTTTTACCTGTTACAGAGGTAGAAGGTCCAGGGAAACGTGCCTGTGTATGGGTGCAAGGTTGTCCGATTCATTGTAAAGGTTGTGGTGTTCCTTGGACTTGGAATCCAAAAAAAGGAACGAGAACGACAGTGGATGATATTTGGAAGAAAATTGAAATGTCGATAGAGAAATACGATATTGAAGGAATAACATTTCTTGGTGGGGAGCCTTTTGAACAAGCGTTAGCTCTAGCGGAATTAGGGAGACGCGCAAAAGAAAAAGGGTTATCTATTATGGCGTTTAGTGGTTATTATAAAGAGCAATTAGAAGAAATGAATAAAGAAGGATGGAAGGAATTGTATGAAGTTACGGATTTATTTATCGATGGTCCATTTGAAAGAGATTATATTGATAAAGAACGTCCTTGGGTTGGATCAATGAATCAACGATTTCATTTCTTAACAGAACGTTATAAACATCTTGAACATAAATTAACGATGATTCATGATAAGTTAGAAATCTATGTACAAAATGATGGTACAATTGCTGCAAACGGCATGGTTTCTCCTGAAATATGGCATCGATTATTAGATGATTTATAAGATTGTATATAATTAAAAGGAGTAATGATGATGGAGCAACAAAAGAAAAGTATAGGTTGGCATATTTTACATTCATTATGGCTTATCATATTATTTATTCCATTTGGATTATTAGCCCCTTTTGCATTTTTTTATATTGGATATCGAGCAGGCCAGCGTAAATGGATTCGAACAGGAGCGTTTTATTTAATTCTTATTTATGGTTCCTTTATTTTGATAGGTGAATTTAATAATGAGATTATTAGTGATATTGCAGTTTTCACTAATCTTTTTGTATGGCTTTACATCCTCATCCATGGAATTGCAATCCGTCCTCAATTTATTCGTTTATTAATTATTCAAGAAGAAAAGCGCAAATTGAATTATATGATGGAGCATCGAGGAGAAAGTGCCCAAATGGGGAATGAAGGGCAAGAGGTGAAAAGCATAGGCTCATATTCAGATGGAACGATAGATTTTGGAAATGAACCGAACAAGATGGAGCCAAGTAGTAATAAACGGTCAAATGAACCGAAAGAGATAAAGATTATCAATATAAATAAAGCAAATGAAGAAGAAATTGCACTATTACCTTATATTCCACGATTTTTAGCGAAGAAAATTATTAAAAAGCGCGAAGAAGAGGGACCTTTTACATCTATTAAACATTTAGCGGCAGCTACAAATATAAAGCCTCATATTTTAATGCGTTCTAAACCTTATATTGTATTTCAAGATGAGGACTTGATAGCTTTAGATGATAAAGAAGTAGTAAATAAAAAATCGAATAGCAAAGGTAGAATAGTAGATTTTTAATATAGATTTTCACATTTGAACAGTACTTGCATGTAATAACATGAAATGCTGTTCTTTTTTTGTTGTTCTTCCATGAAAATGATAAAATCATATATGAATATTCAGATAAAATGAGAGAGAGAAGTGGTCGGTTTGATTTATATTCGTATTTGTACGTATGTAATCGGACTATTAATTTTTAGTTTTGGGATTACATTATCGATTCAAATGCAATATTTAGGGATTCATCCATGGGATGTCTTATCTGTCGGTCTATTTGAAAAAATAGGGTTAACGATAGGTTCTTGGAATATTATTATCGGTTTTTTTCTAATTTTAGTTGCGTTTATTTTAGATAAATCATATATAAAAGTTGGGACGTTTACAAATGCCATATTAGTTGGGGTATTCGTAGACTTTTATATGTGGACAGGACTGTTACCTGTTCCAACTAATGCTATATTTGATATTTTTGTGATGATGATTGGAATTGTTTTAATGGGTTTTGGTGGTGGACTTTATAATGCAGCGCAAATCGGTGCAGGTCCCCGTGACGGATTTATGTTATCTATTTCTGATAAAGTTGGGATGTCGATAGGGAAAGTTCGAATTATAACAGAATGTACGGTTTTAGTTATTGGCTTCTTAATTGGTGGACCAATTTTTATTTTCACTTTTATTTTTACGTTCATTCAAAGTCCAATTTTTCAATATTCATATGAATACTTTAATCAATTTTTAGGAAAAGTGGAAGTACGTGTTTCAGGAGAAAAGGCGCGTGTATATAAAAATTTGTAGGGGGAACATGATGGGAGAAACGAGTGTATTTGATATTGCAATAATCGGAGCAGGTTCTGTAGGAATGGCTGCAGGTGCATATGCAACAAAGGAAAAGGCAAAGACGTTACTCATTGATGCATATGATCCACCACATATGAAAGGAAGTCATCATGGGGATACTAGAATGATTCGCCAAGCATATGGTGAAGGGCGAGATTATGTGCGACTTGCTAAAAGGGCTCAATTTTTATGGGAACAATTAGCAGAAGAATCTGGCGAAACGATACTAGAAAAGGTTGGGGTAGTTGGCGTAGGTCCAGCACATTCTGCTTTTGTTCGAGAAAGTATTGCATCTGCAAAAGAAAATGATTTACATGTTGAAGTATTAACAGGAGAGGAAATCAATAAGCGTTGGAAAGGCTTTACAGTGCCAGACGATTATATTGGATATTATGAACCGGATACAGGTTTTTTATATAGTGAGAAGGCGATTGAAGCATATAAAAAGATAGCGATACATCATGGTGCAACATATATTCCGAATACAAAAGTTGAAAAGTTTTATCCAAATAAGGAAGACCTTATTTATATTGAAACTGGTACAGAAACGTATATCGCAAAGAAGGTTATTGTAACAGCAGGGGCGTATGCAAAACAATTACTCCAACATATTGATTTACCGATTGTACCAACACGAAAATGTTTTGCGTTTTTTGAAGCTGCGGAGGGGACGTATAGTAAAGAGCATTTTCCATGTTTTTATATTGAGGATGAAACGGAAACATTTGGCGCTTATGGATTCCCGAATGTAAATGGAACTGGTTTAAAAATTGGACGCGATGATGGTGGAGTGGCGATAGCCCCTGAAAAACTGACACAAGATTTTGGTACATATCCATCAGATGAAGCGGATTTACGTTATTTTTTAGAACGGTATATTCAAGGGGCAAACAATACATTAAAAGAAGGTAAAACTTGTTTATATACGAATTCGGCTGATGAGCACTTTATTATTGATGTCGATCCACAATGCGAACATATTTTTTATGCCTGTGGCTTTTCAGGACATGGTTTTAAGTTTGCAAGTAGTATTGGAGAAGCATTAGTGAAAAGTGCGCTAGAAGGGAAATTACATACGACATTAGAAATGTTTCAGTTAGAACGGTTTACTGCACGATAATATGAAACACGAATGGTGAAAATGTTTAAGTAATAATAAAAATGTGTTCAATATTTTACCATCCGTGTTTCTTGTTTATGCTTTTTCACATATAATGTCATCCACTTTATAATTTTCTGCGTTTAAATCTAACGGCTCACCTAGAGCCATTTTTGCTAATTGCATACCCATATATGGTCCAGTATTTAAGCCTGAAGCTCCTAGGCCCGTACCGATATAAATGTTTTCATAATTAGGAATCGGTCCATACATCGGTGCGTGGTTGAATGTCGTTGGACGGAAACCAACACGAATTTCATTTACATGGCTACTTGCTAATTGTGGTGCATAGGTTAATGCTTGCTCTAAAATATAGTGGACCCCAAAAGCAGTGCTAGTCGGTTGTAAGTTGTCTGTATTTTCCTGAGTTGCCCCGACGACAATTTTTCCATCATCAAAAGTAAGTAAATATTGATTATTTGGTGGTTTGACGACAGGAAGATTATTTGTATTGCCTTCATCGTATAAGTCGATAATTTGTCCTTTTTGTGGTCGTACGTCGACACTTATATCTGCTTCTGCAAAAATTTCCTTCATCCAAGCGCCATTTACTACAATGATGTCATCAGCCAAAATTTCTTTCGTACCAACTTGTACTCCGATGAATTTTTTTCCGTGACGCATTAACGTTGCATGTCCTTCGATAAATGTCGCACCATGTTTTATGCTTGCTGAAATAAGCGCATCACGTAATAGACGTCCATCTACTCTTGCCGCATGTTCCACATATAAGGCATAAAAATCTTTCTCTATATATGGGAAAAGTTCTTTCGTCTTTTCAGGTGAAAGGATATTAATTTCCCCGATCTGTGGCGTTTGTATTCGGCGTTCTTTTCCAATTTGTACGAATGGTTCTAATGCTTCATTTTGTTCGGCAAGACGAATAAGCCCTACCTTTTTATAACCAGTATTTGTTTCTCCGTCTTTTGCTAATGCAGAAATTAATGTATCGTAATATAAAGCACCTTCTCTTGCTAAATGAAACCATGCTTTATTTCGGCGTTGTGTTAACCATGGACAAATGACACCGGCAGCGGCAGATGTTGCTCGTCCTTTTTTATGTGCATCGATAATTGTTACGTCGATATTTTTACGGATTAGTTCATAAGCGCATGCGGCACCTACGATTCCACCTCCAACGATAATTACTTTTTTCATATAAACCCTCTTTTACATTGATCTTATTTTATTTTATCATAATTCGTTTCATTATATCGATCAACTGCAAATAAACGCTAAATATTCATTATTTCGCGAAAATATGATAATCTAGAAGAGTAAATAATATAAAAATTAGGGGTATGAACATGGGAAAAATATTAGTGTTTGGTCATAAAAATCCGGATACAGATACAATTTGTTCAGCACTTGTATATGCGGATTTAAAAAGAGCATTAGGTGTAGACGCAGAAGCTGTTCGTTTAGGAAATGTAAACAAAGAAACGGAATACGTATTAAACTATGCAAAAGTAGAGGCACCACGCTTTATTGAGAAAGCTGAAGATGTAGAAGCTGTTATTTTAGTGGATCATAACGAATTCCAACAATCGGTCGATAATATTCGTGATGTGAAAGTTGCGGAAGTAGTTGATCACCACCGTATTGCGAACTTTGAAACGCAAGATCCATTATATTTCCGTGCGGAGCCTGTTGGATGTACGGCGACAATTTTATATAAAATTTTTAAAGAAAATGATGTAGAAATTTCTAAATCGAATGCATTGTTAATGTTGTCGGCAATTGTGTCTGATACGTTATTATTCAAATCACCAACATGTACGGATGAAGATGTAAAAGTTGCAAAAGCATTGGAAGCAATTGCAGATGTAGATGTAAATGTATATGGGTTAGAAATGCTAAAGGCAGGAACAGATTTAAGTGATAAAACTGTCGCAGAATTACTTGAAATGGATGCAAAAGAGTTCACGATGGGCTCAGCTAAAGTAGAGATAGCACAAGTAAACGCTGTGGACGTAGAATCTGTTTACACGAAACAAGCGGAATTTGAAGCGGCAATCGAAAAGATTATCGAGGAGAAAGAACTTGATTTATTTTTATTAGTCGTAACAGATATTTTAAATAGTAATTCTGAAGCATTAGCATTAGGGAATGCAAGTAAAAATGTGGAAGAAGCTTTCCAAGTTCAACTTGCTGCAAATCGTGCATTATTAGAAGGTGTCGTGTCACGTAAGAAACAAATTGTAACAAACTTAGGGGCAACATTCCAATAAGAAATATGGTATACATACGTAAGTAAGTGATGAGGTAAGATATTGTATTCCATAGGGACGAGTATGTTGAGCTTTTGAATAAAATATGGATAAAAATATGAAAATCCGAACGATGGAAATATATATGTTCCCGTTCGGATTTTTAACAAAATATTCAACCGAACTATTTTGAGGGGGGAACTGGATGGAAAACTACGAAAAATGGCGTCATGCTCGAAGAAGTTTTCTCATTAAAGTAACAATTTTTGCGATTGTTTTTTTTATGTTTTTACCAATTGCGTTAGGGTTCTTTCCGAGCTTTATGAAACAAGCACCATTTGGAGTTATTACATATGCATGGATTTTCGCGTTTTTACAAATAATTATGACGTGGATAATCGGCACGTTGTACTGGTTTAAATCCCGAAAATTAGATGCGATGATTGAAGAGATAAGACGGGAGGCAGTGGAATGAATTTTACATATTTTTTGTTTTTCGTCTGTATCGTTATTTGTACGTTAATCATTACATATTGGGCTGCAAGAAGAAGTAAAACGACGATGCAATTTTATACTGCTGCTGGTAGCTTAACAGGTGTACAAAATGGCATGGCAATTGCAGGAGATTATATTAGTGCTGCATCATTTCTTGGCATTATCGGAGCGATTGCTCTAAATGGGTATGATGGTTTTTTATACTCTTTAGGATTTTTAGTTTCCTATTTAGTCGTTTTATTTTTTGTTGCGGAACCTGTTCATCATCTAGGGAAATATTCTTTAGGTGATGTTATTTGTGAGCGTTTTCCGAGTAAAAACATTCGAATTTTAATGGCGATAGGGTCCTTTATTATTTCTATTTTTTACATGATTCCACAATTAGTTGCATCTGGTTTACTTTTACGTCTTTTGCTCGATTTAAACTATAGTACGTCAGTTTTAATTATTGGTAGTTTAATGACGGTATATGTCGTTTTTGGTGGAATGATTGCGACTTCATGGGTACAAATTGTCAAAACAATCTTATTAATGACGTCGACATTTTTACTATCGTTAATTGTATTTTCTTATTACCGTTGGGATTTAATGACATTAATAGAAGAAGTAAAATTAGGGACCCCACTAGGGGATCAATTTTTTATGCCGGGACATTTATTAGGGAGCCCACTAGAAATGATTTCATTATATATCGCACTCGTTTTAGGGACAGCGGGGTTGCCTCATATTTTAATTCGTTTTTATACGGTGCAAAATGCACAAGAAGTCCGTAAATCTGTTTTAACAGCGAGCGGAATTATCGGTGTGTTTTATTTAATGACACTCGTTTTAGGCTTAGGAACGGCTGCTGTTGTTGGGTATGATACGTTGATTCAACAAGATTCCACTGGAAATTTAGCCGGACCATTATTAGCGAAAGCACTAGGCGGGGACTTTTTGTTAGCATTCGTTGCCGCTATTGCGTTTACGACAGTTGTAGCAGTTGTAGCAGGGCTTGTTATTTCAGCAACGACAGCATTTTCCCATGATATTTATCATCATATTATTAAAAAAGGGAAAACGACGGAAAAGGAACAATTACGTGCAGCCCAATTATCTGCACTCGCTATTGGATTTGTTTCAACAATCTTTGCATTAGGTTTAAAAAATGTAAATGTCACCTTTTTAGTATCATTAACGTTTATTATTGCGGCATCGAGCAATTTGCCAGTTATTTTATTGACGATTTATTGGAAAAAGTTCAGTAAAGCTGGTGCAATTATTGGGATGATATTAGGGTTAGTTTCATCCATTACTTTATTAATTATTGGGCCACATGCAATGAATGTAAATGACGGGTTATTTTTACGTGATCCTATCATTCATTTATATAATCCAGGTATCATTGCAATACCAATTGGATTTTTAGGCGCAATAGTCGGGTCATACTTGTTTCCTTCAAAGGAATTAGTAGATTATGAGGCTTTTTATATTAAGGCACAAACGGGGATAGATGTGAGGAGTGTGGATGAATGAAGGAATTGACGATTATTCTATTAGAACGAATTGGATTATTGTTAGTTATTGCATTCGTCTTAACACGAATTCCTAATTTTAAAACGATGTTATATCGTGAATTTGATGCAAAAACAGTTGTGCTTCATTCGTTTATATTTGGTATTTTTGGGATTGTGAGCTCTCATTTTGGTCTGATTTTTAAAGATGGTGCAATAATTAATCGTGGAATAGTGACGGTCGTTCAACCAGATGAAATGCTTATAAGTTTAAGTATTATTGCTATTGTGATCGCTGGTTTGTTAGGTGGTCCACTCGTTGGGTTAGGGGCAGGAATTATTGTTGGGATTCATTTAGGTTTTTTAGGTGGAATTGGTTGGGTAGCAAATATGCTCGTCAATCCATTAACTGGGTTATTAGCAGGGTTAACCGGTCGCTTTTTTTCCAAGGCTCGTGTTATTTCGCCAATTCAAGCGTTGTTTATCGGAGTCTTCCCACCTATTTTACAAATGCAATTATTATTAGTATTATATCCTCAAAATGAACAGATGATTCAGTTTGTAAATGTCATCGGATTGCCACTCGTTTTAGCTAGTAGTATCGCGATTGCCATTTTTACGGCGATGATTGGAATTGTTTTAGCGGAACAAGAAAATGAGGCAGCTCAAGCGACGCGACAAGCATTGACCATTGCAGAAGAGGCATTACCTTTTTTGCGGATGACATCGGCAAAAGAACGTGCGGAAGGACTTGCAACATTGTTATATGACCGATTAGATATTGCAGCGATATCTGTCATTGTAAAAAATGAATTATTAGCATTTAAAGGAATTGGTGCAGACCATCATACATTAGGACCAGTTCAAAAAAAAGGACTATTATTAGAAGCGGTTCAGTCAGATGAGGTGAAGGTCGCCTATAATAAAGCGGACATAGACTGTGCAGAGACAACTTGTCAGTTAGAAGCATGTATTATTATTCCAATTACTTCCACGAACGATTCGAAAAGTATTATTCAATTTTATTTTACAAAATCACAACATATTCGACCAGTGGAAATTGTATTGGCACAAGGATTAGGAAAACTAATTTCTAATCAATTGAAGGTGATTGCAAATGAAAACTTACGAAAAAATATTGTAGATGCAGAGTTACGTAATTTACAAGCTCAAATAAATCCGCATTTTTTATTTAATACATTACATTTAATTGCGACATTATTTCGAATTGATCCACAAAAAGCGCGAAATATTACTTTGCAATTAGCTAGTTTTATGCGATTTAATTTAGGTATCACGTCGGAATCACTCATATCACTAGAAAGAGAGTGTGAACATGTTCGAGCATATATCGAAATTATTCAGACACGGTTTTCCAAGCAATTACATATAAATTTCGAAGTAGATCCAACTGTCATGAATGTACAAATACCACCATCTACTATCCAACCGCTTGTCGAAAATAGTATTCAACATGGGTTGAAAAATAAAGCATCTGGTGGGAAAATTGATGTAACTATTGAACGGGAAAAACATTATGTGAAAATTAGTATAAAAGATAATGGAATTGGATTCGATCCAAAAAAATTAGATGATTTGTATAAAAAGGGTAAAACAACGAGTCAAACAGATCGAATTGATCATGGTGGAGTAGGATTGTTTAATGTGAATCAAAGGCTAATTAGTTTATTAGGAGACGAGAGTAGTTTGCAATTTGAAAATTTGCACGAAGGTGGAAGTATTGTCTATTTTTATATTCCAAATAGTATTTCTGTAAGGAGGAACAACGATGAAATTGAATGTGATGATAGCAGAAGATGAGTATTTAGCGAGGGAAGAATTAATCTATTTATTAGAAAGAGAATCAGATATTCATATTATGCCTAGTGCGGCTACTGGAGAGGAATTACTAGATTTATATTTTGAACATCGACCAGATGTCCTTTTTTTAGATATTGAAATGCCTGGTTTATCTGGGGTAGAGGCGGCAAAACAAATATTAGATTCGACGAACGATGCTCCATACATTATTTTTACAACAGCATATGATGCATATGCGATAGATGCATTTTCGATGGAAGCGGTCGACTATTTATTGAAGCCGTTTGATCAAATTCGTCTCCAACAAGCGTTAGAACGTGTTCGAAAACGTGTTGTCGAAAAATCTGCTTCAACAAGATCCAATTTCAGCCAAGACCGACTAGCAACGACCAAATTATTAATTGACGATGGTGAAAAAATGATCGTTTTATCCCCAGGTTCTATTTATTATGCTGTACCATCGCAAAGAATGTTAGAAATTCATACGGAAAATGGTGTCATTGAGAGTAAAATGACATTACAAGAATTAGAAAAGAAATTAGAAGGCTTTTCATTTTTTCGAACACATCGTAGTTATTTAGTGAATTTAGATCATATATTAGAAATAACACCTTGGTTTAATGGGGCTTATAACATTACTTTAAAGGATAAACAAAAAACAACTGTTCCTGTCAGTCGTTCGGCAAGAAAAGCATTGTTCGAAAAATTCAGTAATTAAATACATTTGACAATAAAATGTTACCATTTAGTCACAAATTTGTACCATTCACCCAAAACTACTGCAAATGATCTCCTTATTTGGTATTATGCTTTTAAAGCGTTTACATTAAAGCGTTTTCATAAAATATTAAAAGGAGGTAATACAATGGTTGCAAGGGATTTAATTGAGTTTGAGAAGATTGAAAAAACGGAAGAGTTCCAGGAATTAAAACGTAAAAAGTACGCATTTATTTTCCCAGTACCAGTTTTGTTCTTGATTTATTATTTAATTTTCCCAGTATTGTCAGCATATGCAAAGCCACTAATGACAAAAATTGTTTTTGCTAATTTTACATTCGGGTATTTATTCGGTATATCATATTATTTAGTAATTTGGGGGCTTGCATTTTTATATGTATTTGTTGCTCGTTCATATGACCGACGAGTAGAGGAAATTATTGCAAAATATGGACCGGAAACGGTAGAAAAGGAGGCGTAAATCATGGGTTCAGCTGAAATATTTGGTATTGTATTATTTGGTATTATTATTGCACTAACGATGTATGTTACATATCTAGCTTCAAAGAGAACATCTGGTACCGGTGATTTCTACGCTGCTGGTCGATCGTTAACAGGGTTCCAAAATGGTTTAGCGATTGCAGGGGATTACTTAAGTGCTGCGTCATTCCTAGGGATTGCTGGACTAGTTGCATTACATGGTTATGATGGTTTCATGTATTCTATTGGGTGGTTAATGGGGTATGTAATTGTACTTTACATTATTGCAGAGCCTTTCAGAAACTCAGGAAACTTTACTGTTTCGGACGTTATTTCTTATCGTTTAGAACAACGTCCAGTACGAACTGCTGGTGCGATTGTAACGATGGCTATTACAGCTTTCTATATGATTTCACAGTTAGTTGGTGCAGGTGCAATCATTAACTTATTAGTAGGTATTCCATATGAAGTTTCATTAGTTATCGTTGGGGTTCTAATGATGATTTATGTAACATTAGGTGGAATGTTAGCTACTAGTTGGGTACAAATCATTAAAGCCGTTATTTTAATGGCTGCGATGTTATTAATGTTAATTTTCATTGCACTTATCTTTAAGTTTAACTTATCTTCATTATTTGGAACAATTATTGAAGGTGCAAATATTGGGCGCTTCGGTGAAGTTGGTGGACAAGGAATGCAGTTCTTAACACCAGGTCACTTATATACGAACCCAATTGACTTATTATCATTAGGTTTAACATTAATTTTAGGTACGGCAGGTTTATCTCACTTATTAGTTCGTTTCTTTACAGTACCGACAGCACAAGCTGCTAGATCATCCGTTGTTTGGGGAATGGTCATTATCGGTTCATTTTACTTCATCATTGCAATCATCGGTTTCGCTGCTGCTGCGTTAGTAGGAGAAGATGCGATCAATGAAGCTGGTGGTGGAGGAAACATGGCAGCTCCATTATTAGCACAAGCTTTAGGTGGAGGAGCAGGAACAATAGGTGGAGAGCTTTTCATGGCTGGTATTTCAGCGGTAGCATTCGCGACAATTGTTGCGGTTGTAGCTGGATTAGTAATTACAGGTGCGGGAGTATTCGCACACGATATTTATACGAACGTTATTAAACGTGGAGAGGTTGACCAACGAAAACAATTCAAAGTTGCTCGTATTACAGCATTCGTTATCGGGGTTGTATCGATCATCTTAGGAATTTTAGCGAAAAATTTCAACGTTGCTCAGTTAGTTACGTACGCATTCGCAGTTGGTGCAAGTTCAAACTTACCAGTAATTATTTTCTCGATTTACTGGAGACGTTTCAATACAAAAGGTGCAGTAGCATCGATGTTAACAGGTACTTTTACAACAGTTATATTAATTTTATTAAGTCCGCCAATTATGGGGGATGGAGCTATCTTCCCATTAACGAACCCAGGATTAGTTAGTATTCCATTAGGATTCTTAGCTGGTATAATTGTTTCGTTAATGACGAAGCCAGAAGATAACGATAAGATCTTTGCAGAAATGTCTGTTCGTTCTCACACTGGATTAGGTGCAGAAAAATAATTATTGTTTTCCATTTCAATCTAA
>DXHX01000152.1 GCA_019113205.1 Candidatus Pseudogracilibacillus intestinigallinarum | reverse complement strand
GTTTTTAAAACGTGAATTACGTAAAATTGTTTTAACTTTCATGGAACAATAAATAAAAACCGAATGTTCGTTAAATGCTTCCTAATCAAAGCTAACGGACATTCGGTTCTCTTATGATACATATTGCTTTTTCCAACTTTTTCATTCATCCTATTCATTCTTATTGTTTGTTCCCAAAAATATAGTTCACTAAGTTATCCAATGTCGAAACATCACTCGTTATAAGGAACACTGGCATAATCATAATGACAAAGATTACAGCAACATATGATAATACCCATTTCGAAAAACCACTCGCTACAGCTCTCATTTTTTTCTCCCCCTTCACTTTCTTGTGTTGATATTTTATAATATTCTGACTATTTATGCAAGTGTTTTTGTCTAATTTGTGAACTTTTTCAGAAAGAAAGTATGTACATATATATTTCTGGTTGTCATCACTCCCTTTTCCATTGCAAACAAAGGGCATTTCAGCCTATCCATCCAAACTCAACAAATATTTAAGCCAATGCAGAATGGCCGCGATAAAGCTTGAGCACGAGGCCAAAAAGACAAAAAACGTACAGAGAATTCTCCGGGAAAAAAGGCCTTAATAAACCTTCTGTAAGGCATGCTAATAACTTCACAATTTCCCGTGAAAAACTCTGTACATTTCTAACATAATTAATTTGTAATAGTGAATCGTTTTTTAACATTGTTTCAAGTTATGTCTGAAACATTCTCTGTTATATACTTAATAATTGTTTTATATCCTCTTCTGATAACGTAGAAAGCATCGACTCTCCTGGTTGGATCACTTGGTCAATCAACTCGCGTTTTTTCTGTTGCAATTCATAAATCTTTTCTTCAATTGTTCCTTCAGCAATTAAGCGAATGACTTGAACGACATTTTTTTGACCAAAACGATGGGCACGGCCTGCCGCCTGGTCTTCTACTGCCGGATTCCACCACAAATCATACAATATGACCGTATCTGCCCCTGTCAAATTCAAGCCTGTTCCACCTGCACGCAACGAAATAAGAAATACACTATTTTCCCCTTCATTGAATGCTTCACTCATTTCTACACGTTTTTTCGCAGGTGTTTCACCATTGATATAAAAATAATTTATATGACGCTTCTCTAACTCTTTTCTAATAATGTCATGCATCGATGTAAATTGCGAAAAAATGAGCATCCGTTTATTGTCTGCAATACTCTGTTCTACAATTTCTAGCAAACGCGTTAATTTTCCAGAGGTACCTTCATAGTTTTCTAAAAACAATCCAGGATGACAGCAAAGTTGCCGTAGCCGAGTAATTCCAGCCAAGATTTTCATCCGATTCTTTTGGAAGCCTTCTCCAGCAATAGAGTCATGTGCATCACGTTGCACTTGTTGTAAATATCCAACATATAAATGTTTTTGTTCCTCGGTTAATTCGGAAATAGAGGTCGTTTCAATTTTATCTGGTAATTCCTTTAACACATCTTCTTTCACTCTTCGTAAAATAAACGGACGTGTTAAACTAGCAATTTTCTCATTCGATAGTTCACGAAAAGTCTTTAGCTTCGGCATAAGGCCCGGCAATACAACTTGGAAAATAGACCATAATTCGTCGATAGAGTTTTCAATTGGGGTGCCACTTAAGGCAAAACAATTACGCGCATTTATTTCACGTATCGCTTTTGCTGTTTTTGTTTCATAGTTTTTAATAAATTGTGCTTCATCTAATATTAATGTGTGAAAGAAACACCCTTTTAATAATTCAATATCTTGACGTGCAGTCCCATATGACATGACCCAAATATTTGCCTGTCCATGTAATTCCATCAATGTTGCCCTTTCATGCCTCGTTCCAGAAATAACCACCACATCTAAATGAGGTGCAAATTTCGTACACTCATGTTTCCAATTAAATACGACAGATGACGGTACAATAACTAAATGGGGGTTTTCGGATTGCTCAGACATTAAATAAGTAATCGTCTGAATCGTTTTTCCAAGACCCATATCATCCGCTAAAATACCACCTAAACGATATTCACTCAAAGACTTAAACCATTGATATCCAGCCTCTTGATAAGCGCGCAACGTCGCATTCAATTGATCTGGGATCTCATAACTCGTCTGTTCTGGTGATCGCAATTGTTGTAATAATTTTCGAAACGATGGATCATAACTTTTCTTCAAATCGAGCAATTCATCTACTTGCATACTATGGTATGCCGGCAATTCAATCTTTCCATCATGTAATTGCGTATCTTTAATATCCAACGTCGAAACAAGATTTTGAATCGATTCAAACTGTTCATTTTCCAACGACACAATGGTACCATTTCGCATACGGTAAAAACGTTTTTTCTCCATAACTGCTTGTAACATCGACGTTACTTCAGCTTCTTCGACTCCTGAAATATCAAAACTTATTTCTAATAAATTTGTCGTTTCATCAATCCGCACAGCACTATTTGGAATCGGTTCAATTTCTGCCATCATCGCCTGAATATCTGCTGTTAAATATACTTCAACATATTCATCCAACTGTGGCAAAATCGTATATAAAAACTCATATACCTCTTCATCTTCATATAATTGGATAAACAATGTTTCTCCATTATATTTAAAGTTCGACTGTTCAATAAAGTACATAATTTGTTCTTCTTTTTCCATATCACGAATAATAATCTTCTGCTGTTTTTTCTTCGAATGTTGAAATGGATCTATTTTATGTGCACCATAATGGTATTCTAGCGTCCCTGTTATTTTTTCTCCATCCATCTCTAAATAAAACTTCGCGATTAGTGGAGCCTCCACAATATCATCCTGAATGGATTCATTCATTTCCACAGGAGTAATTTGTCTTATTTTCGGTAACGTTTCCGAAAAAAATGTATCCTTTAACGACGATG
>DXHX01000151.1 GCA_019113205.1 Candidatus Pseudogracilibacillus intestinigallinarum | reverse complement strand
TAGTCTTTTATCGAAAATTGCAATGGCAACTTGTCTGTCTCTATTTGTATTGACGTATATACTTGTTCGTCATTTGATTCTGTTAGGAGCACAGTGCGCTTTTGTAATTTCTCCAGCAGCAATTGTAAAATTGAAGGTGAAATGAGTAAATGACGACGGTCATAAGCATTTCCCGGGTCATAACGACGATCCGTATATAAATCTCCCGTTTGGATAGACGATTGTAACAATTCAAAAACGGCCTTATCCTGTTGCAAAAAATAATGGTCTTCTGGACGATAGCTAAATTTTTTCGTAAAGAAATGTTCTTCCCCGTGTAATGCATGATATAACAAATCACGAATTTGATGAACAACATACAAGTGGTTTATCCCTGTTTTTATTTGCAACCATATTTTACCAGTATATGCTACATTTATTTCATATGTAATTTTCATTGGTATTTTATCTACGACATATGATGTATCATGTAGTTCATATTGGGAAACGTTTTGAATAAAGTGTTCGGCAGATGAACAGTTCATCGTTTTTACCGCTTCCTCTTCTCGATCACATATTTCCAATAAAACAGCAACGATATGTTTACACGTATGATAGATTGAAAAGTTCGGACATTCGCAATAAGGCTTAATCGTCCCTTGATCAATTTTGTTCATATCCACTTCCACATAATAAGAAGATGTTCCTTCTACTTCTGCAAACCAAGCATCACTATTTTTATTAAAACTTAATCCATGGACATAACCTAAATAATAATATTGTAAACCTCGCTCATATATTTTTGGCGAAAATAATTGTTTAATTTTTGCATGTGTTAATTTTTGTCGCATCCATATCTATCCTTTATAGTCAAATTCAATTCCCTTAAGCTTTACGTGGATTCCGTCTTCCTGATAAAACTAAATACAAATAGTACATTAAGGCAACAATCGCAGAAGCTGCGGATACGATATAAATATATTTATAACCGAATAAAAAAGCAATCTGACCGAACACTATCGCACCAATCCCTACACCTAAATCAAAGAAAGAGAAAAACGTTGCATTTGCCATCCCTTTTCGGTTCGCTTCGGCTTTATCAACTGCCCATGCTTGTAATGCAGGTTGAATCATTCCAAAACCAAATCCATATAAACTTCCTGCAACCATTAACGTTACTGTGTTCGGTAACCAGGCAAGCAATAACATCGCAGAAAAGACGAGTAATACACCTGGCGGAATCACATATAAATCTCCTCTTTTGTCATATATTTTCCCTGCAAAAATACGAGATAACATTAAAAATGCTGCATAAAAAATAAAATACATTTCAATGCCAGCCACACCCTTTTCCACGGCATGTAACGGAAGAAACGAAGCAATTCCACCGAATGTCAATGTAATAAAAAACAATATAATTGCTGGATTAATTGCCGACTTTTCTAATACATCAAAGCGGGCTACTTTGGTTCGATGAGGAGACTGTGCTACTTTTTTATATTTTATGTTCATCGATAACAATAATGCTATGACACCTAATGCAGCACTGCTTAAAAAGAGTGTTTTAAATGAAATAACACCTACTAATGAAAGACCTAAAGCGGGGCCAAAAGCTAAAGCTAAATTACCAGAAAGACCATAATAGCCCATCCCTTCTCCACGTCTTTTTGGAGGGATTAAGTCTGTTGCAATCGTACCTGAGGCTGTCGTTGAAAATCCCCAACCGACTCCTTGTATGATACGCATGACGAATAACATTACCATACTTGTCATGAAGCCGAATGTCCCAACAGATATAATAAATAAAAGCAGACCAAATAAATAGACTCGGCCTCTTCCTTTCGTTTCTAATGCATGTCCTGCATACGGGCGAAACAAAAGTGCTGAAAATGTAAAAATACCAACGATTAATCCGACTAATTGATCTGAACCACCTAGTTCTTTTACGAAGATCGGTAATGTTGGTAGCGTCATTTGAAACCCTAAAAAAATAAAAAAGTTCGCAAGCCAAATAAATGCGAAATCTTTCGTGAAAATCTTATCTTGATGATCATCTTGCATACATTATCTTCCTTTCCTTCTTAATAGTATACATGAAGGAAAAACCAATTTAAAGCTAATGATTTGGCTTCGTTTTTAATTAGTTTGCACATTCCCATTTAAAATATAAAAAAATGAGGTTTGGATAGAGGAGGGAATGATCGATACAGGCATAAATTAGCGAATGAATAAAGCGAATATACCTATATGTCGCGTTTATAATGTTCATTCATCCAATTCATCTTTCCCTATGATATTCCAACTAAATCCAAACCTCAGTATGATGTTGTTTCATTTTATAGATCGTCAAAACCGTTTAAATCACTTGTTTTCGTATATTGTCTTGACGTTTGTTCAAAGAAGTCCGTTTTTGTACCGTCAAAATTATCTACATAGGCACGAATCCATTTCATCGGGTTTTCCGTATACTCTGGATATAACTCACTTAACCCCATCATTCGTAACATCTTATTGGCACGATATTTCACATAGCCAGCCATTTCATCTAAATTAATACCATCCACATCTTTTAATACATATGTCGACCATTCAATTTCTAATTCAACAGAGTCACGGAAGCTATCATATACCCATGTAATAAATTCTTCATTATTATGAGATGGGTTTTCCGTTAATGTTGCACGGAACATTTCAGAAATGAAGCGACCATGCTCTAATTCATCACGGTTAATATAACTTACCATAGTAGAGGTTCCAACCATTTTATTATGGCGTGCTAAATTATAAAAGAACGCGAATCCAGAATAGAAGAACATTCCTTCTAATAAAATCGTATAGACCATCGTTTTTAGGATGTTTTCAATCGTTGGCTCTTCGGCAAATTTATTGTAATGATGCATAATCTTTTCGTTTCGTTTTAATAAAACGGGATCTTTTCTTCCGAGTTCAAATGATTCATTTTGTTCTGCCAGCGAAACAACAGATGATAGTACATATGAATATGATTCGTTATGCACCGCCTCTTGTTGCGCGATGACTGCCATAATTGACTGGACAGATGGATCTGTTGCATATAATGAAAACAGTAAAGCGGTTCTCGTCTGTGGTGCATCTAATGTCGATAATAACCCGATAATTTTTAAATAAGCATCACGTTCCTCGTCTGTTAACGTAGGGAACTGCTTAATATCACTCGACATGTTCACCTCATCTGCCTGCCAATAGTTTCCGACTAATCGTTTATACATTTTATACCAATGTGGATACGCAATATCATTCCAATTTAAAATACCACTCGATTTTCCACCGAAAATCCCCGTCGATTTGTTCGGGTTACGCGGTTCTAATGTTTTTGCACGTTCAAGCAGTAATTCTGACATCTTCTAACACTCCTTCTAGCCAATTATCAATTAATACTTCTTGGGAGCCTCTTGGGGACTGTTCGATTTTCAAACCGTCCCACTTACTCTCATAAAATTTCACTAATTTATCAACAGCTCCACAAAACATAGCATCTCCGCCAAATTGTGTATCGCCTGAACCAAATACTGCTATATTATTCGGTTTATAGCCGACTTCTAATACAAAATCTTTCACTTCATCTGGTGTTCCACCCATATCCCACGTAAATGTGCCAAGGAATATATAATCGTACTCACTTAAGTCTGGTACATAATCAATGCCAATCGATAACATATCGACCTCTATTCCTTCACATACTAATTTCCGCTCAATATGTTCCGCAATCTCTTCTGTATTTCCGCTATAAGATAAATAAGCAATTAAAGTTCTCATGAATGACACCACTCACATTCTTCAATATCGTTCGCAGTAGATCGAACATAATACGATGTTTTTAACCCCTCTTTCCAAGCTTGTACGTGTAAATTTAATAAGACAGACGCACGAATCGTATTTGGTACATACATATTAAATGAAATACTTTGATCAATATGCTTTTGTCTTACTGCATTTTGCTTTACAGACCAACGCTGATCTACAATATATGCAGAACGACGATAAATGTTATACGTTCTGTGATCTAATGCTGGTGCTGTTACTGGAATTTTGAAGTCTTTTTTCTCCTCGTAATAGAACACTTGGAAAATCGGGTCAATACTCGCAGTGGACCCTGCAATCATCGCTGTCGATGAGTTCGGTGCTACTGCCATCAAATATCCATTACGAATTCCGTTTTCTTGTACTTCTTGTTGTAATGCTTCCCACTTTTCTCCTTCATATCCACGTGAAGTGAAATATTGTCCTGATTGCCATTTGCTTCCTTCAAAGAAACGGTAAGCGCCTTTTTCTTTACTTAATTCCATACTTGCTTGAATCGTTAAATAAGCAATCTGTTCATATAATTCATCCGTGTATGTTAATGCCTCTTCTGACTCCCATTCGATGCCTTTCAATGCAAGCAAGTGATGCCAACCAAACGTTCCTAAACCTACCGCTCTATATTTCTGGTTCGTCAGTTGTGCTTGTAAAATTGGTAATGTGTTCATATCAATTACATTATCCAACATTCTTACTTGAATCGGAATGAGTCGCTCTAACACACCTTCTGGTACCGCACGACCTAAGTTAACAGAACTTAAGTTACAAACGACATAATCTCCAGTTTTATATTTCTTCACAATCACATCTTCATTTTCAACATACTCTTCTAAAAACTCTGTTGGTGATTGATTTTGGGTAATTTCTGTACAAAGGTTAGAACAATAGATAATACCAGCATGACTATTTGCATTCATACGGTTTACTTCATCACGGTAAAACATAAACGGTGTACCTGTTTCTAACTGAGAAATCATAATACGCTTCATGATATCAATTGCCGGTACTTTCTTTTTCGTTAAACGTTCATCGCGAATACATTCTTCATATTTCGCCCGCCACGTTCCAGCACCTTTTTCTTCATCATAAAAATCTTCCAAGCTATATCCCATCACTTGTCTTACTTCATGTGGATCAAATAAATACCAGTCACCACGTGCTTCTACTTGTTCCATAAAGTAATCTGGTAAACATACTCCAGGGAAAATATCGTGTGCTCGCATACGTGCATCCCCGTTATTTAATTTTAAATCTAAAAACGGTTCAATATCGATATGCCATACATCTAAATAAATCGCGATCGCACCTTTTCTCGTACCTAATTGGTCCACACTTACCGCCGTATTGTTTAACTGACGAATCCACGGCACGACACCACTCGACATTCCTTTAAATCCTTTAATTGCACTCCCACGGCCTCGGACTTTCCCCATATAGACACCAATTCCGCCACCGTTTTTCGATAATTGTGCTACATCTGTGTTCACATCGTAGATCGATTGTAAACTATCCTCGACTGTATCAATGAAACAGCTAGAAAGTTGTCCATGTGTTTTTCCTGCGTTATTCATTGTCGGTGTTGCAACAGTCATATATAAATTACTTAAAGCCCAGTAAGCTTCTAAAATATAATCCATTCGCTTCTCGCTATTTTCATCTTGCATTAAATGCATTGCGATAATCATCCAACGTTCTTGAGGCAATTCAAAAACGTTTTTCTCATGGTCTGTCGCTAAATATCTTGTTGCTAACGTATAAATAGCTAAATAGTGAAATAAACTATCGCGCTCTTGTTCGATCTTGCTTCCTAAAAGGTCGATCTCTTCTTTTGTATATTTTTCTAATAATTTATTCGTATAAATGCCTTTATTCGTTAATTGATCAATTAACGTATAAAAATCTCCATATTTTTCAGCTGGGTCATATCCTCTGTTAGCTGCAGCTTGCTCATACAATTGTGCAGCATATAAACGACTGGCAAAGTATGTCCAATCCGGATTAGCTTCATCAATATTTTCTAATGCAATTTTAATCATCTCAATGTGAACATCTAATCCTGTCACATTCGCTGTTGCGTTTAACATCTTTTCTTTATACGGTGTGACATCTACATTTAAACCTTCTTGTGCCAACGTCATTAATGCTTCTACCTTGTTTTCTACCTCTAACATGCTCATCTATAAATCCCTCCTGAAAAATTATCCCCTATTATATATGTCGATCGCTTCGTTTCGTGTTCTCCTAATATGTATTTTTTATATTAAAAAAGCCGTTTATTCGCATGAGGAATAAACGGCTAAAAAGACAACAAAATATGCACTATTTCAATATCCATGCCGTTTCAAAAATCCCTCACCCCGGAGAAGTGAAACTAACGCGATTAGGCAGGTCTCCTGACTTATATGTATCTCCAGAACCCCTTCCTATATGTGTTGCCTTTTCTTAAAAAAACAACTACATACAGTGAGCATGTCCTTTCATAAAAATAACATAATTACAGTTGCGGGGGCAGTTCTAGCTTCTCACTAGATTCCCTTTTTAAGACTTTCATACGTCACCTTAATCACTATATATTGTGTATTCAATTTTATATATCATCTATATATTGTGTTTTAATCTTAACATATTCATTTTTATGATGCAATATATTTTTAACAATTTTAGCGAATATTGGTATAGCATGTTGACGGATTTGTAACACCGATTTAGTTTTGATATACTTCTAAACGCATAAAGAAGTCTTTTATAAATTGATAGAACAATTTTTCCGTCGGTAATAATTCACGTTCAGCAGGAATAATCGCCCCGACCGATCGTTTCAAACTAGGTTCTGTAATTGGAACTTTCACCGTAGCACGCGGCAAACAATCGACCAATGTTACTTCTGGAATTAATGTAACACCTAATCCCGCTGATACAAGCCCTTTTATCGCGTCTAAATCTTTTCCTTCAAAGGAAATTTTCGGTTGAAAGCCACGTTGTAAACATCCTTCCATAATAACGTCGTGTAATATAAACCCTTTTGGAAACATGACAAACGATTCATCGCGCAATTCGATTAATTTTAATGAAGACCTGTTTGCAAGAGAATGATTACTCGGTAATAAAGCGACAATATCTTCTGTAAAAAGTACTGTACTTTTCACCTTATCTTGGTCTTGTGGTAATGGTCCTAATAATGCAATATTAATTTCGCCCTTTTTCACCCAATCAAGTAGCTCACTATGTGTCCCTTGATTTAGCACAAATTTCACATCTGGATACTGTTTTCGAAAGTAAAAAATAGCAGTAGGTAATATATAAGAGGCTAAACTAGCCGCAAAGCCTATATGAATCGTTCCTTTTTTAGGATCGGTATATTCAATCACTTCTTGTCTTGCATCATCGATCACATTCATCGCTTTTTCCATATGTTCTAAAAAAACTTTCCCAATTCTCGTTAGTCGAACGGTTCTTCCTTCTCGAATAAATAAATCTACCCCAAGCTCTTCTTCTAAATTAAAAATTTGCCGACTTACTGCTGATTGTGCCACATGTAAAGCATCTGCAGCTTCTGTTACATGCTCACGTTTTGCAACTTCAATAAAATATTTTATTTGTCTTAACTCCATTTTTGTCACCTCGTATTTTTTATTATCTCATAAAAGCATTAATAATATCTATTAATAGTATTGTTTAGATTGATACATGTATGATAAGTTAGTAATAGAGGAAGTATATAGAATAGACGGAATAGAAAGAAATGGGAGGCGAGCATCATGACTCAACTAGAGCGCGTCATTTCAGCGGAAGAGCAAGAAGTAATCGACTACATGGATGACCTTTACGAAAAAATAAAAGCGCGTGATCCACATGAAGTGGAGTTTTTACAAGCTACAAAAATGTTACTAAATTCTCTTGTGCCAGTGTTTGTGAAGAATCGCACATATATAGAAAAAAATATATTAGAACAATTAATTGAACCCGAAAGAATCATTACCTTTCGTGTTCCGTGGATAGATGATAACGGAAATACGCATGTGAATCGTGGGTATCGTGTACAATTTAACAGTGCACTCGGCCCATATAAAGGAGGGATTCGTTTCCATCCGAGTGTGAATTTAAGTGTCATGAAGTTTTTATCCTTAACACAAATTTTCAAAAACTCTTTAACTGGTCAACCAATTGGTGGCGGAAAAGGTGGAGCAGACTTCGATCCAAAAGGAAAGTCTGACAACGAAATTATGCGTTTCTGTCAAAGTTTTATGACAGAATTATATCGCCATATTGGCCCGGACACAGATGTACCAGCAGGAGATATTGGTGTTGGAAAACGTGAAGTTGGTTATATGTTTGGTCAATATAAACGTATCCAAGGCGCGTACCATGCAGGCGTACTAACAGGAAAAGGGTTAAACTATGGTGGTAGTTTAGGGCGTACAGAAGCTACAGGATACGGCACGATTTATTTCGTGCAAGAAATGTTGAAAGATAAACGGGAAGATTTTAAAAATAAAACTGTTATCACATCTGGGTCTGGAAATGTTGCTATTTATGCAATGGAAAAAGCAATTAAATTAGGAGCAAAAGTTGTCGCTTGTAGTGATTCAGGTGGATATGTGTACGACCGTAACGGTTTAAGTCTACAGACGATTAAACGAATTAAATTTTCGGAAGGAGCACGTATTTCCGAGTATGTCAAAACACACCCTGAAGCAGAATACTTTGATGACGGGTCTAAAATTTGGTCGATTCCATGTGATATTGCACTTCCTTGTGCGACACAAAATGAAATCGATGAAGAATCTGCAAAAATGTTAGTAAAAAATGGCGTACAAGTTGTGGCAGAAGGAGCAAACATGCCTTGTTCCATCGAAGCAATCGATATCTTTTTAGAAAATGATATTATGTTCGGTCCTGCTCAAGCAGTAAATGCAGGTGGTGTCGCTTGTTCTTCATTAGAAATGGCGCAAAATAGCCAAAGACTAAGTTGGACTGTTGAACAAGTAGATGAACAACTACAACAAATTATGAAAACTATCTATTCAAACTGCAAACGTGCTTCGAATAAATATGATCATCCGGGAAATTTAGTTGTCGGAGCAAATATCGCAGGATTTACAAAAGTAGCAGACACAATGATAGAGCAAGGAGTCATTTAAGACAGGACGACGAAATAAAATTGTTTCGTCGTTTTTTCTTTGCTACGATATGAATAAGAGCATGATGGAGGGGATATGATTGGATAAACTAACAGAAATGCTAAAAGAATCTTCTAACACCATTATTTTCACTGGTGCTGGAATGTCAACAGAAAGTGGCTTACCAGACTTTCGTTCCAAAGATCGGGGATTATGGGAGAAATTCAATCCGAGTGAATTAGCAAACGTACATGCATTAGTACATAACACAGAAGAATTTACGGAGTTTTATCAATTTAGACTATCAGAAATTAATAAATATGAAGCACATAAGGGACATCATATATTAGCAGACTGGGAAAAATCCGGTCGTATTAAAGGGATCATCACACAAAATGTTGATGCCTTTCATTCTGATGCCGGAAACGAAAATGTCATGGAATTACATGGGTCTTTTCGCGTATTCCATTGCCATACGTGTAAAAAAGAATATGCAAGAGATGTTTATTTAAAAGGGACATCTACATGTGATTGTGGTGGCACGATTCGTCCAGGGATCGTATTATTTGGCGAAAATTTACCGGAAGATACGTTTCGACGTGCTGAAATTGAAGCAAAAAATGCTGATTTATTTATCGTATTAGGATCTTCCTTATCTGTTTCACCAGCAAATATGTTTCCATTAATCGCAAAAGAGCATGGTTCAAAGCTTGTCATTGTAAATCGTGAACCGACAGAATATGATCGTTTTGCAGATGTCGTTATCCAAGATAAAAGTATTAAAGAAGTGTTGATAGAAATAGATCAGCAGTTATAGCTATCTTTTAATGTTATATAAAAAGGTAATGAGTGTCTTATAGAAAGATACCCATTAC
>DXHX01000150.1 GCA_019113205.1 Candidatus Pseudogracilibacillus intestinigallinarum | reverse complement strand
ATTTAACCGAATTGACCAAGTAAATAAAATTGCCTCGATTGGATACTGGCTTTCTGAATCCATGCAAGGCAAAGGAATCGTAACACAGTCTGTTTCTGCCTTTATTCAATATGGGTTCGAACATTTAGCATTTAATCGAATGGAAATTAGAGTAGCAACGGAAAATAAGCGAAGTCGGGCAATTCCCGAAAGATTAGGTTTTACAAAAGAAGGTATTATTCGTGAGGCAGAAAAACTTTACGGTACTTATGTTGACCATGTTTTATACAGTATGTTAGCGAGAGAATGGGACGAGCAAAAATGAATATCCACAAACTTATGCACATATGCACAAAAATGCGTATATGTAGTCCATTTTTTCCATTATTATACTATATAAAGTAGTAAAAACGAATGTTCGTATTACTTATCCACCGTTTGTGAATAATTCGAATAAATTGTGGATAAGTTTTCTTCATTTGACAATTGCTTTAAACACGCTTTACAAACACAACCCTCTTCAATAGAGATTGATTGTAAAGCCTTTTTTACTTTTTCAGACAATGTTATTTGCATACACCAACATGTGGATAATTCCGCTTCACATTTATTTTGTTTTGCACATAGTGGACAAATTCCTTGCATCATTTCATTCCTCCTATAGAAAAAGCTGGCAGCGCCAAAATGGACCCGCCAGCTTAAACTTTGTTTATGGTTGCTCTGTTAATGTAATATTTACCTTATGTTTTTCTCCATCACGGTAATAAACGATCGAAACTTCGTCACCAATTTCTAATTCATTATATAAAATTCGTCTTAAATCAAGTGTGTTTAACACCTTTTCACCATTGAATTCTGTAATGACGTCTAATCGTTTTAAACCTGCTTTATCCGCTGGTGAGAGTGGTTCAATACTCCAAATATAAATTCCACCTTCTATATTATCTGGAAGTTGTAATGTCGATGTCCACTCAGACCGTGGTACTTCTTCTAAGGAATATATTTCTACTCCTAAATATGCACGCGTTACCGTTCCATCTGTTTCTAATTCAGCCATGATTGGTTCTGCAATATCGATTGGTATGGCAAATCCAATTCCTTGTGCAATATTTTGACTAATTTTCATCGAGTTAATGCCAATCAGTTGACCTGACATATTAATAAGAGCACCACCACTGTTTCCAGGGTTAATTGCAGCATCTGTTTGAAGTACTTCGGCTTGCCAATCTGGTTGCCCATCTTGGTTAAAGTCTTGTGGAATCGTTCGCTGTTTCCCACTAATAATCCCTTGTGTAACAGAACCAGCAAACATGAGGCCTAACGGATTTCCTATAGCGATGACAGGTTCACCAACCTTTACATTTTCGGACACACCTAATTCAATCGGTTCTCCCACCTCATCTGCACCGACACGTAGGACTGCCAAATCAGTAAACAAATCCGTTCCGAGGAGCTTTGCTTCTATCGTTGATTCATCATTTAAGACGACTTCCACCGTGTCGGCACCTTCGACGACATGGTGGTTCGTTACAATATAAGCATATTTTTTATCTTTTTTAAAAATAACACCTGAACCAGTTCCAGCTTCATCTGATTCTGCTTCTTCCCAAAAATCCATTCGTGACTGTAAATTTGTTACACCGACAACTGCATGGGAGACATTTTCAACAATGTCTGTCACTTGTGTTGTCACATCCACATTTACTTTTTCTACCTTGCTTGGTGTAGAGGGTGTTTCGTTTCCTTCACTATCTTCATTCAATATGTCATCATTAATATCTCGATTTTCATCTGTAAAATTCGGATAAATGACGAGCAATAGTAAAATCCCTACCCCTAAACCGATTAAAATCGGCATGAGCCAACCGTTCGCCTTTTTCTTGGGCGGATTTTCCGGTTCCATCTTTGCAACACAAACTTCTTCCTCTTGTTTATGTCCTGGAGGTGTTTGTGCTGTATCGTTTCTATCCTGTTCTTTTTTATCGTGCTCCTGCTCATCTACCACATGCTTCTCATTGTCTTCATTCATTTGAATAACTCCTCTCATTCTAATAGAAGCTATATCTTTATATGTTTTACAAATAATGAAAACATATGTCTAAATTATTTAAATTACTTCATAGACTGGTGTTGGAAAGTTTGGATCCGTATCAAATAAATTCATTTCAATGCCACGTTCACGCAACACTTGATCTACCGACATTCTTGCTAAGTCTTTCATATTATTATCTTTACTTAAATGGGCTAAGTATACACGTTTCGTATTATGATCAATTACATCACATAGTGCCAATCCACAATCTTCATTGCTTACGTGTCCGGAATCACCTAAAATACGTTGTTTGACACTCCATGGATAGCTACCCATCTGTAACATGCTCACATCATGATTCGACTCAAACACATAAGCATCTGCACCTTTAATCGTATCTTTAATTCTTTCCGATACGTACCCTAAATCTGTCACTAGTGCGACCTTTTTATCGTTATGACGGAATGTAAAAAACATCGGATCTGCCGCATCATGTGAAACTGAAAATGACTCAACGTCCATATCTGCAAATGTTTTCACACTATTTGCTGCAAAATGAAATTTCTGGTCTGTCGTTAACTTTCCGAGTTGGTGCTCCATCGCATTCCATGTTTTTTCATTTGCGTAAATAGGTAAATTATATTTTCGTGCGACAATTCCTAATCCTTTTATATGATCACTATGTTCATGTGTCACTAAAATGCCATCTAATTGATTCGGGTCTAAATCTACTTCGTGAAATAAACGATCAATTTGTTTCCCACTCAACCCTGCATCGATAAGCAATCTCGTTTTATTCGATTCAATATAAAAGGCATTTCCTGTACTACCTGATGCGAGTACGCTAAAGCGTAAAGTCATCTCTCTATTCACCTCATCGTATTCCTTTTCTTACCTCTATATCTTGCAAAATTTCTTCTAATTTCTTGTTTTGTCCTTTTTGAATATCAAGTCTTTTCATCATCGTTGTCGTAACTTCATCAAAAAATTCTTCCTCATCTGTAGAGAAAATAAATCCTTCAATAGCGTTCACAAAATAATTATGATCTTCATTAACCGTAATTTTCCATATCGGTACAAATACTTGTACATCACTTTCAAATGGAACTCTCGTATGGAATCCAATGTTTACGCGGGTAATTTCATCCCCGGCAAATAACGCATTTGCATTATACAATGTTTCAATGGCACGCATTGGCGTAATAAGTTTACGCTTTTCAGCGACTGTCTCTTCTTCTCCTAACATCGTTTGAATATAATGTGTCGCTTCATTATCATCATTTAAAAAGACTAAAATAATCCCTTTATCATTATAATAAATCGTACGATCTAATTTATTTTGAAAATAAACTAGGACATTTTTTTCTTCATTTCTTTCCCAAAATGTATATTCTTCTCCATAGTACGCAAACGATGTTAAAAAATCATCCATATTCTCATCTGTTTTCTTACTCGGTAATGCGATTGCTTTATCTAAAATGGAAACGACCATATTTTGATTCAATATAAATGATTCTTGTTTCGGCACATTCGATAAACCTTTTAACTCATCTTTCGTAAATAAATGCTGTTTCAGTGAAATATATGTTTCTTCATATTCCTGATCCGGCAATTCTTTTATCGTAATCGACTCTCCATTCAACTGTTCTTCAATCGTTGATGGTTCATGTTCGATTACACCAATATCTGCAACTTCCTTTTTCTCTAAAAATTGCATAAATAAGTAAATATCTAAAATGAGGAAGCTGAGGATTAATAACGTCTTAATTTGTCCCCAATGCATTATAAATCCCCTCCTCTTTGTCGTTCATATTCAGCTACATTAAACCTTGTCCACTGTCCTTCATAATAAATAGACCATTGTGGTTCCAATGTCAAACTATGATCATCCTCTAAGAAATTTAACATATAACCGAGTTCGATGTCTTCAATTTTATCTAGTTCCATTTCATTATCGGTTTGTAGATAGGCAATCAATTCTTCTCCAGAAATAAGTTCAATATCACGAGCATTTAATAAGTTACCGATACGAACGAGCGGACGATTGTATTCATGTAAATCTTGTTCCCGCCACGATTGTTCGATAATGGTTAAATTGCCATAATTATACACAGGATATCCGGCATAATGCAGACGATAACGAATGTTTGAAACGTCCGGTCGAATACTTTCTATATAGTAATTATTCGTCCATCCTTTATGTTCATTAATATTGTTCACACTTTTTTCAAGTAATTCCAATGCACTGGAATGCTCGAATTTTTCTTGTAATGGGTTAATAAACTGTAGCAATCTCCCATCTTGAACGATTCGCATACCTCTTTGTCCATCTGTAAAATATGCTTCCTTCATATTTTGTGTCACTAAATTCGGGTTAGTAAATAGCGCATTAATGAATAAATCAGGTTTAATTTTACTTGCCACAAATGTTTTTTCCTTCAGTTGTACGGGACCTGACTTCACATAAATGACATGATCGCCTTCTTCTAATGTTACGAATGATGCTAATGCTTCTTCATTAGAGAAAGATGATTGAATAATGTCGTAAGCATCTGTTTTATCAATGGTTGCTTCCATCATCTTCGTTTGGTCATCAGATAAAATTCCCAATTTTAATGTATTTGATTCTTCGTTCATTCGTAAAAACATTCTTGAAAAGGTCCAGTTCGGTAACTCTGGTGTTTCGCGAAATGTGAAAATCGTTGAAACGAGTTCCACTGGTGTTTTCGGTGGAAAGATGAGCTCTACATAATTTTTATTATTTGGACGTCCTTCCACTTCTTTTATTTTATAATCAGAAAGCTCCCAAGATTTGATGGACTGGAATAATTGCTGTTGTTCCACCATATCATAAAATCCAGTCGCTTCTTCTCCCTCTCTGAGAATGATTTTATTCGGTTTTAATAATTCGTTTTTCCCTCTCTCATCTCCACCAATATCGACCTCATTGACATAATCGGCACTATATAAATAATCATAATTTGGTTGATAACTCCATAAGATGAAAGATAACAAAAAGCTAATAGCGATTAAGACGACTAAAATAAATGATTTAACTGTTTCGTAACTCATTGTTGTCTCCTCCGCTTATTGTTGAGCGGTAATGTAAAGTGAATTGTCGTTCCTTTTCCTTCTTTACTATTTGCCCAAATTCGTCCATAATGTGATTCGACTAATTCACGTGTAATAGCTAATCCTAAACCTGTACCACCAAGTTGACGTGTACGAGCTTTATCCACACGGTAAAAACGGTCAAAAATTTTATCTAATTTTTCGTATTCAATTCCAATTCCTTTATCTTGTATACTAACGATAATTTGACGAATATCCTTTTGAACGCGACACGTAATACGCCCACCATCTGGAGAATATTTCACCGCATTAGAAATGATATTATCTAACACTTGTGTCATTTTATCTTTATCAATGTACACAAAATAAGATTCATCTGGAATCACCCGTTTGAACGTAATATTTCCATCTTTTACATTCATTTCAAAACGATCGATAATATGATGGAAAAACTTTGGAAAGTCGACAACTTCACGCATTAATGGCTGTTCCTTACTATCAATTTTTGATAACTGTAATAAACTATTTACCATGCGAATCATTCGTTCTGTTTCATTTTGAATCACTTCTAAAAACTTCGGCGCAATTTCTGGATCTTCCCACGCACCATCTGTTAAAGCTTCTAAATAACTGCGTAGTGTCGTTAATGGTGTACGTAATTCATGTGAAACGTTTGATACGAATTCACGACGTTCTTGTTCAATTTTTTCCTCTTCGGTTACATCACTTAATACGGTAATGATTCCTGTAGCCTTTTGTTCACTGCTATCATCATAAAGTGTAGAGAAATTCGCTCGAACGTAATGTGTTTCCTCTTCTCGACTATAATCGAGAACGAGTGTCCCACTTTGTTGTAGCTGGATGATATCTTCTACCCTTTCTTCCAACTCTAATAAAGCTAAAAGATCTTTATTTAATAAATGCATTGGGTTTTCATTAAATAGTCGTCCAGCAGCTTCGTTTATTAACGTAATTTCTCCTTTACTATCTGTTGCAATTACACCATCTGTCATGTTTTCGAGTACGGACTCCAATTTACGCTGCTCATTTTCAATTTGACCCATATAATGTTTTAAACGGTCATTTAAGTGGTTAAATGTGACAGCTAACTGACTTATTTCGTCTGTTCCATACACTTCTACTTTTTGTGAGAAATCTCCACGAGCCATCGTCTGTGCTTGCTGACGCATTTCTAAAATTGGCTTCGTAATAGCACGTGCTACTAAGATTCCTAGTAAAACAGAAACGATTAATGCAATGACAGATCCTTTTAGAAAAATTTCATTTATTTTTTGTAACTGACCATATACACTTTCCAGCGATGTTTCTAAATAAATAACCCCTTGTACATTGTTATTATCATCGACAACAGGTTCTACTCGCACTAGTACCCGTTCCCCTGTATTTACGTTTAAAGACGTATTATCGATCGATGTATTAAACTTAATCGCACGTTGGACCGTATCCTCGGTAATTTTTTTACCAATGATTTGTGTATTAGTATAATCATTCGTCCCGAGTACACGTCCTTGGTTATTCATCACTTGAATCATCGCACCAGTTCGATCGACATCAATCGTAATTTCCTGAATTTCCTCTTGTAATGTCGGTTCCTCAGGATCATCTGTACGTTGTTTATTAAAAGCTTGCTCCACATTGTAGCTTAGCAAATCGATACGGTCATTTGTTGCTTCTTTAAAGTTATCAAGTAATTCTGCCTCTAGTTCACGTGCAACATAAGAACCAATCACTTGTACAGCGATCACTAACAACAAAATATAAATAATAATAAATTTTAATTGAATCGATCGAAAAAAACCGACTTTTTTCATATCATTTACTCCTCTTCAGGGTTGCGTAAATAATAGCCTACTCCTCTTCTTGTGACAATCCAATTCGGATTACTCGGATCTTCTTCAATTTTCTCTCGTAATCTTCTAATTGTAACGTCCACTGTTCTTACGTCCCCAAAATAATCATATCCCCATACTGTTTCGAGAAGATGTTCTCTCGTCATCACTTGACCAATATGTCTTGCTAAATAATAAAATAACTCAAATTCACGATGTGTTAAATCAACGTGTTCTCCATTACGTGATACACTATATGCATCTGGATGAATTTTTAAATTACCTATTTCAATATCCTTTTTCTGTTGCACTTGTGCATCTTCTTGTACTGCTTGTTGTCTACGTAAGTTTGCTTTCACACGTGCGATTAATTCTCGGTTACTGAAAGGTTTTGTCACATAGTCATCTGCACCTAATTCAAGACCAAGTACTTTATCAATTTCGGAATCTTTTGCTGTTAACATAATAATCGGCATCGTCTTCGTTTTTCTTATTTCGCGACACACTTCATTTCCATCTTTTCCCGGTAACATAATATCAAGTAAAATTAAATCCGGATCCTCTGATTCCGCAAGTTCAATCGCCGTATCACCATCATGCGCAAGAACTACTTCATACCCTTCCTTCACTAAATTAAATTTCAATATATCTGCAATTGGTTTTTCGTCATCTACAACTAATATTTTTAAGGCCACCATAAGCCACTCCTTTTAATGTTTTTATTTATATCCACATATAATATGAGTCTTTTTATTTTTATCTATCCTTATATTTTAACGTATTTTAAGGGAATTGTCTTTATTCCTACTTATAAAGTTATGAATAAAACAATTTACACAAAAAAATTGGCAATAGGTGGAAATCCTACAATACAAATCAAAACCACTAGTGTGAAATGGTGATTTGATTTGCAGCTGAAAGCCTTTGTGACCGGCCTGAGCCTAAATAGCTCACTGAATGGCCCCTTATGCACCACATCCACGCATGAATTCTTTAAAAATCTCTTCTTGCTATTTGTGGAAAAGGTGATTAGGCTTTATGGTTGCGTTTTTGCGGGCTTGGGGTTGCATTCTTGCAACTTCAAGCCACATTCTTGCAACTTTGAGCCGCATTCTTGCAACTTCGACCTACATTCTTGCAACTTCGGGCCACATTCTTGCAACTTCAAGCCGCATTCTTGCAACTTTGGGCCATATTCTTGCAACTTCGACCTGCATTCTTGCAACTTCGACCTGCATTCTTGCAACTTCACACCATATTCTTGCAACTTCAAGCCTCATTCATGCAACTTCACATCATATTCTTGTAACTTCACACCA
>DXHX01000149.1 GCA_019113205.1 Candidatus Pseudogracilibacillus intestinigallinarum | reverse complement strand
TTGGATATACATGATTGATCGTCTCTTCTGTATACACATTTTTCACTTCTTCTCTAGTTGGGTGTACAATTTTTTTCTCACATCCACAACGGCCATGGCAATGACATCTTTTTTTCATATTGATCACTCCTTTCACTTTCACTATATGTCACAAGATGTATACCGTATAAACAACGTACCTAAGCCAAATTCCTAAATTATATCCCTTCGTTCACACAATAGTAAAAGTTCATTCTTTCCTCACGAACATTTTATGGTATGCTAATTTTAGAAGAAAAATGTAAAGGAAGGAAAGGAACATGAAAAAAGTATTAGCACTTTTCTTATTATTGACTATTTTAAGCATTGCGGCTTGTAGCAATGATACTGGAAATAATGTAGATGGAGAATCATCGAAACAACCAATGGAATCAACAACGATTTCTGATAGTGTCGAATCTTTTGAAGCGATAAACCAAGACGAAAAGGAAGTATCTTTAAATGATTTTGATGGACAATGGTGGGTAGCGAATTTCGTGTTTACGAACTGTACAACGATTTGTCCACCAATGACTCGTAATATGAAAATTTTACAAGACGGCTTAGAAGAGGCTGAATTAGACGATGTACAACTCGTCTCTTTTTCCGTAGATCCTGAACGTGATACGACAGAAGTGTTAAAAGAATATGGGGAAAATCATGGAGCAAATTTTGATACATGGAACTTCCTAACCGGATATGATTTTGATACTGTAAAAAACATATCAGAAACATCATTTAAAAGTTCCCTCCTTCCTCCTGGTGATGGAGATGATCAAGTGATGCATACAGTATCATTTTTCTTAATAAATCCAGATGGCGAAGTCGTTGATCGTTTTGATGGCACGAAACAAGACGAAATGGATTTACTTGTTGAACGTGTCAATGAATTAAAATAAAACTAAAAGCTAGAGATGCCTTCATTACATCTCTAGCTTTTTATTACTTAATGCGAACTTTTTCATTGGCATAAATGATATTCACATTTTTTATTTGTGGATTTAATGCATGAATTTGGGATACGGTTAATCCATTTTTTGCTGCAATATGGCTTAAAGTATCTCCACGTTTTACGGTATAATATTGTTTCGTTTGGCGCATTTCAGCTGGATCAATCCACGAACCTGGTATCCCCTTTTGCTTCGTTACATTAACCATGCCATTACTTTCATTAAAAATAAAATAGGTGCCAGATTGAACTGTTCCAACACGTTGTTTCTTCTCCTTAGCCTGTTTTGCCGTTCGATACGCTCCAACATTTCGTGTAACGGCAAATTGTTTAGTAGTTGGTTGTCCACCACGTTTATGAACAAAATAACTCCACGGTTTATCACTTAAAACCCTATTTAAATCAAGAGGTCCATTATACCCTTTCAGTCTTCCTTTATCTGTATATTGGTGAAAATCACATGGGTATTTTGGTGTGCTATTGACCGTTCCATTATTTTTGCCGTAATGTGGTAACCAAACTGCATCAGCCTCTTCCATTTTTAAATTGAATGACTTGTACAAATGATGCCCCACATATATCCCAACTTTTTTCGCACCGAGTCGTCGTAATTCTTTTATATATGCACTAATACCAGCACGCATATTAGCCATCGATTTTTCTTCTACATCAACAAACCAAAAAGTTGGTTGGAATTGTTTGGTCCGGTTATAAAAGTCTCGCGCTTCTACTTTCATATCATTTTCTGACACACCACGTACCCATGCGTATGCGGCAGTTGGTGTGCCACGTCTTTGAAATTCCTCATGATGCTTTTTGTAATATCTATCAATTAAGTTAGAACCATATTGTGTACGAATAATAATGAGGTCAATTTGTTTGGCAAGTGCATCATAATCCATTTTAGATGGTACTTGATGATGAGATACATCTAATATTAGCTTCATCTTCTCTCCTCCTCTTCTGATGTTCGATCAAGGATTTTTGACTGATCAAATAATCCAGCCGCACTTAAACCGAGTATGACTCCAATCATCAGTTTATCTTGCCATATTCCATCTACGTAGAGAATACTCGCAATTATACCTAGTGATAAAGATATTAACGGCAAAAACTTCTTCCTTAATGGTGTCACACGTTTTGTTAACTCTGTTAAGCCTATAATTACTGCAACGAGAAAAGTAAAATCATACATCATACTCCTCCTTTTATATACTTACTATTATTATCGTATGATGTATGAAAAGAAGTGTTGTATAAAAAAACCTAAAAGAAACAAAATATGCTTCTTTTAGGTAGATGAACTTTTTATTGTTATTAAAATATAGAAAATTCTAAGCCGTAAAGTAAATCATTTTGTACATCCAAAAATTGACCTTTTCCATTTAAATTGACAACTTCATCGTAATATCCGATGGAAAAAACTCGTTCTTCATCGTCTTTAAAGACTAATTTATAAGGTGGTAATGGATAATCTAAGTTTGCTGTCGAATATGTTGAGGCATCCTCTAAAGATTGCTGTAGCTGCTTTATCATTCCTTCATCCTCAATCGTTTGAATTAATTTCGTCTCGACCCAATCATATACTTCTATGGATGTTATGCTCGATTCGTATGTCACATCTTTTTGGAAACAACTCAATAATAATAGTGACAATGCTACAACAATGACAATCTTTCCGATTTTTTTCATTCAAACACATCCTAATTGTCCATCATTCCATTTTTCCCTCGACATTACCTTTTCTTTTTTTCATAAAAATAAACAATACGATTACACAAAATAATAGAATAATTCCCGTTATATAGTATGCCTTCATATTAATACTGCTCGATAAGGCAAAACCAAGTAAAATCCCTAAAATGAAAAGAACAGTTCGTTTCATTCTCCATCCTCCAATAGCAAAACAATTAATATGTATATTCCCTCATATAATAGCAAACTGGTTAATATGATTGTTTTTCACTAAAAAACTTTTTATCTTTTAGTTTACAAGTTTTATATATGAAAAAAAGCAAGAGACAAAAAGTTGTGCTCTTACTTTCATTCATCTGACAATTGACGCGCCCGAGAGGAATCGAACCCCCGACTCACGGTACCGGAAACCGTTGCTCTATCCGACTGAGCTACGGACGCAAATGATATACAAAAGTAATTATACCTGTCCCATTTTCAATTGACAAGTTTTTCTTTCCATTATTAAAAAGAAACAGTTTATTTTTGTCTATATATAAGCTATACTTTTTAGTGTGTATGGAATATTTTTCATGTCCCAATAGTTTAAAGGTGAAAAGAAGTGGCAATAGTAAAAAGAAAGTCAAAATGGAAGACGTATCTTTTGACCTTTATTGACCAATTATGTATGATATAATTAGGTTCATTAGATATGGGACATTTACCTACTAAAAGGAGGATGTAAAAATGGTTTTAATACCTACAGTTATTGAACAAACAAATCGTGGAGAACGTGCATATGACATTTACTCACGTTTATTAAAAGACAGAATTATTATGCTAGGAAGTGCAATTGATGATAATGTTGCAAACTCCATCGTTGCACAACTTTTATTTTTAGAAGCAGAAGATCCTGAGAAAGATATCTCTATTTATATTAACTCACCAGGTGGATCCATCACTGCAGGAATGGCAATCTATGATACGATGCAATTCATCAAACCGGACGTATCAACAATTTGTACAGGAATGGCAGCATCTATGGGTGCTTTCTTACTTGCTGCAGGTGAAAAAGGTAAACGTTATGCACTACCAAATAGTGAAGTAATGATTCACCAACCATTAGGTGGTACGCAAGGTCAAGCTTCAGATATTGAAATTCATGCAAAACGAATTATTCAAATGCGTGAAAAGCTAAATGAAATTCTATCTGAAAGAACTGGTCAACCACTTGATGTCATTCAAGCCGATACCGATCGTGATAACTTCATGTCAGCGGATGCGGCAAAAGAGTACGGTTTAATCGACAAAGTATTAGAGAAAAAAGAATAATTCATAGAAAATGGGACAAAATCGATAACGACTTTGTCCCATTTTTTCACCTAATATGAAACAACTCTCGTACGTATTCATTCAAAAACATTCCTTCAGGATCTAGTTCCTTTCGCAAGTCTAAAAATTCTTCTAATTTGGGGTATACTTGTTTTAGTTGTCCATACTGCATCATATGCATTTTTCCCCAATGAGGACGCCCATTATATTTCGCAAATATTTTCTCTACTTCTTCAAAATATCGCTTAAATTCCATTCCTTTATACATATGAATAGCAATATAAGCAGAATCCCTTTCAAATGATGGACTTAACCATATAGGATCTTTTTTAACATATCGGCATTCTATTGGAAAATGAACAGCAAATTCATAAGTACGAATTAATGTATCTATTTCCTTTAATACGTCTGGCATATATTTGGCATCAATACAATATTCCATTTCATTAAATTTTACTAAACGGGGTGTCGCGTATAATTCATGACTATGCGCAGTCTCCGTTCCAATTGGTACACCTGCTGCAGATGCGGCACTAATCATTTTGGCCGTTTTTGGGACGACTCTACTAACTTCTGAAAGTACGAAAAATAACCCATTTTCAATGACGACCTTTTTAAACATATTTTGCTTTTTTGTTTCTGTAATAGAATAGTTATCTTCATTCATTATTTTTATTTGAACGGTATCTGTATAAGGAAACCAAAAAAATTCAAAATTACGATTGGATCGTCGTAATAATTCTAATTGCTGTAAACATTGCATAAAGCTTTCTTTATAGCTATGGCTTGTAAGTTGATATGCCGGTAAAACACGTAATGTTACTTTTACAATAATCCCAAGCAATCCTAAAGAAACTTTTGCGGCATTTAACAAATATGCATTTTCATTAGGACTAATATGCAATAATTGCCCATCTGCCTTCATAATTGTTAAACTATGTACTTGTGTCGATATATTACCAAACTCTGCTCCAGTACCATGTGTTCCTGTACTTATTGCTCCTGCAATCGTTTGTTCGTTAATATCACCTAAATTTTCCATAGCATACCCTACTTTATGCAGTTGTAACCCTAATTCTTTTAATGGCGTACCCGCCCACACTGTGACGAGCTGATTCTCTCTATCTATTTTTTCTATGCCAGATAATTTCTCAATAGATACTAATACTTCACTCGTCGCAACAAGTGGTGTAAATGAATGCCCGGAACCAACCACGCGAATCGTTTCTTTTTCCATATAAGCACGCTCGATAATATTTTTTAACGCATGTAAATCTTCTGGCTCTTCATAATGATTTGGTAAACAATGTACAGATTCAGACCAATTTTTAAAAAATACTGCCCGTTTCTTTTTTATAAAAAACATTGTCCGTCCCCCCTGTATGTTTCCCAATGCTCTAATATTTTCCCTTTATCAATCACGACTATTTTATGAAAGCGTTCACATATTTCTCCAGCTTTACTATGACGAAAAATAATGATATCTCCTAAGTTAAGATGCTGTTTCCCCTTATATACAATTGGTGTTTGTACTTCACCTGCACCTTCATTTGCCGTGAACTTAGCTTTTTCAGGTGCATATATTTCAGGCCATTTATCTTCTCCAACAGCACCAGAAGCAATATATCCACCACCAAAACATGTATATATATCTTTTGCAGGTTTCCTCGTTATTTCTAATGCAAAAAATAATGCTGGCTGTAATTTGAATTCATCATATTTATCGAATAAATGTGGACAGTAAAAACCTGAACCAACTGTTACTTCTGTTACACCTTGCTGGGTTGCAGTATCATGTAAACTACCTGTTCCCCCACCATTTATAAAACGGACATCAATTTTATATTTTTTTATATATTTCATTATTTTCTTTCGCTTTGAAATAATTTCTTTTCGCGATTGCTTTTTTAAATTACGGATCGTCGTATTTTTTATTGTATGCCTTGGGTCGGCATCCGTTACACCAGCAATTTGCGCTTCATACCCCATTACACCATCCAATGTAAAATAATCATTTTCATAAACAATATCAATAAAATCCTTAATTTCTTTAAGCCCTTTTAATGGGGAACGGTGCACACCAAAATGCAAACCAAAATGATTTGTCGACAAATCGATATCAATACAAACTAAGAAATGTCCATTTGTTTGTTTAGCGATTTCTTCCAGCCGGTTTAAATGTTCTATATTATCTGTCATGACAGTAATGATGGCACCTTTTGTTACTTTTTCACAAATCGCTTTTAATGTCTTCTCATTCCATATCGGATATGCTATTAATAAATCATCAAAACCTTGTTCATGTAAATACAGTGCCTCTTCCCCTGTAAAACACATTACCCCTTGAAAAACCGATGAATAATTAAATATATAACGTAATGCCTCAACACTACGAATCGATTTACTCGCTACTCTAATCCGTTTCCCTTTCGCACTATTTGCAACCGCTTTCAAATTTGCCCGAAATGCTTCTAATTCAAGAAATAAAGTAGGCTTTGCTTCGTTTTGTAATACATCGTTATAATATGTGTAGTCTTTCATCCTCTCACCTCAAAAGAAGTATTGGAATCTTCTGAAATTTCACCATAATAAAAGATATGCTCATATTGAACATGCATCTTTTATCATGTTTATTCTGTGATGAATGCAATTAATCCTTCAATTGCTGTTTCTTCGTCTTCTCCATCAGCAATCAATGTTACTTCTTCCCCATTCATGATCGCTAAACTCATTAATCCCATAATACTTTTTGCGTTAATTTTCTTTCCTTGTTTTTCTAAAAATAAATCCGAACTATAGCGATTCGCTTCTTGAACGAATTGTGCTGCTGGTCGAGCTTGTAGTCCAGATTCTAATGAAACTGTTACAACTTTTTCAACCAATCACATTCACCCTTCCTATCTGTATGTATTAGATCAAATTTTAAATTATTCTTATTATATCATTTACATCAAGCAAATGAAAACGAATTCATTCGCTATCATTTGCCTGAATTTGTTGTGCAAATTGTTCAATTTTCTTTAATCGGTGGTTGACACCAGACTTGGATAATGGACCGGAAGGAAGTAATTCCCCAAGTTCTTTTAACGGAACTTCTGGATATTCTAACCGTACTTTTGCAATCTCTTGTAACCTTTCTGGTAATGCTTCAATCCCTACAGTTTCCTTAATATATTTAATATTTTCCGCCTGTCTTACTGATGCACTAATCGTTTTATTCAAATTAGCCGTTTCACAGTTGACGATACGATTTACTGAGTTTCTCATATCACGGACAATGCGGACATCTTCAAATTTAAATAAAGCTTTGTGTGCCCCGATTATATTAAGAAATTCTGTTATTTTTTCAGCTTCCTTCATGTAAACGATATATCCATTTCTTCGTTGTAGTTCACGTGCCTTTAAATTATAGTCATTCATTAATTGCAATAGCTCGTGGTTATGTTCTGGGTCGAGATTAAATATTTCTAAATGATACGAAGAAGTTTCAGGGTTATTAATGGATCCTCTCGCGATAAATGCCCCACGTAAATAGGCACGATGACAACAATCATTTTCATACATTGCTGAAATTGGACCATATTCAAATCCTTCATCTTCATATTCTATTTGTAGGATTGAAAATAATTCATCGACCGCTTCCCTCATACGAACGATGTAAATATTATTTTTCTTTAATTTCATTTTTTTTCGAACGAGAATTTCTATATTACTCGGAAATACTTCTTTCATTAATGTAAAAATTCTTCGAGCAATAGCAGCGTTTTCTGTTTGAACATCTAACATAATAGATGTACCTATATTAGAAATAACACCATTCATTCTGATAAGTGCAGTTAACTCTGCTTTTTTACAACAGAGATCATCTTCTAATGTAATAAGTTCTTTTTTTATTTCTGAAGTAAATGACATTTCACGTCATCCTTTACCATTCATATTATTCATTGCATAATCATAAATAATTTCCGCAATTTTTTCTTTATTATGACGAACAACTGTTTTGTGAGGATCTAATATATGTTCTTCCATTACCTCTAATCCTAATTGTTCTAATTCTTCTATATTATACGTAACTGGAAATGATTGTTCCTTCTCATATATTTGACGAATTGGTTTTGAAATAGCCTCCTTATGTACGACAATCGCATCGATCGTATGTGGACCAATATGATTATAAATCGCTTGAACATGTGATGTCGCATCATAGTCATTCGTTTCTCCCAACTGTGTCATCACATTACAAACATACATTGTTTTTGCCTTTGTTTCATTTAAAGCTTTTACAATATCACTTATAATAATATTCGGCAATATACTCGTATACAAACTTCCCGGTGATATGACGATCACATCCGCTTCCAAAATTGCTTCTACTGTTTCGGGTAGCGGTTTTACATTATTCGGTGTGAGAAACACTCGATCAATTTTTTTATTGTGGACGGGGATATTAGATTCCCCAATAATAATGGAACCGTCATCCATTAACGCATTTAACACGACTGCCTCATTAACGACCGGAATAATATTCGCATTTACCTGAAAGATGTTCGCTAACTTTTTTACAGCTTCATAAAAATTTCCAGTCATATGATTTAAAGCAACGAGTACTAAATTTCCTAATGCATGACCAGATAATTCATTATTTGTTTGAAAACGATGTTGAAACATTTCGTTCATTTCATCATCCACATTTGCTAAAGCAGCAATGACATTTCGGATATCACCTGGAGCAGGAATGTCCATATCTTGCCTAATTTTCCCCGAACTTCCCCCATCATCAGCTACTGTTACAATGACAGATAAATCAATCGGAAGATGTTTTAACCCTTTTAACAATACTGGCATTCCTGTGCCGCCACCTAAGACAACAACCTTTGGCTTTTGCATAAACATATTAATGTGCCTTTCTCTTCTCTATGTCACGATGTGTAATATGCGTAACATAGGATGGTGCGAATACTTCTTTGTAATATTCGGTTAACGCAACAGAGCGATGTTGTCCGCCTGTACAACCGATTGCGATAACGATTTGTGATTTTCCTTCCTTTTTATAGAATGGAATGGTGAAATGCAAAAGTTCGATTAATTTTTGGTTAAATGTTTTTGTTTCTGACCATTTAAACACATAATCAGATACTTCTTTATCCTGACCTGTTAATGGACGCATTTGTTCTACGTAAAATGGGTTTGGTAAAAAACGTACATCAAACATAATATCTGCATCAATCGGTACGCCATGTTTAAATCCAAAAGAAACAAAATGGATGGAAAAGACAGATTCTTTTTCCCCTGCATATAATTGATGAATTTTTTCACGTAATTCTTTTGGTTTCAATGTAGATGTATCAATAATCCTTTGTGCTCTTCCACGTAAAGGATCAATAATTTTTCGTTCACTTTTTATTCCTTCTAAAGGTAACCCACCAATATTTAATGGATGTGAACGACGTGTTTCTTTATAACGTCTTACTAACGTATCGTTTGTCGCATCTAAAAATAAAATATGCTCTTCAATCCAGTCTTCTTTCGCAATTTCATCTAATGATGCGTGCAATTCATCAAAAAAGTCACGACCTCTTAAATCAATAACTAAGGCGACTTTTTGCATACTGTTATTCGTATCCTTTAATAATTCTAAAAACTTCGGAATCAGTGTTGGGGGTAAGTTGTCAACACAAAAATACCCTAAATCCTCGAAACTTTGAATTGCAACTGTTTTTCCTGCACCTGACATTCCTGTAATAATCACAAACTTCGTTTCCCCACTTGGCATCTTAAATCCCCCATTTCAACATAAATATATTTCTATATATTCTATTATACAAGAAAGATGAAAATGAATCATCACACGATGTATATGTTTTCGACATAGTTTCTAAAAAATGATAATTTTGATCGATTTTATTATGAAAAGGGCTATATATTGTTTGAATTTCATATGTAAGTGTTGGGGAATTAGTTGTGAGGGACTCTTTATTGAGTTGGTGCATATGTTAAAATCGTCCAGTTGTATATTTTCCCATAAAAAAAGCACAAGTAAAATACTTGTGCCATGAACTAATTTATTAAAGGGGGTCAATTAGTTTATACATACATTATATAAAATAATTGTTGCCAATCGATTACAAAAAAGTTAAAAAGTGATTACTTTTTTTAATCGATGCATTTCTCCTTATTTTACTGTTGAAGCTGTTTCTTCAATATATTTAATTGCCGACTCCGCTGCGATACTTCCATCCCCTGTTGCCGTTACAACTTGACGTAAATCTTTCACACGAATATCGCCCGCAGCATATATACCAGGAACTTTCGTCGCCATATTTTCATCTGTTTCAATATATCCTTCTTCATCAACAATTCCTAAAGAAGTAAATGGTTCACTTAATGGATCCATTCCAATATAAACGAATACACCATCAATATCAAATTCTGAAGCTTCGCCAGTATTCCTATTCTTTAATGATAAAGAACCAACTTTACCATCTTTTTCATTTATTTCTTCTACAACCGTATCCCAAATAAATTCCATTTTTTCGTTAGCAAATGCACGGTCTTGTAAAATTTTTTGAGCACGTAATGTATCACGGCGATGAATAACCGTTACTTTACTCGCAAAACGCGTTAAATACATACCTTCTTCAACCGCAGAATCTCCTCCACCAATAACGGCTAAATGACGCTCTTTAAAAAACGCTCCATCACAAACAGCACAGTAGGAAACTCCACGACCTGTTAACTCTTCTTCCCCTTTAATGCCTAATTTCTTATATTTTGCACCTGTAGAAATAATAATTGCTTTCGCTTTATATGATTTATCCCCAGCAATGATTTCTTTATGATTGCCATGATCAATTACTTCTTTAATATCTCCATAAGCATATTCTGCTCCAAATTTCTTCGCATGATCAAACATTTTTGTTGATAAATCCGGTCCTAAAATACTTTCAAATCCAGGATAGTTTTCAATTGCTTCTGTATCGACCATTTGTCCACCTGGCATGCCACGTTCGATCATTAACGTATCCAAATTCGCTCTTGATGCATACACTGCAGCTGTCATACCAGCTGGTCCAGCTCCTGCTATAATGACATCATATACTTTTTCATCTGCCATTTTTTATCTCCCTTTCACACGTAAATTTTCATCTACTATCTCTCTATCTATAGCTTAATTGAATCACATTTTATTTTCTATTAATATGCTCACAATTGCACAATCTATGATTCATTCTTATTTCTTGCTTCCATTTCTTCTTTTGTATAGATTAACTGCATCGGATTTCCACCGACAAATGCACCTGGAGGCACATCTTTATGAACAAGTGATGCTGCCGATACAATTGCCCCATCCCCAATTGTTACACCAGGTAAAATCGTCGAGTTCGCACCGATTAATACATTACTTCCGATATTCACTTCTCCTATACGATATTCATCA
>DXHX01000014.1 GCA_019113205.1 Candidatus Pseudogracilibacillus intestinigallinarum | reverse complement strand
AACAATTTTTAATGTTGCAATGCATCATACATTTTTAGCGATTGGATTAACGAAAACTTCTGGAGCAAATGCATCGATTATTTTAGGTGGAGCCCCACTAGTTACGATGTTATTTGCTATTTTATTATTGCGACAACATATATCGAAATTACGAATGTTAGGATTTTTTATAGGATTTATCGGTATCGTTACAACATCACTTGCTAGTGGAGATGGATTGTCTTCCTTTTCAAGCGGTGATATTTTTATTTTTTTATCGATGGCAATGCAGGCATTCAGCTTTATTTTAATTAGTAAATTAAACCCAACATTCGACCCAAGACTTCTAACAGGATATATGCTCGTCGTTGGAGCTGTTTTTATATTTACCGTAAGTTTCTTCATTGAAAGAGATGTTGGACAAATAACGAAATTATTTGAGCCAAAGTTAGGAAGTATCTTTTTATTTAGTGCTATTATTGCGACGGCATTTGGACATATGGTATATAATTACGCCGTCAAACATGTAGGTCCAACAGAAACAGCTATTTTTGTAAATTTAAATACATTTTTTGCTTTGTTTGGAACGGTCTTATTTCTCGGTGAAACATTATATAAAGGACATTATATTGGATTAGCTTTAATTGTAATCGGTGTGTTTGTTGGTTCTGGAACGGTCGATTATGTTTGGAGGCGACGGAGAGGAAAAAGGGCATATTAAAAGATCAGGCTGATTCAATTTCATGCCTGATCTTTTTGATTAATGGAATACAATTGTTCTATTATCTTTTACGATGACACGATCTTCTAAATGCCATTTAACAGCACGCGCTAGTACACGTCGCTCCACTTGTTGTCCAATTTTCTTTAAAGTCGGCACATTATTACGGTGGTCGACACGTTCTGTATCTTGTTCAATAATTGGCCCTTCATCTAAATCGTTTGTAACGTAGTGAGATGTAGCGCCGATTAATTTTACACCGCGATTGTATGCACGTTCATATGGTCTAGCTCCGATAAACGCAGGCAAGAATGAATGGTGAATATTAATGATCTTATTCGGGAAATGTTCCACGAAATTAGGTGTCAAAATTTGCATGTAACGAGCTAAAATTAAGACATCTATTTCATATTCACGCATTAATGCCACTTGTTTTTGTTCCACTTCTTCACGAATATCTTTATTCGCAGGGATATAATAAAAAGGGATACCTAATGATTCAACTAAGGCACGACCATCTTCATGGTTACTAACGACAACAGCGATATCTGTATCTAAGTCACCACTTTGCCATTCCCATAATAATTCTTGTAAACAGTGGATTTCCTTTGAAACGAAAATCGCACTACGTTTCTTTTTAATTGCATACGTAAATGTATATTCCATCTCAAACTTTTCTGCGATTTTAGAAAAAGCATTTTCTAATTGTTGTCTTTTCATTAAAAGGTCATCTAAATAATATTCAAAACGAATGTAGAACATGCCATCTTCCTCTTCGCTTGAGAACTGGCTTGATTCTAATATATTCGCCTCATTTTCGTATAAAAATGTAGAAAGTGCTGCAACGATTCCAGGCTTATCTTGGCATTTCACGAGCAGTCTTCCGATATTTTCTTTGTTACGATTATACTGTGTATGTACTGACATAATTTCATTGCTCCTATAAACTTTATTTTATTTGATTATACAAAGATTTAGTTCATTCTACAAACTAATCAGTCGCCATTAATACACCAATTGGTTTTAATACATGTAAAATATTGATCGTTTCTTCATGTGCATGGAGTACTTCCTGTAATTTTCGGTATACGAATGGGCTCTCATCTGTACCTGCACCACGCAATTCTACGCCATAATCACGTACTGCCATAAGCATATCTTTTTCGGAAATGATACCACCGCGGCGCTTTCTCGTTTTCCAGTTCATTTTTCCGGCTGCTTGTGTACGACTCATAATTCTTCCTGAACCGTGCACCGTACTATAAAAAGCTTCCTCACTTTTAGAACTGTGTACCCCTTCTAAAATAACAGAAATATCTCCCATGCTTCCGCCGACAAAACCACGTTGACCAGGAAAGGCAGGTGTTGCCCCTTTACGAACGACGACATATTCGTTTCCGAAATGGGTTTCTTTCCATGCAAAATTATGGTGATTATGTACTTCATCGATACTGTTTGCTTGTAAAATATGTAAAACGACATCGATGACATAATCTCTTCCAGCATAAGCATATTTACCAGCTAAATTCATCGCCTCAAAATACATGGAACCAAACTCTGAATCTAAATGGAAAATAGTTGGTGGAGTTTCCATCGCCTCTCCCTTAGGGCGGTCTGAAAAGTCTCGTCCATTCGCCAAATTGAGAAATCCAGTTGCTGTTCGATGACCTAATCCACGACTACCAAAATGGTTGGCAACCCATACTTCATCTGTTTTTTGATCAATTAAAATATCGACGTAATGATTACCAGATCCAGTAGTACCTAATTGTGTACGAGCTAATGCCTTTAATGTATCGTGTTCATGTTTTCCGATTTCTTTATATACATTCCAAGCGTCATCATCGAACAATGCATGGTCTGGAGGATTCGGATTTTTCTTTCCGAATCCGAATATAATATTTTTTTGTATTTCATCCATAATTTTTGGCATAGCATCTTTTATATCTGTATATAATAAGTCCGTTTTTACGGCTTTATTACCACATGCAATATCATATCCGACACCAGATGGAGAGATTTGATTGTCATATACGACCACACCACCAACTGGTTGGGAATAGCCATAATGTCCATCCGCACATAAAGCTCCACCAACTACTTGGCCAACCTGTAAACATTGATGAAATTGACGTATCGTATCTTCTTCGTGTTCTCCAAAAATGATTGTCTTCATTGAAATGCCTCCTCTATATGTTCATTATACATGAACCATTCCATTTCCGAAAAAAACTTGTACGTCCTGCTTTGTTTATAAAAAAGTGATAGGAGATAGGATGTTGTTCGTTCTCTATGGAAGGATGGTATGATAAAGGACAAAGAGGTGATGCAGATGATCAGTTGGTTCGTACTATATGTATTTTGTTTGAATATATTCGGATATATTTTAATGGGGATAGATAAAAAGCGGGCAAGAAAAGGGTTCTATAGAATAAGTGAACGAGCTTTATGGATAATTGCATTATTAGGTGGAACGGTAGGGATGATAATAGGAATGTACATGTTCCATCATAAAACGAAGAAATGGTATTTTAAGTTCGGACTTCCTTTTTTTATGCTGCTCCAAATTAGCAGTGTGTTTTATCTTTACGACTTTCAGTATGGATAACTCATTCTGAATATACAGAATGAGTTAGTAAATTCTTTCCATTGCTTTTTTCGTTTGTTATGTTTATCATATATATAGAGAGCTGCGATGTTCGTAATTTACTAAAGTTTAACCTCTAAATAGAAATTAGGGAGTTTTAATCGTAGGTCGGATGTTATGCCTCGATCGAGTGGAAAACAGAAAACCTACTGCAAACACCCACTTTGTATAAAGTGGTGGTTAAAACTTTTTAATTTATTACGGCATTGTGGCTTATATTTTTATATTGACGATGTAAATTCCGTATACTTATACGGAATTTTTTGTGTATAGAGGGGGAAGAGATATGGGCGAATACATAGAAAAAAATGAATCACCAAATAGTAATGGTCCAATTGTAGCGGTGTTATTAATTGGATCTTTTTTAGCTATTTTAAACCAGACTTTATTAATAACGGCGACACCGTATATTATGAAAGAGTTTGATTTAACGGAAAATATGGGGCAATGGGTGACGACTATTTTTATGCTAGTGAATGGAATTATGATTCCGATTACGGCGTTTTTAATGGAAACTTTTTCGACGAGAAGGCTTTTTCTTTTTTCAATGGGAACATTTATTGTAGGTACGTTCGTCTGTTTTATTACACCTAATTTTTCATTCTTAATGGTTGGCCGAATTATCCAAGCGATTGGTGCTGGTGTGTTAATGCCATTAATGATGACAATATTTATGTTAATTTTCCCTTTAGAAAAACGTGGGTTTGCAATGGGAATGGCTGGATTAGTTATTTCGTTTGCACCTGCCATTGGACCTGGGTTAGCTGGTTGGTTTATTGAGATATTCCCTTGGCGTTATTTATTTTTAATTATTATTCCGTTAGCGATTTTAGATTTAATTTTTGGATATGTTTTTATGAAAAATATTATTACTCGTACATTCCCGAAAGTCGATTATCCGTCGATTATTTTATCAGTTTTCGGATTTGGCGGGTTACTGTACGGATTTAGTAGTGTCGGTAATTTTGGTTGGTCTAATATGAATGTTATTTTATCGTTAATTATTGGTGCAATTACTTTAACGATGTTCATTACGCGACAGTATCGTTTAAAAGAACCGATCTTACAATTCCGTGTTTTATCAAACCGAACATTTACGATTACGATGATCATCGGGATGGTTGCCTTTACGATGCTAATTGCAGCAGAGACTATTTTACCTATTTATATGCAATTAATGGCTGGATTTACAGCACTTGAGTCAGGTATTATGATTTTACCTGGCGCATTAGTAATGGGTTTTCTCTCTCCGTTTATAGGAAAGGTATTCGACCGGATAGGTGCAAGATGGTTGTTAATTATTGGATTAACGATTATGACTGTGACGACAGTTTTCTTTACGAGATTAACATCTGAAACAACATTAACGTACATTACAGTCGTGTTTGCTGTACGAATGGTCGGTATTGCAATGGTTATGATGCCATCGACGACAGCCGGTTTAAATGCTTTACCGAACAAATTAATCCCACATGGGACTGCGATGACAAATACGATGCGACAAGTAGCAGCTTCGATTGGCACAGCGTTATTTGTTACGATTATGTCTGTGACAGCATTAGTCCCAAAACATGAAGGAGATTTTGATGCGCTTGTCCATGGAGTAAATATTGCGTTTTACGTTGCAACTGCAATTACGTTTATCGCTCTTATATTATCGTTGTACGTAAAAGATAAAAAAGTGCAATGAAATGGGTAAAAAGACTATAATTTGTAAAACCTTTGTGAGAAAATTGTTACATCCACTATTTACTTGTCTATTTTTTTGGAGGACAGGGTAGGTGTATAGTAGGATAAAAACAAGGGGGTTTAGCTAATGTTTAAGAAAAGGAGATTTTTGTTTGCGTTTTTTGTAGTTCTTTTATTTGTTGTCGGTTGTACAGCGAATGATAACACAAATAATAATGCGAACGGTGATGGAAATGGGAACGAAAATGCAACAGGAGAGCATGTTCCGCCAAAAATGGAAGATTTAGATCCTGATGATCCAATGACAGATGCAATACAATACGGAGAAGAAATTTTCAATGAAACAAACACGGTGATGCCTGATTATGTTGGAAACGAATTATCGTGTCAGAGCTGTCATGCTGATGGTGGTTATTCAGACAGTTCGTCAATGGTCGGTGTAACGACTGCATACCCACAATACCGACCACGTGAAGGGATTACATTTACGTTAGAAGATCGAGTAAACGGTTGTATGGTTCGTAGTATGAACGGTAAAATGATTCCAAATGATAGTTCAGAAATGCGTGCACTTATTTCTTATTTAACGTATATTTCTGAAGGGGTCGAAGTTGGACAAGAAAGACCATGGGTAGTTGTTAATTCAATGGATGAAGTACCAGAACCAGATGTTGTAAATGGTGAAGAGTTATACGAGTCGAAAAACTGTTTAACTTGTCACGGGGATGATGGGCAAGGTACTGGTACAAATACTGGGCCAGCATTATGGGGAGAAAATTCCTTTAATGATGGTGCTGGAATGGGTCGTTTAACAAAGATGGCTGGTTATTTACAAAATAATATGCCTATCGGGGCAGAATACGAGTTATCAGATCAAGAAGCTGCAGATATTGCTGCATTTTTATTAAGTCAGGACCGCCCAGTTTGGGAAGGTCATGATGATGATTTCCCACATGGAAACAGACCGACAGACATTATTACGAAAGATCGTCGAGAGCAAATTCAAAAAGGTGAATTTGATTGGTATGAAATCGATAATGTCGTACCAAGAAAAGATTAACTTACATTAAAAAATGAAACAATTTGACGAGTTCAAATAAAACACGAAAGAATGGTGCTTACGCGATAAGTGTGTAAGAAAATAGCACTTAATGCCATCATCTTTCGTGTTTTATTGTTTTTACTAGTTCATGGCTCAATTGTTTATAATCGAATATATTAAGTGTTATTTAAGATACTGCTCTGTTAGACTTTAATGTTCGTTTATCTTGTAGGCGGGATAAAATACTGTGTAAAATAATCCCGAATATGACGAGGATTAATCCAATTATCGTCATAAAACTTGGGACGAAAAAACCAAGTAATAACATTTCTCCTAGTAAGGCAAAAACTACTTCTCCAGCAGATGTTGATTCTACTCCAGCAAGTTTATGGTTGTCATGTCGTACGAGATCAGTCGCGTAGAAAAATAAAATAGTTGCAATTACCCCAGAAAACACCGCAACGATAAACACTTGTACAAGTTGATTTTGTGTTGGTGCTCCATGTGAAAATGCACCAAAAATCGATAATAAAATCCAAAATGGCATAGAAGCAATGGTCATTCCTAAAACACGTTGAAGTGAATTTAATTCTCCATTGACAAGTTGCATCATTTTTCTATTTCCTAAAGGATAGGAAATAGCAGCAACTATCATCGGAAGAACGGATAAAAGGATTGCTTTTATTGGAACGTTTTCTGCGTGTTCCATTTGCATCATGAAGATTCCGATAATGATAATGATAGAAATAAATACACTTTGAATCGGAATAGATCGATTCGATTTATTAATAAAAGGAACGAGCAATGACCCTGCGACAATGTTTAATTGAAATGTTGCTGCGACAAGCCACCCAGGTGCATGGATAGTCGCAAAAGTTAACGGCGCATAAAAAAAGCAAAAACCGATAGTACTCCAGATGATCCATTCTTTTGGATATTTTTTAATATGGTGTAATACAGGCAGTACTTGTTTTCTTAAACGAACAAAAATAAGTAACATTGGTAACATAAAAAAGAACCGGATAGAAGCGCTCCATATCCAACTACCTCCAGCTAATTCCATGTTTCGGTTAAAAATAAATGCAAACGAAAAAAACAATGCCGCTAATAATCCAATGAAGATTGGCCGCATAGTCACACCCCTTTTTCCGATTAATTTTTTTGAAAGGAAGCTTAATAGAAATATGTGTTACGCCTCTAACGTGGTCAAAAACATACCGAACTATAATCGATAAAAACAATTCTAAAATGCATGTATATCATATAAAAATCATGAAGTTCCTCCATCTTACCGCAATCTTACCACGGATTATAAAAAAAGAAAATACTGATAATTAACAATATTCCTTGACTTTAAAAAAATATGGAACTATAATCATAGTAATTCAAATAAGTATACATTTCTTAAAGACGTTGAAAAGGGAAAGTATGGTTGCCCTCGTTTTTTACAGAGAGCTTCGGAAGCTGAAAAGAAGCAAAAATGATCAATCAGAAAATGGCCTTCGAGTTTCGAACTGAACACGATTGTTAGTAGGTTTCGACGGATTTGCACCCGTTAGCTATGCAAAAGTATTGATAATGTTCGATTGAACATTTGCGTACTTATAAAGTTTATATGTGTGAGCATATAAAAAATAAGGTGGTACCGCGTATATTCAACCACGTCCTTATATTCGTATAAGGACGTGGTTTTTTAATTTTACAAATAATTTTGGAGGGATGAACATGACAAAACATTTAGTAATACAGACAGATTTTGGTTTATGTGACGGGGCGGTTAGTGCGATGTATGGTGTTGCATTAAGTGTCAATCCAACTTTGAATATATATGATTTAACACATGAAATTCCACAGTATAATATATGGGAAGGATCTTATCGTTTGTATCAAACAATCTCCTATTGGCCAGAAGAGACTGTTTTTATTTCTGTAGTGGATCCCGGTGTTGGGACAGATCGTTTAAGTGTTGTCGCAAAAACAGCAACAAACCAATACATTGTTACGCCGAATAATGGAACATTAACACATGTATTAGAAAATTTTGACATTGTTGCTTTACGTGAAATCGATGAAACGAAAAATCGTTTACCGAACTCAGGAGAGTCCTATACATTCCACGGTCGTGATATTTATGCATATACTGGAGCACGACTGGCGGCAGGGGTAATAAATTTTGAAGAAGTTGGTAGGGAATTAGCTGTTGCCGATGTTATTTCACTACCGAATCCAGCTGCAACAGGTGGAGACGGAATCGTAAAAGGGAATATTGACATATTAGATGTTCGGTTTGGTAATTTATGGACGAATATTAGTCGTACATTATTCGTAGAAGCGAATGTTCAATATGGAGACTTATTAGAAGTGACCATTGAAAATAATGGTCGCACTATTTATAAAAATGCGATGACATATGGAAAATCTTTTGCAGATAGTCGCTTAGGAGAGCCTTTATTATATGTGAACTCTGTCGATAAACTAGGTGTTGCGATTAACCAAGGGTCTTTTGCACAAGCATATGATATTGGTACAGGCGCAAGTTGGACAGTTACAATTCAAAAAAGAGAAGCATAAATGATATAGAAAAACATAAAGATATGTTGTCATTCTTTTTTTAGGAGAAAAGATGATAAATCATTATGTTTTTCTTTTTTTTTACAATTATCCCTTATATAGTATGTTATGATAGTCTAAACTAAAATTATGGAATGAAATTGAAAAACTTACAAGGAAGGGAAAACATGAAAAAAATTTTTACTTTATATAAACGAGATATACATAGCATCATAACAAATATTATGTCCATTGTTTTAATTGGTGGACTTATATTTTTACCTTCTTTATATGCATGGTTAAATATTAAAGCATCTTGGGATCCATATGCCCAAACAGATCAAATCCCACTTGGTTTTGTCAACGAAGATGTCGGTGCAACTGTACGTGGTGAAGAAATCGATGTCGGTAAAAATTTAGTTGATAATTTAAAAAAAGATACGAATTTTAATTGGCATTTTGTCGATCGGAAAGAAGCGATGGAAGAACTTGAATATGGAAATTATTATGCAGTGATTGTCGTGCCAGAAGATTTTTCTGAAACATTAGGTTCCGTTGTAAAAGCGGAACCGGAAAAGGCGACAATGGAATATTATGTAAATGAAAAGATTAATGCGATTGCTCCAAAAATTACGGATAAAGGTGCCTCAGTCATTGTTGAGGAAATAAGTAGTGAATTTATTAGTACAGTAAATGGAATTATCTTTGAAATGTTTAACGATATTGGACTGGAATTAGAAGAGTCGATTCCAGATATTGAATTATTTGAAGAATACGTATTTACATTAGAGGAAGAGTTACCGAACATCCACGATAAGCTTGTAGAAATGGATGAACAATTAACACATGCGAGCAATATGTTAGATGTGGCGAACGAAAAAATTCCCCAAGCAAAAGAAGTGACCAAAAAAGGATTAGATGCGATTCAAAAAACGAGTACTTTTTTAAATGAAGTAGAGGAGAAATTAAAAGCTATTTCTCCAGCGTTGAAAGAAGAAGTGAAAGAAATTGAAGCTGTTTTTAAAGATGTAAATGAAAAACGGGCTGAAATTGAGCAGGCGATTAAAGAAGAGTTAGAAGAAATAGATGTGGAAAGTATCGAATCTGAATTACCTAAGATAACAGAGGATATCGACGGTATTATTGCATCTTTACAAGAAGTGCAAAATAATTTAGAGGAAGAAAATGAAGAGATTGAAACGTTAATTACAACATTGGAATCGATGAAAGAGGATATTGCAACTGTACAAGGAAAAACAGATGATATTAAAGCATTCATCGGAAATAACGAACAATTTTTCAAAGACTTACAGGAAAGCATTGGCTCTGTAACAGATATTGATTTACAAGCTTTCGTAGAGAAATACGAAGATGAAATCGAACCGAAAATGTTAGCTGAAATTCATGCTGGTCAAGAAACAGTAAATGAAGCAAAAGGCATGATAAATGATATAAGTAATGCGATTCCAGAAATCGAAAAAATGCTAAATGAAACAGATACTAAAATAGATGAAGGACAAGAAGCATTAGATACGTTATTCAATGTGTATCCTCAAGTGCAAGATCGTGTAAATACATTAGCAGATACGATTCGGGAAGTACAAGATGAAGCAGACATGCAAGAAATTGTCGACTTATTATTAAATGACCCAGAAAAAGAAAAAGGATTCTTTGCAGAGCCAGTTGTGCTTCATACGAATGAAGTGTTTCCAATTCCTAACTATGGTACAGGGATGACTCCTTTTTATACGGTATTATCTTTATGGGTTGGTGGATTATTATTAATTTCTTTATTATCGCCAAATGTTCCAGAAGAAGATACGTTAAGTCCAAAAGTAGTGTACACTGGTCGAATGCTAACGTTTATGACGATTGGATTATTGCAAACTGTCATTGTTACATTAGGGGATATATTTATTCTCGGTGTTGAAGTAAGTAGCCCATTCTGGTTTGTCATATTTGGGTTATTAATAAGTCTAGTATTTATGTCGATTGTGTATACGGCCATTGCGCTGTTAGGGGATGTCGGAAAGGCTGTTGCGATCATTTTACTCGTATTACAAATTGCAAGTTCAGGTGGAACATACCCTGTCGTCTTATTGCCAGAGTTTTTCCAAGCAGTAAATCCATTTTTACCATTTACGTATGGTGTTGATTTAATGCGGGAGGCAGTAGGTGGAATCATTTGGAAGCGAGCATTTTTCGATATTGGTGCATTAATAATCTTTGCGGCGATATCGATAACGGTCGGTGTCTTTTTAAAGGGACCAATTCAGAAAAAGATGAAAAAATTGATTCAATCAAAAGGTGGACGATTATTCCACTAATGACATGCAAATAATATGAAAGTTGTAATGAGAGAGACACGGGCGAACTAATTTATTCGTTCGTGTCCTTTTTAAAAGGAGTTTACGATATTGAAACGAAAAAAGTGGCTTAAAATAATCATTAGTCTGATTTCCTGCTTATTCATTGTTGATGTTCTTGCTGGTTTTTATTTTTATCATTTGGCGATTGAGCGTGGACCGAAGGAGTTTTTGCAAAATAATAGTGATTTAGAAGTGGCAGATGAAACGATGGATACATTTTTAAAAGGCGAGTGGATAAAATGGAAGGATGAACAGCCGTTTGTCGAAATGACAATGGAGAGTGACGATGGTATTACATTGCAAGGCTATTATTTAGCACAGGAGGAGGAAAGTGATAAGACGGTCATTTTCGGTCACGGATATTTAGGTAATGCATTACAAATGAGTCTTTATGGAAAATATTATTATGAAGAACTCGGTTACAATTTATTTATGCCTAACTTCCGTGGGCATGGAAAAAGTGAAGGGGATTATTATGGATTCGGTTGGCATGATCGCCTTGATATGATCAAATGGATAGAAACGTTGGAAGGAACGTACGGAAAAAAGCAAATTGTTTTGCACGGATTATCGATGGGAGCTGCAACGGTATTAATGGTAAGTGGAGAAGATGTACCAGATGAGATAAAAGCGATCATTGCCGATAGCCCTTATACTTCGGTCTATGATTTATTTGGCTATCAAATGACGCGGATGTTCCATTTACCGAAAGAACCGATTTTAACGACAACGAGTATTGTGACAAAATTAAGAGCGAATTATAGCTTACGAGAAGCTTCTGCTTTAAAACAAGTGAAAAAGGCTACTGTTCCAATTTTGTACATAGTAGGGGAAGCAGATACATTCGTTCCCGCTGAAATGACCGATGTATTGTTTGAGGCTACGAGCAGTGAAAAAGAACTCGTTACGTTTCCGAAGGCAAATCATGGTGAAGCTGGAGTGATGTATGAGGCAAAATTCATGGCTACCGTTACAGAGTTCTTACATAAATATGTAGAGGAATAAGCGAAACAAAAAAAGGACGAATTTCCTTAAAGGGTTATTCGTCCTTTTGAATCAAAATAAATTTAAGCTAGTTTTACTGAAATATTTGCATCTTTTTCATATGTTTCTTGTAGTAAAGTCGAAACAGGACCAGGTTTTCCATCCTGAATCATTTTGCCGTCTACTTCAATAATTGGCGATACCTCTGAGTTACTACTCGTTAAAAACATTTCATCCGCCTCATGAATATCGTCTAATGTAAACGCCTCTTCTATAAATGGAATATCTAATTTTTCACAAAATTCTTTTACTGCCATTCGTACACAACCATTTAAAATGCGATTTGTAGCTGGATGTGTGTATACTTTGCCATTTTTTACTAAATATACGTTTGAGGAAGCACACTCTGTTACAACCCCATCAATATGTTGAATCGCTTCATAACATCCTTTTTCAGCTGCTGCCTGTTTTGCTAAAACGTTCGGTAATAAATTTAAACTTTTAATATAGCAATTTTTCCAGCGAATATCTTCCACGATAATCGTACGAACACCATTTGTTACATTGTCAATATTACGGGGTTGCTTCTGAATATATGCATATAGATTTGGTTCCATATCTGTAGGGAAGTGGTGAATTCTCGTCCCTGAACCACGTGAAACTTGTAAATATATGAAACAATCTTCTTCCACGTTGTTTCGCTCAATTAATTCTTTTAATAAAGAGGATAATGTTTCTTTCTCTATTTTTAAATCAATTTTAATAGCAGCTAATGAACGGTACAAACGGTCGACATGCGACTCGAACAAGTAAGGCTCCCCATTATATACGCGAATTACTTCGTATACTCCATCACCAAACTGTAATGCTCGTTCTTCATACGGAAAATGTAAACTGTCTTTGTGCACGAACTTATCTTGTGAAAGAATAATAGAATAAGTTGACACGTCATCATTCCTCTCTTCATATAGTCAATTTTATTTTACAATTAAAAAAGGATAATGTAAATTACTACAAGGGTATTCATTTTATAGACTGGAGGTGGGAGTTATGCAATTCGAACAATTAAAAGAAGATATTAAACAACATGCAAAGGAAATCGGAATTGACAAAATTGGTTTTACGACAGCGGATGTATTTACATCGTTGAAACAACGTTTAATTGACCATGAACGATTAAATTATAGTTCAGGATTTGAAAAAGGAACGGTGGAAGAGCGTACAGAACCGAGACGTTTATTTCCAGAAGCACAGTCGATTATTTCGATTGCAATTGCCTACCCATCTAAAATAAAAAATCCACCTAAAAATAAAAAAGATGCATATCGAGGGATTTTTTGCCGTGCATCGTGGGGAGAAGATTATCATCATGTCTTACGCGATCGTTTGCAACTATTAGCAAATTATATAGGAAATCGTGTAGCAGATTTTAATTATAAAATTATGGTTGATACAGGAGAATTAAGTGATCGTTCTGTCGCTGAACGAGCTGGAATTGGTTTTATCGGAAAAAATACATTACTCATCACAGAGGAATATGGTTCGTTCGTTTATTTAGGAGAAATGATAACGAATATTCCTTTTACAGAAGATGAACGAGTGGAAGATGGTTGTGGAGATTGTAATATTTGTCGCACAGCTTGTCCGACTGGTGCGCTTGTAGGAGAACGAACATTAAATGCCCAAATGTGTCTTGCATATCAGACGCAGACTAAACAAATGTTACCAGATATGTTTCGTTCAAAAATTGGAACGAGAATATATGGTTGTGATACGTGCCAAGCAGTATGTCCGAAAAATAAGGGAATCGACTTTCATTTACATGAAGAGTTTGAACCGGACGGAGAAGTAGCTAAACCTTTACTAAAACCGATGTTGACGATGTCGAATCGTGAATTAAAAGAGAAATTTGGCCATGTATCCGGTTTTTGGCGTGGGAAAAACCCATTACAAAGAAATGCCATTATTGCATTAGCGCATTTTAAAGACGATACTTCGATTGAATTATTGATCGATATAATAAAAAATGATGTTCGACCGGTTATCCGTGGAACGGCTGCATGGGCTTTAGGAAAAATTGGAACCGAAGAAGCGGAGAACGCTCTAAAAATAGCATTGGAAAAAGAAAAAGAAGCGATTGTTTTAGAAGAAATTAAAAAAGGGTTAACTTTAATAAGCGAAAAAAGTAAATAACTTTACGTAGTCGATTGATAATGATATGATTTTTAACGGATTTGTATATATAATCAATCATGATAATGGAAAGTTATATGAAAGAAGGTTCACAAGTGGGATTGCATATTGTATTATATCAACCAGAAATTCCGGCTAATACTGGAAATATAGCAAGGACATGTCTTGCGACGAACACGACTTTACATTTAATTCATCCGTTAGGTTTTTCAACAGATAATAAAATGTTAAAGCGTGCAGGTTTAGATTACTGGAAAAACGTGAATGTAATAGAATATGAAACGATTTTTGATTTATATAATCAATATAAAGATGGAATATTTTATTATATTGAAAATTTTGGTGAGCAATATTATACCGATTATGACTTTGGTAATGTGGAAGAAGAAATCTTTTTTGTTTTTGGAAAAGAGACGACAGGCATTCCAAAGGAACTTATTGAAGGAAATGAAGAACGCTGTTTACGCGTACATATGAGTGAACATGTTAGGTCTTTAAACTTATCTAACACTGCAGCAATTATTATATATGAAGCTCTTAGACAACAAGGTTTTCCAAATATAAAATAAAATCGTCATGCAATATACATTACATGACGATCCTATTATTGATTATTTGTTGGTACGCCTGGTTTTGATTCATATGCTGAAGTTAGGCAAGCTGTTACAAACGTAACGCAAAGAGCTAAGATTAATGCTAATTTCATCACATTCATCCTCCTTTGAGTTAGGAACTTTCTTAACATATATATTATAACTTTTATTCTTGTTTTTGTGAAATCATTTCATATAAGATGAGTAATTTTAACCAAAAATCTTATGAAAATGAACTGATTGTATGTAAAAAAATCGTAATTTTTTAATGTATTACCCGTATGTTTTAACAAAATATTCAAAAATTATAGGATTTTTTCACTGTTTATTGAAATAAGATAGCGATTTCATTTGACAATTATACTTTTTAAGTGTTATTAGTTGCTCTACTTTCAAGACAGTTCTATAATGTACATGAGTAAATCATTCCGTAGTGAACGGGTAAAGTCAATATCTAATGGGGGTATAAGACGTGGCACAAAGTGCAAAGCCGAACGGCAAAATATGGAATAGTTTTTATGGTCCAAACATGGGATATGTAGAAGAACAATATGATTTATATAAAGAGGATCCAAGCTTAGTTGATCCTACTTTAAAAACAATGTTTGATACACATGGTGCCCCTGAGTGGATGGGTCATAAAGGTAGTGGAGACGTTGTTTCAGAAGGTATTTCAAGTGCGGATGTGAGAAAGATTACTTCAGCAATGAAGTATATGGACGCAATTCGTCGTCACGGTCATTTAAAAGCTGATATTTATGCAGTTGGCGGATGGCATGAAGAAACAGATTTATTAAATCAAGATAAGTACGGTATTACAGATGAAGATTTAAAGAATATTCCAGCGTCATGGTTGTGGGATAAAGCTCCTGCAAACATCGAAACTGGATATGATGTTGTGCAAACTTTACTAAAAATTTATACAGGTAAAGTATCATTTGAGTATGATCATGTAAATAGTAATGAAGAGCGTGAATGGTTATTAAATCGCATTGAATCAGAAGAATTAAATCTTAACTTAAATGCGGAAGAAAAGAAACAATTATTACATCGTTTAATTGAAGTAGAAGGATTTGAACAGTTCTTACAGAAAACGTTCGTAGGACAAAAACGTTTTTCTATTGAAGGTTTAGAGTCGATGGTTCCTGTATTAGATCGAATCGTTAAATCAGCAAATGATGATAAAATTGAACATATTATGATGGGAATGGCACACCGTGGACGTTTAAGCGTATTAGCTTACGTGTTAGGAAAGCCATTAGATAAAATTTTCTCTGAGTTCCACCATGCACCAGATAAGGAGTTAATGCCATCTGAAGGATCAATGGGTATTAACTATGGTTGGACAGGAGATGTTAAATATCACTTTGGTGCTACTAGAATCGTAGAAAACGATGATGCATCTACACGTGTACATTTAGCACATAACCCATCACATTTAGAATTTGTGAATCCAGTAGTTGCTGGGAAGACGAGAGCGGTTCAAGATGATCGTTCTGAAAAAGGGTATCCGAAACAAGATTTAAGTAAAGCAACAAGTGTATTAATCCATGGAGATGCGGCGTTTATTGGAGAAGGAATTGTCCCTGAAACATTAAACTTAAGTAACTTAAAAGGGTACCGTGTTGGTGGAACATTACACATCATTGCAAACAACTTAGTTGGATTTACAACAGATAGACGTGATTCACGTTCTACACGTTATACGAGTGATTTAGCTAAAGGATATGAAATTCCTATCATTCGTGTAAACGCAGACGATCCAATTGCTTGTATGAAAGCAATTCAGCTTGCATATGATTACAACCAAACATTTAAGAAAGACTGTGTCATCGACTTAGTTGGTTACCGTCGTTATGGACATAACGAAATGGATGAACCAAGATCTACACAGCCTGCTTTATATCGCGAAATTGACCAACATCCAACTGTAACAGAAATTTTCGGTTCGCAGTTAAAAGAAGAAGGTCTTCTAACAGATGAAGAAATTCAGGCTATGAAAGATAATCATCAAAAAGAATTGCAAACAATTTACGATAGCATGAAGGAAAATCCTTTAGCAGGAATTTCTGAATTAAATATGCCAGATTACTTAGCGAATAGCATTGATGACTATGAAACTGCTGTTCCATTAGAAGATCTGAAAAAACTAAACGCAGACCTATTAAAACGTCCGGACGACTTTAATGGATTTAAACGTTTAAACCGCGTGTTCAAACGTCGCGAAAACATTTTAGAAGAAGGACAAAAAGCAGATTGGGGAGAAGGAGAA
>DXHX01000148.1 GCA_019113205.1 Candidatus Pseudogracilibacillus intestinigallinarum | reverse complement strand
ATTTTCACGACAACTTGCGGAATTGCACCATATATTCGCAAGTGTAACGGGATTTTCACGACAACTTGCGGAATTAAACCATATATTCGCAAGTGTAACGGGATTTTCAAGAGAACTTGCGGAATTGCACCATATATCCGCAAGTGTAACGGGATTTTCACGACAACTTGCGGAATTAAACTAGATATCCGCAAGTGCACCCAGATTCCCCCGAGAACTTGCGGAATTATTTTTTACATAATGAAATCCAAGGTAATTCACATATTACCTTGGACCTCCCATCCCCTAATCCTCTTAGTTTGTCATTTTGAATTCTTTCATTTTACGATAGAGAGTGCTTCTACCAATTCCCAATTTTTCTGAAGCCTCTTTAATATTATTAGAGGTTTCCAATGCTTCGGCAATCATCTTTTTTTCTACATCTTTTAGTGATAGTGAGTGATGTTGTTTTCGTTGATAATAATGCATTAACTGTGCTGGTAAATGCTCGACTTGAATATTCGTCCCATCACTTTTCGCTAGTAAGTATGCGCGTTCCATCATATTGCGTAACTCCCGAATATTTCCAGGCCACGGATATTGTAAAATTTGCTGAATAACTTCACCAGTAATCGACTCTGGTCCATCTCCATATTCTTGGGCAAACAATTGTAGAAAATGATGTGCCAGCAATTCGATATCTTCTACCCTATCCCGCAATGCTGGAATATGAATTGATAAAACATTTAACCGATAAAATAAATCAGATCTGAACGCATCATTATAGGCGATTTCTTCCTCTAAATTACGATTAGTCGCTGCAATAATACGGATATCAACGTCACGTTCGGCTACATCCCCGACTCGTGTAACTTTTTTCGTTTCAATTGCCCGAAGTAATGTTGCTTGGAATTCAAATGGCATGTCCCCAATTTCATCTAAAAAAAGTGTCCCCTTATGTGCCGCTTCAAATTTACCGACAGCACCGCCACGTTTCGCTCCAGTAAAAGCTCCTTCCGCATATCCGAATAATTCACTTAATAATAACTCTTTCGGTAACGCTGCCATATTAATTGCGACAAATGGCTCATCTTTTCTCGCACTCATTTCATGGATTGCTCTAGCTAATACTTCTTTTCCAGTACCCGTTTCTCCTAAAATTAATACATTCGCAATAGAATTAGCGGCTATTTTTGCTGTTTTTAATTCATGTTGGAATGCTTCATTTTTCGTACGGATGAGTCCAAATTGTTGATATGGTGTCGTAATTTTCCGTTTTGCTTTCACTAACCATAGCTCTTTTTCCTTCGCCGCGTACGAATCAATATAAAATTGCTGCTGTAATTGTTGCAACACACTCGGTGTAATGGTGTCCCCTTTTCGTAAGTTTGTAAGTTCTTTCGCCTTGCGACTTAAAAATTGCACCTTCCGATCTCCGGATATCGCGACAATCGCCTCACTACTCACTTCGCCCCAAGCACGCAATATTAATTCATTTACAGGACGTTTTAATATCACTTCTTTAATATATGGCTTCGGACGGATGTTTTGTGCTGAATCCCAAACGATATCAAATTGTCCATCTTGCATCACTTTTCCAATACGCATCGGTCTTGTCAAGTGACTTCTTTGATCAATTTTTAATGCACCACATGCAGAATCCATCGTTTTCCCATGTAATGAAGTAAAAATGGCTTCCTTTGATACACTTTTTGTTTCGATTACCGCATCCAAAATAATTTTCGTACCAATATATGTGTTAAACATAACAGACGAAATCGGTCTATTATCTTTAGTAAAAGAATGAAATGCTTGAGTAAAAGATGAATTCGCTGGATGATCGAGAGATTGGAAATAACTAGCGGAACTATAATGCCCTGCCCCAACTACAGAACCCATCGCTTCTATTTCCGTTTCTTTCGTAATTGGACTAAAAATAGGCATTGTCTGTGGATTCAATTGCATGCGAGCATACGTCTCATAAAATGAAACGACACTTTGTCCAACAAGCGTGGAAAAAATGGCATCCGGTTTTTGTAAAATAATATCTTGTACAGTCTGATAAAACTCTTTATGGCCAAAAGGGACATATGTTTCTTGAACAATATTTCCACCTTTTTTTCGGACATATTCTCTTACTTGGTCATTCGTTTCTTTCGGATAAATATAGTCATTTCCAATTAAGTATATATTTTTACCGTAATGAGACATCAAATAATCAATCAATGTATGAACTTGCTGATTCGGAACTTCCCCTGTATAAAACACATGTTGGTGGTCTTCTTCTCCTTCATAAAGCGTTGGATACACGAGTAAACAATCGTATTTTTCTAAAATAGGTAAGATCGCCTTCCTACATGCAGACGTATAACAACCAATGAATATCTTCACACCTTGCTGTGCAAGTTTTTCAGCACATTCTTTTGCTCTATATGGGTCTGATGCAATATCTTCTGTCATCACTTCAACATCATATCCTGCCTCTTTAAACTGTTCCGTCGCAAATAATGCCGCATCGAACTGGCCCTTTTCAGTTAATGACGTTGTACCTGTTAACGAAAATAATAAACCTACCTTTATGTGCATTTCCTTTCCTCCTTATTCATTTTGCATACTTTCTTAAGATACAACATGGAGTGTCCCATTTTAAGAAAACGGTTTCATTTTGATACATATAAATAATCTACGTACATATAATTTTATCGTGAACATCTCACTGATGCAATAGTTGAAACAAATTTTCCCTTTTATCATAGTACTTTTCGCATTTGATTATTCACTTCGCAAACTTTGGCATGAAACTTGCATTACTATTTAGTGCAATAAAAAAATTATAAAGGAGTGGTTCAATTGGCTTTATCTGTAAAAGAACTATTAGAAAATAAAGGTATTAAGCCTCGAGATGAACATCTTGAAATTTTAGAACAAAGATGGAAAGGCATGAAGGAACTCCGCAGTGATTTAAAAGGCGCAAACATCGATGATGCAGATATTAGCTTACGAAATATTCCAGGGGGTGACCATGTTGAGTAAAGATTTAATTGGAAAACCAGTAGAAACTTTAGCACCACTTATCGAAAAGAAGGAAATATCACCTGTTGAATTAACAGAAGCAATTTTAGATCATACAGAAAAAACGGAAGGTACTATTAATGCATTTATGGAAGTGTATCGTGAAGATGCGTTAGAAAATGCGAAAAAAGCAGAAGAAGAAATTGCTAACGGTACATACCGTGGTATGTATCACGGAATTCCAATGGCGATTAAAGATAATGTCTATTTTAAAGACAAAATATCGACGATGTCTTCAAAAATTCATAAAGATTTTGTTTCCAATCACGATGCAACAGTCATTACAAAACTACGTGAAGCCGGTGTCGTATTTACAGGGAAACTAAGTATGCATGAATATGCTTGGGGAATTACGAACAATAACCCACATTATGGAGCAGTTAAAAATCCGTGGAATTATGAAAAAATTCCTGGTGGTTCTAGTGGTGGATCTGGTGCTGCCGTTGCAGTAGGTTCAACTGTCGCTTCTTTAGGTACAGATACTGCTGGATCTATCCGAATCCCTTCGTCTGCTTGTGGAATAGTCGGGTTAAAACAAACACATGGGCTCGTTAGTAAGTATGGAGTATATCCATTAGCTTGGACGCTTGATCATGTTGGTCCGATGACACAAACGGTAAAGGATGCCGCAGGGCTTTTACAAGTTATTGCTGGATACGATAAAAAGGACCCGACATCTGTGAAAGTTCCGGAAGAAAATTATCTTGCAAAAGTTACTGGAGATGTAAAAGGGTTAGTTATCGGTATTAACGAAGACTATTTCTTTAATGAAGTAGATGATGAAATTGAAACATTAGTGCGCGGAGCAATTCAAACTCTTGTAGACCAAGGAGCAACAACGAAGGAAGTTAAAATTCCAATGTTGAAATATGCAGAATGGGCGGAACTTGTTACATCACTATCTGAGGCATCTGCCATTCATCATAGCGACATGCTAACGAGACCGGATGATTTCGGGCATGACATCCGAATGTTGTTCGAACTAGGTGAATTGCCTTCTGCTGTTGATTACTTGCAAGCACAACAAGTTAGAAGACAATTAAAACACGAGTTTACGAAAGCATTTGAAGAAGTGGATATTATGATGATGCCGACATTACCAGTTTTACCAAATGATATTGGGGATGATTGGGCAGATTTAAACGGTAAAAAGGTAGATTTAATTGATAATATTATCCGTTTCACTGGACCTGGAAATTTAACAGGATTGCCAGGATTATCAGTCCCATGCGGTTTCAGTAAAGGACTTCCTGTTGGGCTCCAAATTATGGGACCAGCTTTCGGCGAAGCAGCAATTTTGAATGCGGGATATGCATTTGAAAAAACGAATCCAATGGGCGGAAAAAAGCCTGCTCTCTTAAAATAAATGTTTAAAATAGCACGGCGAACCTTTATGTGGTTTGCCGTGCTGTTTTTTCGTTTACAATTTTTTAAAAAAAGAGACAAAGCATGAACACTTCGCCTTGTCCCTCTTAATATTATAAATATTTTTTACGTAAATCAGCCGGAGAATCTGGATGGATATATCCTGGCCCAATATCATAGACAGTTTTCGCCCCTGCTTGTCCTTCTTGTGAAAGCCTATGAGCAGCACGTGCATATGCAACAAGGACACTAGCTGTAAATTCAGGGTTACTATCTAACTTCAGACTGAATTCGACAATTTGATTAGAACCTGCGCCTGTTTTTCCACTGTGGATAACAAACCCACCATGTGGCATTGCGCTATGATCACGAAGTAATTCCTCTTCCGTTATAAAGTGTACTTCTGTTTCATATTCATCAAAATAGTTCGGCATTGTCTTAATTGTATGTGCAACCTCATCCGCGCTCGCACCATCTTCTAACACAACATAACATTCTCGTTTATGTTTTTCTGCAGTTGCTAAATCAGGATTTTCTCCATTTCTAACACGATCCATTGCCGTTTCAGAAGGTAGCGTGTATTGAACGCCATTTTTTACACCTTCCACACGACGAACAGCATCAGAGTGCCCTTGACTTAAACCTTTTCCCCAAAACGTATACGTATTTCCTTCCGCTAAAACCGCTTCCGCCATGACACGATTTATTGAAAATAAACCTGGATCCCAACCAACAGAAATAACACTTACTTTTCCGGCTTTTTCTGCGGCCTCATTTACTGCTGCAAAATGCTCCGGTATTTTTGCATGTGTATCATAACTATCTACCGTATTAAACATTGTCGAAAAATGTGGTGTTTGTTCTGGCAAGTCTGTCGCAGAACCCCCACATAAAATCATGACATCAATTTTATCAGTAAATTTTTCCACTTCATCAATATGATAGGATGGAATTTGTTCATCAAACGTATCAACTTTTCCTCTTCTCGAAAAGACTGCTACTAATTCCATGTCACGTTGTTGCTTAATCGCAAGCTCCGCACCACGTCCTAAATTTCCGTATCCAATAATTCCTACTTTTATTTTTTCTGTCACTATCTTCACCTCTGCAATCTATTTTTGTCTACTTCATCGTATCGCTTTTTTTTGAAAAGTGCAAAAATGTCTCCCCGTCTCTTGAGTGTTTGTCATAATTTGATACACTAGATGTATGAAAAGGAAAGGGTGACGATATTTGCGTTTACAAGATAAAAAAGTAATTGCACTAGTAGACAAAGACTTCGAAGACTTAGAACATTGGTATCCTGTATATCGTTTACGTGAAGAAGGAGCACAAGTTGATTTAGTTGGTCCAAAAGCAAACGAAACATATTATGGAAAATACGGTGTTCCGGCAGTAACAGATTACGCATTTTCTGATATTCATGCAGAAGATTACGATGCGATTTTAATTCCTGGTGGATGGGCTCCAGATTCTTTACGCCGTTTTCCAGAAGTGTTACAAATGGTACAGCATATGGACGAAGCAAAAAAGCCAATCGGCCATATTTGTCATGCTGGATGGGTATTAGTTTCAGCAGATGTTTTAAAAGGAAAAACTGTCACAAGTACACCAGGTATTAAAGATGATATGATTAATGCTGGTGCAACTTGGGTAGATGAGCCTGCGATTGCCGATGGACATATCATTTCAAGCCGCCGCCCACCTGATTTACCAGACTATTTACGACTATTCATTGATACATTAGCGAAATAAAAAAATTCCCCTCTCCAAATATGTGGAGATGGGGAATTTTTTATGAGAATAAGGAATAACTTGCTCGTTTCGGTTTGTAAAATAAATAAAAACATAGGAGAAACCATGCAAAGGAAATAATGATAGCACCTAAAATATCTGTAAAGAAATGTGCCTCCAAAATCACTCTACTTAATGCAACAAACACAATTAAAATCGCATAAATAGCGTAAGCAATAATTTGCATGTACATTCGTTTTCCGAAATAAAAAGCAACATACATTAAAAATAGCAATAAAATCGTTGCGCGCATCGTATGACCACTTGGAAAACTGTATGATTGTAATTCAAAATTAAAATCAAATACTTCTATGTAACTTATTTCATCACCAGGTCTAGCACGACGTACTAACATTTTTAATCCTAAATTAACTAGCACCCCACCAACTGAGAGAACGAAAAAGAAAAAGAAATGACGCCAATTTCCTTTCACGATAAAAACAATCCCAATAATGACGGTAATTAATAAAATCATTTCACTTGAACCTAATACAGATGCTATTTCCATTAATTTTAAAAAGACAGCATTCGTTTGTTGGTCCGCCCAATATGCAACATTTTCATCTAATAAAAACCCTTGTGTTCCAGTCGTTAACAATGCTACAACGATAAATAGGAATAAAAAAACACCTGCTCCAATTAAAGGAATTTTGCTTTTTGTATTCATTGTCTTTCACCACACTTTATCTTCAAATCTTTCTACATTTTACAAGAACAATACAATATATACAATAGTTCTAGCCAACTTGAAATAAGATTGTAATAACATTGTCTAAAAGTGCCAGATTCTTAAGGGACTTTATTCAGATAAAAAAAGGACAAAACAAACGTTTTGCCCATAAAATTTATATTTTCTTACAGTGGAAGTACGTATAAAAATATCGCAAAAAAGTGAAATACAGAGCCTCCCACTACAAATAAATGCCAAATCGCATGATGATATTTAAAACCACGCCATAGGAAGAAGATAGTTCCTACCGTATATAAAACACCACCGATAACGAGCAATGTAACACCATTTCCGTGTAAATTCGAAATGATTTGATCCCATCCAATAACGACGAGCCAACCTAATAATATATATAAAATGGTCGAAACGAATAAAAACTTTTTCACAAAAAATACTTTAAACACAATTCCAAAAACTGTTACTCCCCAAACGATACCAAATAGTACCCATCCAAGTGCACCATCCATTACAATTAATGTTATCGGTGTATATGTCCCTGCAATAAATAAGTAAATGGACGAATGGTCCAAAATCTCAAAGACATCTTTCGCTTTCCCTTTTGGAAGTGCGTGTAATAATGTCGATGAAACGTATAAATTTAACATCGTAACTCCAAAAATTGTAAACGAAACTACATGTGCAGCAGAACCATACATTGATGCATAAACGACCAACAACGTTAGTGCAACAACACTTAGTAATGCACCAATACCATGTGTAATAGCATTTGCTATTTCCTCTCTTTTCGAGAATATATTTATTTGCTCCATATGATCATCTCCTTACAATGAAATAGAGTATTTAAACTATTTTACCATAGATACTATATTCTATACAGAGTAAGAAGCCTTGTTTCAAATATAATAGTACGTAAAATTGTCCATTTTTTGAGAATGTATAATGGAGTGGCTGGGCGACTTGCGAAATTATTACGTATATTCGCAAGTGGAGCGGGATTTGTACGGGAACTTGCGGAATTATCACGTATATTCGCAAGTGGAGCGGGATTTGAAGGGGAACTTGCGGAATTATCTCGTATATTCGCAAGTGGAGGGGGATTTGAAGGAGAACTTGCGGAATTATCTCGTATATTCGCAAGTGCAACGGGATTTGCACGGGAACTTGCGGAATTATCACGTATATTCGCAAGTGGAGCGGGATTTACACGGGAACTTGCGAAATTAACACGTATATTCGCAAGT
>DXHX01000147.1 GCA_019113205.1 Candidatus Pseudogracilibacillus intestinigallinarum | reverse complement strand
ATAATGTTAGTTGATTGCTTTTATAATCATCTTTCAACTGATTCTTATATATTACCAAATTTGATTTTTATTGCTTCCAACTGTATCCGCAAAATACCTTCAACACCAAAACTTCCTGTTTCCACTTTGTGGGAGGTGATTAGCTTTATGGTTGGATTCTTGCAACTTCGACCTATATTCTTGCAACTTTCACCTGTATTCTTGCAACTTCAGCACATATTCTTGCAACCTCTACCCATATTCTTGCAACTTCAGGCCACATTCTTGCAACCTCTACCCATATTCTTGCAACTTCGAGCCGTATTCTTGCAACTTCAGGCCATATTCTTGCAACTTCGGGCCGCATTCTTGCAACTTCGGGCCATATTCTTGCAACTTTAAGCTGTATTCTCGCAACTTCGAACTGTATTCTTGCAACTTTGAACTGTATTCTTGCAACTTCGAGCCGTATTCTTGCAACTTTGGCCCGTATTCTTGCAACTTCAGGTCATATTCTTGCAACTGCGGGCCATATTCTTGCAACTTCGAGCCACATTCTTGCAACTGCGAGCCACATTCTTGCAACTTTATCACGATAGGTGTCATTTTTAATACTACGCTCAAAGCTACTTAGAATCTCCGGCAAAACCAGTCATCTTCAAATGCATAAATGGTCATGTTTATTTTCAACATAAACATGACCATTTTCCTTAAGATTTGTTTAAACTACCTTCAGCACATTATTACTTCGGTACAGCGCTTAATTTTTCACGTGTATCTTTTGCCGCTTGAACCATTACTCTTAATGCATCAATCGTTTCTTGTTCTTTACGAGTTTTCAGTCCACAGTCAGGGTTTACCCAGAACTGTTTCGGTGAAATCGTCTGTAATGCACGATCGATATTTTGTTTTAATTCATCGACTGAAGGAATTCTCGGGCTATGAATATCATATACCCCTAAACCAATTTCCTTCGTGTATGTGTTGTCTTCAAAAGTAGAAACTAAGTTTCCGTGGCTTCGGGAAGTTTCAATGGAAATAACGTCTGCATCTAAATCATCGATACATTCAAAAATGTCTTCGAAGTTCGAATAACACATGTGCGTATGAATTTGTGTATCATTTTCGGCTTTTGCATTTGATAATCTAAATGCATATGCCGATTCCTCTAAATATTCCTCCCATTTAGCATGATCTAATGGCAATCCTTCACGTAATGCCGGTTCATCCACTTGAATAATTTTAATGCCCGCTTCTTCTAATGCTGTAATTTCTTTTTGTAGAGCTAAAGCAATTTGTTTCATAATTTCGTAACGAGGTGTTGTATCATGTACAAATGACCAGTTTAAAATTGTGACAGGTCCTGTTAACATTCCTTTGACGAAACGGTCTGATAAAGATTGTGCATACACACTTTCCTTTACAGTCATTGGACCAGCCCATGATACATCTCCAAAAATTAATGGCGGTTTTACACAACGTGAACCATACGACTGAACCCAACCATATTCTGTTACACTAAATCCATTTAACTTTTCACCGAAGTATTCCACCATGTCATTACGCTCAAACTCTCCATGAACGAGTACATCGATATCAAGATCTTCTTGGATTTCAATCCAACGTTTAATTTCTCCATTAACAAACGCTTCATATTGCGCATCTGTAATTTCACCTTTTCTCCATTTCGTACGTGTTCCCCTTACTTCTGGAGTTTGTGGCAAACTACCAATAGTTGTCGTCGGCAATAATGGCAATTGTAATTTTTCATCTTGTAATTTAATTCGCTCTGCAAATGGTAAGTCACGGTCTGCATCAGCTTTTGATAATCCAGCAACAGCATCACGTACTTCATCATTTGAACGATATTCTGCCTGTAAACTATTCAGTTCTTCTGCCGCTTTTGCTAATGTATCCTGTACCGCTTCTCTGCCTTCTTTTAAGCCTTTCGTTAATGTAACGATCTCAAATAACTTTTCGTCCGCAAATGATAGTCCACCTAAAATCACTGGGTCAATTTTCTTCTCTAAAGTTTTCGTAACTGGTACGTGTAATAAAGAAGATGATGGTTGCACGATTAATTGCTCTTCATTTACGAATTGTTTAATCGTTTCTAATGTCGTTAATTTTTCCTCTAAATTTGCACGCCATACGTTACGTCCATCTACAATTCCTGCTGCTAACACTTTATCTTTTGGGAATCCATTCGTCTTTAAAGCATTTAAGGAGTCACCATGCACAAAGTCTAACCCGATTGCTTTTACAGGTAAGTTAACGATACGCTCATAATGGAATACTTTTTCAAAATACGTTTGGAAAATTATTTGAATATTAGGTGCCTTTTCTGCAAACTGAGCATACACCTTTTCTGCTAAGGCAACTACTTCTTCCGCAACATCCGTAGAGAAAATCGGTTCGTCAATTTGTACCCAAGACGCTCCAGCTTCCTCTAACTCTTGTAAAATTTGCACGTACAATGGAACAAATTTTTCAACAATTGCTTCGAATTCACTCTCTTCATATCCTTTTGCAAGTTTTACATATGTGATCGGTCCTAATAATACAGGCTTTCCATCAATACCTAATTTTTCTTTCGCTTCATTGTAAAAACGTAATGCACGGTTATCAACTAATGTAGGCGTTGCTCCGTTTAATTCTGGAACGATGTAATGATAGTTTGTGTTAAACCATTTTGTCATTTCAGATGCCACAGCATTGTCTACCCCACGAGCAATCGCAAAGTATGTATCAACATCCACTTTTCCACCGTTATAATCGTAACGTTCAGGGACAATACCAAATGTCGCAGATGTATCTAACACATGGTCATATAATGAAAAATCACCTACTGGAATTAAGTCTACCCCTTGTTCTTTTTGCTTCTTTAAATTATTTAAGCGAATATCATCTGTTTTAGCTATTAATTCTTCTTGTGTACTTTCTCCATTCCAGTAACTTTCTAACGCTCTTTTCCATTCCCTGTTTTCTCCAATTCTCGGGTACCCTAAGTTCGAACTTTTAATGTTTGACATGTTTTTTTCCTCCAATTAATTTTATCCTATTTATATTTAATATAGTTTCCTATGAATCTACTACTGCTACATTTTGTTTTACACCAGTTTTTTCACGGATATATTGAACTAATTCAACTGTAATGTCATAACGCATAAACGGTGTAATTAAATAAATTCCGTTAAAATGTTTTAATGCTTCATCCACTAATTCTTTTGAAATCGCGATACTCTCTGCCGTCGAACGAGCCCGGTCATCTGCGACAGCTCTCATTCGTTCACGAACGTCGTCAGTCAATTTAATCCCCGGCACTTCATTATGCAAAAATTCTGCATTTTTCGTAGAAGTAAGAGGCATAATACCTAAAAAAATAGGCGTATCAATATGATTCGTCGCTTCCTTTAATTCGGTAATCTTCTCTACATCGTATACCGGTTGCGTTAAAATATAATCGGCACCACTCGTAATTTTTCTTTCCATACGTTGTACAGCTTTCTCAACATTAGCAACGTTTGGATTAAATGCTGCCGCAACACTAAATGCTGTTTTTTCACGTAATGAGTTTCCTGAAAAAGAAATACCGTTGTTTCCTTTTTTAATTAATTCAATCAATTTAAAAGAGTTCACATCGAAAACGGAAGTTGCTCCAGGAAAATCACCAATCTTCGTCGGATCCCCTGTAATTGCAAGCATTTCATTAATCCCTAATGTATGAAGCCCTAATAAATGTGATTGTAATCCAATTAAATTGCGATCACGACATGTTAAATGTACGAGTGGTCGAATCCCTTGCTCTTTTAACTTTACTGCCATAGCTAGATTACTAATTCTCGGCGATGCTAATGAATTATCTGCTAAAGTAATTGCATCTGCACCAGCTTCATGCAATGCTTTTGCACCTTCGAAATATCCTTCCACATCTAAATGTTTTGGCGCATCTAGCTCAACGATAATCGTCGGTCTCTCCTTCGCTAATTCAGGAATCGTTTTTTCCGTCCGCTTTCTTTCTCGTAAAACTTCAATTTGTTCGACTTTACGAACTTCTTTTTCTGTAATTGGCGTTAAATCTTTGACCCCTTCCGCCAAGGCTCTTACATGTTCTGGTGTCGTTCCACAACATCCACCAATTAGCCGAACTCCTTGATCCCGTAACTGTGTTGCACATGTTTTGAAATAATCTGGTTCGTTTTCGTAAAATAAAATACCATCTCGATAAGCTGGCAAACTAGCATTCGGATATGCTGCTAAATATGCATGGTCTAATAATGGTACAGTTTCTAGTGAAGTTACCATTTGTGATGGACCTAGTCGACAGTTAATCCCAACGATATTGGCACCTAATCCCTCTAGCTGTCGTAATGCATCGTGTAAAGCTGTTCCATCTTCTAACACTCCCGGTTCATGCATCGAGACGTTTGTAATAATTGGTAAATCTGTCTCTTCCCGTGCAATTTGTAAAACCGTCCTTAACTCGTCTAGGCTATAATACGTTTCTAAAATTAATCCATCGACACCTTCTAGTAATAAGCAATATAACTGCTCCCGGAAGCTTCTTTTGATTTCATCTTCACTTTCATTCAATGTTTGGCCGCCATATATTCCACCAATATTTCCGAGAATATGTGCCCGACCATTACTCGCACGTTTCGCAATTTGGACTGCTTGCTCATTAATTTTTTTCACTTGTTCTTCCAGGCCATATCTTGCCAGCTTAATATAATTGGCTCCATATGTGTTCGTTTGAATCACTTCGGCCCCTGCTGCGATATATGTTTCATGAACATTCTGGATTTGATCTGGATGTGTTAAGTTCAATTCCTCAAAACAACGTCCAACACCATTCGCATATAAAATCGTCCCCATTGCTCCATCTGCAATTAACACTTTTTTCTCTAAATCTTTTAACAAACTCATCGGATCACTTCACCTCTCATGTACGAATTTGCTCAAATGCACGTGCTAAATCATTTACTAAATCTTCTTCATGTTCTACACCGACTGAAGCACGAAGTAGTCGATTTGATAAACCATAGCTTAACCTTACTTCTTCCGGTATATCCATATGTGTTTGCGTAACCGGGTATGTAAGGAAACTTTCTACGCCTCCAAGACTCTCCGCAAACGTGAAAACTTGTAATGCTTTTAAAAATGGTT